>NZ_AP027728.1:2531184-2847582 GCF_030296555.1 Microbacterium suwonense
AGGGCATGGCGCTCACTCCCGACGTCATCGCGGTCGATGGCGGCTCCACAGATTCCGGCCCCTATTACCTGGGTGCCGCTACGGGGAAGTCGCCGGACGGATCCATCGCCCGTGACCTTCGGCTGCTGCTTCGTGCCGCATCCGAAGCCGGCATCCCGCTCATCGTCGGATCCTGCGGCACCAGCGGCACCGATGCCGGAGTCGACTGGGTGGCCGGCATCGCTGAACAGGTCATGGCCGAGGAGGGCATCGACCTGCGCATCGCGCGCATCTACAGCGAGCAGCGCGCCGATGATCTCAAGGAGCACCTGTCCTCGGGGCGCATCCACCCACTGGCCCCGATGGGAGAGCTGCAGCCCGAGACGCTGGACGACTGCACCCACATCGTCGGTCTGATGGGCCACGAGCCGATCGTCGAAGCGCTGCAGGCGGGAGCGCAGGTCGTGCTCGCCGGACGCGCCACCGACACTGCCGTCGCCGCTGCCGTCCCCCTCATGTGGGGGATGCCGGCGGGCCCTTCCTGGCATGCCGGGAAGATCGTGGAGTGCGGTGCCCAGGCGACCACCAACCCCCGCACCGCGGGTATCTTCGCCACGATCGATCACGAAGGGTTCACGATCGAGCCCGTCGACCCCGACACTGCCTGCACGCCCACGTCGGTGGCCGCGCACATGGTCTACGAGAATGTCGATCCCTTCCTGCTCACAGAGCCCGACGGCGTGCTCGACGTCCGCAACGCCGTGTACCGGTCATTGGACGGTCGACGCGTCCGCGTCGAGGGATCCGAGTTCCATCACGCGGCGCAGCACACCGTGAAGCTCGAAGGAGCGCGGATCGCCGGCTACCAGACCGTGTCGTTCGTCGGTGTTCGCGAGCCGCTGGTGCTGGCCGACCCGGAGGCATGGGCCGAGGTGCTGCGCGAGTACCTGTTCCTGCGCACCGAGCAGGCACTTGGACTCGCCCGCGATGACTTCTCCTTCGACCTGCGGCTGTACGGGCACAACGCGATCCTCGGAGAACTCGATCCGGTTTCCACTGCATCCGCCCCTCCGCGAGAGCTCGGCGTCATGCTCATCGTCAATGCCTGTGACCAGCAGACCGCCACCGCGATTGCGAAGGTCATGAACCCGTACCTGCTGCATATGCCCACGCGCGAGATGGACTATCTGCCGAGCTTCGCCTTCGCCACGTCTCCGGCCGAGATGGAGCGCGGCGCCGCCTACGAGTTTGTCCTCAACCATGTCGTCGACAGTCCTACGCCGACCGCGCTGTTCCGCATCGAGATCGGAGTCCCCGCTCATGTCTGAGACCATGCCCACGCTGGCCGACGTCTGCGACGAGGTCCGATCGAAGAATGCCGGCCCGTTCTGGATCACCCTCGACCTGTTCGTGAAGGATGACGCGGCGTACGAGATCGTCGCCGATGAGTCCTTCCTCGATGAGCAGCGGGTCGGTGAGATCTACCGCGTCGATCCCGCGACGATCAGGATGTTCCGACTACCCGAGCTGAAGGTGCTGAAGATCTCGTTCCCGCGACCGGTGTCGCAGGGGTCACTGCACGACCGCGACATCCACGCTGGGCAGCATCACGTACCTTTGTCAGTGTTGCCTGTTCCCCTTCCATGACAGCATCGGGAGGCATGATCGAGCGGACGGCGGGGCGATCCGTGATGGCGAAGAGCGACACGATCGCGGAGAGTGCGATGGTGGAGGCGGTGTGACGGGAATGGACGGCACACAGTCGGTGCGCGTGTGAGGCGTCCCGCTCGCCACGACGGCTTCGACCGGCGTCTGATCGCGCCGATGATCCTCGGATCGGTCCTCAATCCGATCAACTCGTCGATCATCGCGGTCGCTCTCGTGCCGATCGGCATCGCCTTCGGCGCCCCGGCGAGTCAGACCACGCTGCTCGTCTCGGCGCTGTACTTCGCGACGGCTATCGGACAGCCTCTCGCCGGCCGGCTCATCGACCTCTTCGGTCCGCGTGGGCTGTACCTGGCAGGTGCCGCGTTCACGACGATCGCCGGAGCGATCGGTGCATTCGCCCCGACTCTGTCGCTGCTCATCGTCGCCCGCGTCGTGCTCGGCCTCGGAACATGTGCGGGATACCCGGCATCCATGTCGCTGCTGCGTCGGGAGACCGAGCGCACCGCCGACTTCGGCGGCTTCCGCCCGACCGGGATGCTGACCGCCCTGTCTGTCGCAAACCAGACGGTCGCCGTGGTCGGGCCGACCCTGGGCGGGGTGCTCGTTGACGTCGGCGGCTGGCGGTCGACGTTCGCGATCAACATCCCGCTCGGGATCGCCTGCTTCGTCTGTGGGCTGCTTCTCCTGCCGCGGGAGGAGAAGCATCGGACGACGGATGCCGGCGAGCGGCCCGCGGGTTCGCTGCGCCGCCTCGACCTCCCCGGCATCCTGCTGTTCGCCGGACTGCTCGTCAGCCTCATGCTCTTCCTCATGAACTCCGAGGTCGCATCGCTCTGGCTTCTCGCGGTCGCCGCGGTCGCCGGCGCCGGATTCGCGTTCCGTGAACGCCGCGCCGCCGACCCGTTTACTGGTAGGTCCGATTGTTGATGAGTGCACTTTTCGCGCACGGTTTGTCGACGATATAGAGGTTCGCGCTCGGAGGGCATTGGCGGCCCCTGCCAGAGCGGGGTGGGTGAACATTCGGTGACGAAGCCGGCTTGGACTCGCGGATTGATTCGATAGATGTCAATATAGATGCATGTCGAATCAAGAGGTGGAACTGGTCATCGTCGGGTCAGGTCCCGCCGGATACACTGCGGCTGTCTACGCAGCACGTGCGGGTCTCGCGCCGGTCGTGATCGCCGGCTCGGTGACGGCGGGCGGTGCGTTGATGACGACGACCGAGGTGGAGAACTTCCCGGGCTTCGTCGATGGCGTGCAGGGGCCGGAGCTGATGGAGTCGATGCGGGCGCAGGCCGAGCGGTTCGGCGCGCAGATCGTCTACGACGACGCGATCCGCCTTGATCTCGACGGCGACGTGAAGACCGTTGAGACCGGTGCTGGCGAGACGTACCTGGCGCGGGCGGTGGTCCTGACGATGGGATCCGCGTATCGCAAGCTCGGCCTTCCTGAGGAGGAGCGCTTGTCCGGGCACGGAGTGTCTTGGTGCGCGACGTGCGACGGGTTCTTCTTCCGCGACAAGGAGATCTCCGTGATCGGCGGCGGGGACTCGGCGATGGAAGAGGCTCTGTTCCTCACTCGGTTCGCGTCGAAGGTGACCATAGTGCACCGCCGGGACGAGTTCCGGGCGTCGAGGATCATGGCGCAGCGCGTGCTGGAGGATCCGAAGATCGAGGTCGCCTGGAACAGCGAGGTCGCCGCGATCCTCGGCGACGAGCAGGTCACCGGGCTCGTGCTGCGCGACACCGTCACCGGGGCCGAGCGCACGCTCGACGCGACGGGGGTGTTCGTCGCGATCGGGCACGATCCTCGCTCCGAGCTCGTCGCGGGCCAGGTAGACACCGACGCGGACGGCTACGTTCGTGTCGCGCACCCGTCCACGCGGACGAACCTGGCCGGGGTGTTCGCGGCCGGGGATCTCGTCGATCACACGTACCGGCAGGCGATCACCGCCGCGGGCACCGGCTGCGCGGCCGCGCAGGACGCCCAGCACTACCTGTCGAACCTCGCACCCGCCACCCTGCCCGAGCCCGTCCTGGAGGTCTCCGCATGAGCACCGTCACCCCCGTCACCGACGCCACTTTCCAGGCTGAAGTGCTCGAATCCGAGCTGCCCGTCGTGGTCGATATCTGGGCGACCTGGTGCGGGCCGTGCAAGGCGATCGCCCCGATCCTGGACCAGCTCGCCGGCGAGTACGCGGGCCGGGTGAAGATCGTGAAGCTCGACGCCGACCAGAATCCCGAGACTGTGGCCGCGGCCCGCGTGACCTCGATCCCGACCCTCGGCTTCTACCGGGACGGGGAACGCGTCGACACGCTGATCGGCGCGCACCCGAAGCCCGTCTACCTCGCGAAGATCGAGGAGCTGCTCGCATGACCGACGCTTTGACCCGTACCGCCCCGAAGAGGCTCTCCACCCTAGACAAGTGGCTGCCGCTGTGGATCGGCCTCGCCATGGTCGCGGGCCTGCTGCTCGGACGTTTCGTGCCGGCTCTTTCGGGGCTGTTGGCGAAGCTCGAGGTCGGCGGGATCTCGATCCCCATCGGCCTGGGCCTGCTGGTGATGATGTACCCGGTCCTGGCGAAGGTCCGCTACGACAAGGTCGCCGCCGTCACCGGGGACAAGAAACTGCTGGTCTCGTCGCTGGTGCTGAACTGGCTGGCCGGCCCAGCCGTGATGTTCGCCCTGGCCTGGTTGTTCCTGCCGGACCTGCCGGAGTACCGTACGGGGCTCATCATCGTCGGGCTGGCGCGGTGCATCGCGATGGTCGTGATCTGGAACGATCTGGCCTGCGGCGACCGCGAGGCGACGGCGGTGCTCGTCGCGATCAACTCGGTCTTCCAGGTCGTGATGTTCTCGGTGCTGGGCTGGTTCTATCTCACGGTGCTGCCCGGCTGGCTGGGCCTGGACGCGCAGGGCCTGGAGGTCTCCGTCTGGCAGATCGCGCTGAACGTTCTCGTCTTCCTCGGCGTGCCGCTGGTGGCGGGCTTCGCGTCGCGATGGATCGGCGAGAAGCGCCATGGCCGCGCCTGGTACGAGGAGAAGTTCCTGCCCGCGGTCGGCCCATGGGCGCTGTACGGGCTGCTGTTCACGATCGTGCTGCTGTTCGCGCTGCAGGGCGATGCGGTGCTGGCGAAGCCCCTCGACGTGGCGCGGATCGCGCTGCCGCTGCTGGTCTACTTCGGCCTGATGTGGTTCGCGGGGCTGCTGCTCGGCAAGGGCCTCGGCCTCGGCTACGCACGGTCGACGACGCTCGCGTTCACCGCGGCGGGCAACAACTTCGAGCTAGCGATCGCGGTCGCGATCGGCACCTTCGGCGCGGCCTCCGGACAGGCCCTCGCCGGAGTCGTCGGCCCCCTGATCGAGGTGCCTGTGCTCGTGGGCCTCGTCTACGTCTCGCTCTGGGCCGCCCGGGCCTGGTTCCGCACCGACCCCTACGCCGTCGAATCGAGGACGTCATGACCGATACCGCCGTCATCTCCAACACGGAGGCGTGCGCGCCGTCCGCGACGCATGCCATCGGCACCGAGGCCGCGACCACCGTGGCCGGCGCGCTCAAGGCGCTCGCTGATCCGCTGCGTCTGCGGATGCTCTCCGCGATCGCGATCGACCCTCGCGGAGAGTCCTGCGTGTGCGACCTCGCCGAGCTCGCCGAGGTGTCGCAGCCGACGGTCTCCCACCATCTGAAGGTGCTGAAGGAGACGGGGATGCTGCTGTCCGAGCGGCGGGGTACCTGGGTGTACTACCGCATCGCGCCAGGCAAGCAGCGCGCCGTCGCGGCTCTCCTTGACGCGTTCGCTCCCGCCGCAGCCGCCATGGACGAGCCCGAAGACACCGCAGCACGGGCCGAGGCCTTGCAGCAGATGGACACCCGCGTGACCCGCCTCGCCGAGGAACTCGCGGACGAGCTGACCGGGCTGAACCGTGATCTCGTGGTCGCGATCGTGCGCGAGTCCTACGCGGGCCTGGTGCGTTCAGCGAAGCTGACGGCGCACATGATCCCGCTGACCGAACGGTTCGCCCGGCAGCGCCTGGCCGATCTGACCAGAGATCGGGTGACAGCGGTGCCGCAGGTACTGTTCGTCTGCGTGCAGAACGCGGGCCGCTCGCAACTTGCCGCCGCGATTGTCAACCAGCTCGCCGGGGGCAAGGTCATCGCCCGCTCCGCCGGGTCGACGCCTGCGGCGGATGTGCACCCGCACTTGCGCTCTCTGCTCACCGAGATCGAAGGCGAACAGCTAGCGGGGGATGCGTTCCCGAAGCCGCTGACCGACGACGCGGTGCGCGCCGCGGACGTGGTGGTGACGATGGGCTGCGGCGACGTCTGCCCGATCATCCCCGGGGTCCGCTACGAGGACTGGGCCGTCGGAGACCCAGCGCTGGCCTCGCCCGAGGGCGTCGCCGCGATCCGCGATGACATCGAGGGCCGCGTCCGCGAGCTCCTCGCTACTCTCACCGACTGACTGAAGGAAACTGCCATGACTGACCAGAAGCCCTCCGTCCTTTTCGTCTGCGTCCACAACGCCGGACGCTCCCAGATGGCCGCCGGCTGGCTCCGCGAGCTCGCCGGTGACCGCGTCGAGGTCCGCTCCGCCGGATCCATGCCCGCTGACCAGATCAACCCCGTCGCCGTCGAGGCGATGCGTGAGGTGGGCATCGACATCACTGCGGAGCAGCCAAAAGTGCTCACCACCGAAGCGGTGCAAGACTCCGATGTCGTGATCACGATGGGCTGCGGCGACGCCTGCCCGTTCTTCCCGGGCAAGCGGTATGAGGACTGGAAGCTCGACGACCCCGCCGGGCAGGGCATCGAGGCGGTTCGTCCCATCCGCGACGAGATCAAGGGCCGCGTCGAGACCCTTCTCGCCGACCTCCTGGGCTGAGCAGTACCGCACGTGCGAAGGGGCAGGAACCGTCTGGTTCCTGCCCCTTCCTGTTGTCCGCGATTCAGCGGCCAGCTGGTGCCGTGCCGAGCTGGATGAGCTGGGGGCTCGACGCGCAGCACGACCCGGCGGAAGACTCCTGGTCGGGAGCGTCGAACAGGCCGGAGCCTCCGCACACGCCCGTGTCCGGGAGGACGAGGTCCACGCGCTCGGCGGCCTCGCGGTCCCCGGCGATCGCGGCGACGACGCTGCGCACCTGCTCGAACCCGGTCAGGGCGAGGAACGTCGGCGCACGGCCGTAGGACTTCGCGCCCACGATGTAGAAGCCCGGCTCGGGCTGCTCGAGGTCGGCTGCGCCGGTGGCCCGCACGGAGCCGCACGAGTGCACGTTCGGATCGACCTCCGCAGCGATCTTCGACGGTGCCTGCAGGCGCATGTCGAGGTCGAGACGGATCTCGGAGAGGAAGGACAGGTCGGGGCGGAACCCGGTGGCGACGAACACCCGAGCGGCAGGTGCGAGCCGGCGGCCATCTTCTGCCACGAGCGCCGCCTGGCCGCCGTCGATGACGACCCGCTCGGAGCGGAACCCGGTCACGAGATCGACGAGCCCGTCTTCGACGGCCTTCTTCGCCCGCTGGCCCAGCGCGCCGCGCTCGGGCAGCTCGTCGGCGCTGCCGCCGCCGAAGGTGTTGCCGACCGCGCCGCGGCGCAGCACCCAGGTGATCCGCGTCCCCGGCTCACGCTTGGCCACCCTGGACAGGACCCCGATCGTCGTCGCCGCGGAGTGCCCGTTGCCGACCACCACGACGTGCTGGCCCGCCAGGGGCTGGCGTCCTCGATCGCGGGCATGCGGTGCTCCAGGAGCCCAGCTTCGACCGCTGCCCTCTCACCGAGGGCGGGAAGACCGTCAGCGCCGGCGGGGCTGGGTGTCCGCCAGGTGCCGGAAGCGTCGATCACGGCACTCGCTTCGATCCGCTCCTCGGTGCCGTCGGCGCGCGCGACGTGGACGACGAAGGGCTGCTCGGCGCGGCCCGCGTCGACGGAGAGGTCCCGGCCCTTGCGGCCGACGCCGACCACGCGAGCTCCGTAGCGTACGCGGTCACCGAGGGCGTCGGCGAGGGGCGCGAGGTACTGATCGATCCACTGCGCGCCGGTCGGGTAGCCCTGAGTCGGGGCCGACCACCCGGTGGGCTCCAGCAGGCGTCGCGACGCGGCGTCGGTGAGCTCGGTCCACGGAGAGAACAGGCGGACGTGGCCCCACTCGGCCACCGCGGAGGCAGCCGTGTCGCCGGATTCCAGGACGATCGGGTCGAGCCCGCGCTCGAGCAGGTGAGCGGCGGCGGCCAGTCCCTGCGGACCGGCCCCGATGACGACGACAGGATTCACTGCGACCTCCATGCATTGACGTTCTTCGATGCGTTGACAGGAACGATCCTGTCCTTCATATCGACAGATGTCAATACGTCGGGCAGAATGGAGCCATGAACGCACTGCCCGCCACCATCGCCTCTTCCGCTGGGGCGTGCTGCGCCCCCGGCCAGGCGATGGACGACGGCACGGCCCACGACCTCGCGAAGGTCTTCAAGGCCCTCGGCGACCCGACGCGGGTGAAGCTGCTCTCGATGATCGTCGGCAGCAGCGCCGGCGAGATGTGCGTCTGCGACCTCACGGACCCCGTGGGCCTGTCGCAGCCGACCGTCTCGCACCACATGAAGCTGCTCGTCGAGGCGGAACTGGTCACCAGGGAGCAGCGCGGGAAGTGGGCCTACTACCGGCCTACCACCGGCACGCTCGCCGATGCGGCGAAGGCGCTGCTGGGCTGATGGGAGCGGTCGGGCTCCGGCCGATGGTCGAGACGGACTGGCCCGCGGTCGAGAAGATCTACCGCGCCGGGATCGCGACCGGCCACGCGACGTTCGAATCCGAGCCGCCGCCCTCCTGGGACGTGTTCGCAGCGGGCAAGCAGCCCGGTCTCATGCTCGTCGCGGCGGATGGACCGACGGTCGTCGGCTGGGCGGCCGCAGGCCCCGTCTCCGCCCGCGCCGTGTACCGCGGCGTGGTCGAGCACTCCGTCTACGTCGCGCCGCAGTCGTCGGGCAGAGGCGTCGGGCGTCTCCTGCTGGAGGGGCTGATCAGCGCCGCCGAGCACACGGGCATCTGGACCATCCAGTCCTCGGTATTCCCCGAGAACACGGCCAGCCTCCGCCTCCACGAGCGAGCGGGGTTCCGCCAGGTCGGCCGGCGCGAGCGGATAGCGCTCATGGAGCACGGCCCGCTCGCAGGCCAGTGGCGCGACACCATCCTGCTCGAACGACGCGCGGACGTGACGAGTGTAGGTGCACCTGTTCATAAGCCGGGGGCCGAGCGGAGCCCTGGATAGTCCGTCCAATCGCCGCTGGCGAGACGCGACCATGCGGCTGCGGAGGCGGGGGTGATGCCGAGCAGGTCGGAGACGATCCGCGGGTGCATCCGACGGGTGAGATCGATCAAGGCCGTGGTCCGGGCGCTTCCTGAGCGAAGCCCCTGTTCGCGGAGACGTCGACTGAGCGGGCCGGGTGTGAGATGGAGCCCGGGGTTCCGTGGATCACCACGGACCTCGGATACTCGCAGGCCCCCGTCGTCGTTGTCGACGAGCAGGATCACTGGTCCGGGTTCCAACCCGACGAGATCATACTGGTAGCGCCGACTGTTGTTGAGTTGCGTATTCAGCGGCTTCCGACTCTTCTCCCAATGAATGGTGGGGAACTGATCACCAATGATTGATCAGCGCTTGCTGTATAGTTCAGTACATGCTGACTATTGCTTCGCGCCTCGACGTCATGAACCGGCTCGGCCGGGCCATGGCGGACCCGACGCGCTCCCGGATCCTGATGACTCTGCTGAACGCCCCGAGCTATCCAGCCGTGCTCTCGCGCGAGCTGGAGCTGACCCGCTCGAACGTCTCGAACCACCTGACGTGCCTGCGTGACTGCGGGATCGTGGTCGCCGAGCCTGAGGGTCGCCAGACGCGCTACGAGATCGCTGACCCGCATCTTGCGGCTGCGCTCGTCGCGCTCGTGGATGTGACGCTGGCGGTCGATGAGCACGCGCCGTGTGTGGACTCGTCGTGCACGGTGCCGGGCTGCTGCGGTACAGGGGCGGACGCGTGAGCGCGGCGTGTAGCTGCGAGCACGAGCCTGCCACTGCGGCGGAGGATGAGACCGAAGAGGTGGAGCGGCCCTGGTGGAGGGACCGTGGGATCATGGTGCCGGTCTTCTCCGGTGTCGCGTTCCTGGCTGGTCTGATCCTTGAATGGTCCGGGCTCGAGATCCCGGCGCTCGTACTGTTCTGGATCGGCCTGCTGCTGGGCGCGTCGACGTTCACTCCTGGCGCGATTCGGAAGCTGTTCAAGGGCAAGCTCGGGATCGGGCTGCTGATGACGATCAGCGCGATCGGCGCGGTCATCCTCGGCTATGTGGAGGAGGCCGCTGCTCTGGCGTTCTTGTACTCGATTGCTGAGGCGCTTGAGGACAAGGCGATGGACCGTGCCCGTGGCGGCCTGCGGGCGCTGCTGAAGCTCGTGCCGGAGACGGCGACCGTGCTGCAGAGCGGCGTCTCTGCGCAGGTGCCGGCGAGGGAGTTGACGGTCGGCCAGGTCATGGTGGTCCGCCCGGGCGAACGGATCGCAACCGACGGGATCGTCCGCTCTGGCCGCTCAAGCCTGGACACCTCGGCGATCACCGGGGAGTCGATCCCCGTCGAGGTCGAGCCCGGGGACGCGGTGTCGGCCGGCGCGATTAACAGCTCCGGCGTGCTGGAGGTCGAGGCGACCGCGGCCGGTACCGATAACTCGCTTACGACGATCGTGGAGTTGGTCGAGAAAGCGCAGACGGAGAAGGGCGAGCGTGCGCGTCTCGCGGACCGGATCGCCCGCCCGCTCGTACCCGGTGTGCTGATTCTCGCAGCGCTCGTCGCGATCATTGGGTCACTGCTGGGCGACCCGGAGGTATGGATCACTCGTGCGCTCGTCGTGCTGGTAGCGGCCTCTCCGTGCGCGCTGGCGATCTCGGTGCCGTTGACGGTCGTTGCCGCGATCGGCGCGGCGAGCAAGTTCGGCGTGATCATCAAGTCCGGCGCGGTCTTCGAGCGCTTCGGCACGGTCCGGCACGTCGCGGTCGACAAGACCGGCACCCTGACCCGTAACGAGCCCGCGGTCACCGCGGTCCTCACTGCGAACGGCATTGCCGAGGAGCAGGCGCTGGCTTGGGCGGCGGCTCTGGAGCAGCACAGCACGCATCCCCTTGCGGCGGCGATCACCGCTGCAGCCCCGGGTGTTCCCGTGGCCGCGGATGTGACCGAGCAGGCCGGGCACGGCATCGACGGCACCGTCGATGGCGCTCGTATCACGGTCGGCAGCCCCCGCTGGCTCGACGCCGGCGAGCTCGGCGACCGGGTTGCAGGGCTTGAGGAGCAGGGCATGACTGTCGTGATCGTGCACCGCGACGAGGCACCGGTCGCGGCGATCGGCGTCCGCGACGAGCTGCGTCCGGAAGTCCCCGAGGTGGTCCGCACGCTTGCGGATCAGGGCGTCGGCATGACGATGCTCACCGGGGACAACGCCCGCACCGCTCGTGCGCTGGCTGCGCAGGCCGGGATCGCTGATGTGCGCGCGGAGCTGCGCCCTGAGGACAAGGCGACCGCGATCGGCGAGTTGTCGAAGGCGGGATCGGTCGCGATGATCGGTGACGGCATCAACGACGCCCCGGCCCTGGCGTCCGCGGACATCGGCATCGCGATGGGAGCGACCGGCTCCGATGCGGCGATCGAGTCTGCGGACGTGGCCTTCACGGGTCATGATCTGCGGCTCATCCCGCGGGCGTTCGATCACGCGCGGCGGGGCCGGCGGATCATCAACCAGAACATCATCCTGTCCCTGCTGATCATCACCGCACTGCTCCCGCTCGCGCTCTTCGGGGTCCTGGGGCTCGCGGCTGTCGTCCTGGTCCACGAGGTCGCGGAGGTCATCGTGATCCTCAACGGCCTGCGCGCCGCACGCACCCGCACACCACGAATGGAAAGCTGATGCTCGCAACCATCGGGTCGGCGATCGGCCTGTTCGCGGCGACCAACATCGACGACATCGTCGTGCTCACCGTGCTGTTCCTCGCCTCCAGCCGGGGAAAGCCGCGACCGTGGCAGATCGTCGCAGGCCAGTACCTCGGGTTCATCACACTCGTCGTGATCAGCGTGATCGCCGCGCTCGGTCTCACGATCGTCCCGGACGAATGGGTCGGCTTCCTGGGTCTGATCCCGCTCGGCATCGGCATCTGGACGCTCATTCGCGGCCTGCGCCGTAACGGCGACGACGATGATGACGACTCCAAGATCACCGCGGTCGGACTATGGGGGTCGCCGGGATCACGATCGCCAACGGGGCCGACAACATCTCCCTCTACACGCCGATCTTCCGCACCAGCTCGCCCGGCGACGTCGCGGTCATGATCGTCGTGTTCCTGATCCTCGTCGCCGTCTGGTGCGCTGCCGGGCGACTGATCGGCACCCACAAGGCCGTCACCGAAACGCTCGAACGTGTCGAGCACTGGCTCGTCCCCGTCGTGTTCATCGGCCTGGGCCTGTTCATCCTCATTGAATCCGGCGTTATCGTCCGTCTCTTCGAGGCCCTCGCATGACCCCGGACACGAATACCGACGTTGAGTCGGCATCGGCGTCGGGAGAGCGTCCGCAGAGAGGACGCTGGCGGCTCACTGCCTGGGCGCTTCTGATCGCCGTGGTCGTCGTCGTGATCGATCAGGGAACGAAAGTGTGGGCCGAGGCGACCCTGTCGGAGCACGAGCGCATCCCGCTGATCGGCGACCTGTTGGGCCTGCAGCTCGCGTACAACCCCGGCGCGGCGTTCTCCTTCGGGGAGAGCTTCACCTGGGTGTTCGCTCTCATCGCCGTCGCGGCCACGGCCACCGCGATCGTGTTCGCGTTCCGGGTCCGACGCCCCGGGTGGGCGATCGTGATCGGTGCGCTCGGCGGGGCCGCTGCTTCGCACGCCGGCGACCGGCTTTTCCGCCAACCAGGATTCGCCCGGGGGCACGTCGTCGACTTCCTCGCCTACGGCAACTGGTTCATCGGGAACCTCGCCGACATCGTGATCGTCACCGCTACGATTGCCGGAGCGCTCCTGATGCTCCGCGGCACCGAGAACTGAGAGGGCCAACCATGGAGATCACCCTGCAGTACTTCGACGGCTGCCCGAACTGGGAAGTACTCGACCGCCGGCTTGCTGAGCTGTTCGACGGTCGATCAGATATCCGCGTCACACGACAGTTGGTCGAGACCGCCGAGGACGCCGAGCGCCTCGGATTCCACGGGTCACCGACCGTCCTCGTCGACGGCGTCGATCCCTTCGCCGACGAGCACACGCCGGTCGGGCTCGCCTGCCGGGTGTTCCGTACCCCTGCCGGGCTGGGAGGCTCTCCGACCGTCGAGCAACTGCGCGAAGCGATTTCCGGCCCGGCTCTGACGGGTGATGCTTGATCAGGGGTGGGTGGAGCGGAGAGCCGGGTAATCGGACCACTCGCCACCGGCGAGACGCGACCATGAGGCAGCGGATGCCGTCGTGATGCCGAGGAGATCCGAGACGATCCGGGGATGCAGTTGCCGGGTGAGCTCGATGAGCGCTGTCGTGCGGGCGCTCCCGGCAAGCAGGCCTTCGGCGCGAAGGCGACGGCTGAGCGGCCCCGGGGTGAGGTGACGGCCCGGGTTCCGGCCGGGGAACAACCACCCTTCAGGATGGCCCTTTGTGGCATCGACGAGCTCGACGATGGCGTCGCCGAGGATCGCGGGGACCTCGATCGGCTCGGCCCCGACGGTGAGCGTCACGGGCCGCGAGCTCGTGTCGACCTGTGCCCGGGTGATCGTGACGATGCGGGTCAGCTGGATCCCGTAGAGCAGCACGAGGAGACCCGCGGCCCGGGTCTTCGGGTCCATGTCGGCATCGGATAGGAACCTGCGGGCCATCTGCCATCGGTGATCAGAGGCGTAGTCTCGCCCCTCGAGGCGATGGGCTCGAAACTCGACCCGAAGGGTGCTCAGCCGGTGTTTTCGCAGCCAGCGAGTGAACGGTGCCAGCGCGTCGCGTTGGCTAGGCGAATCGGTCAGATACGCGTCGAGTAGGCGCTGCGGGAACGTCGCCAGCGTCTCCTGCTGCGCCCGGATCTCCCCGAGGAACGCGGCGCAGTACTTCAGTGCAGCCCTCTGCCTCTGGAAGCCGGAAGCAGGGCTGGACGCGCTGCGCAGTGTCCGAGTGGATCGGAGGAGCTCCCAGGTGCAGTAGCGGCGCAGGATCAACCGGTCCTCGGGATGGTCGATGCCATCGAGCCAGTCGTTGAGCCAGTGGGTGAAACGCGTGCCCTCGACGTCGAGCTCCGGCAGCACGCCGGAACGGACCAGCAGTGAGAGGAGGAACGCGACCGACTGTCCCGACCGGGCTCGGGTGATGATCGCCTCGGCGGTGAGCGGCAGGGTCCCGTCCGCGAGCTCGCGGAGCACCATCGCGCACTTGCTCTTGTGCAGCCAGCGTTCGAGCGACGCCGCTTTGCCATGGTGCGTGAGCAGATAGTCAGCAAGGGGGTGGAGGTCCGCGCGGATCTCTCCCGAATCGTCGGCGAGCAGTTGCTGGATCGCGACGGGCCGGCGGCACTCGACGCAGAGGTGATGTTTGCGGATCTCCTCGATCGAGCCGCATCCGGGGCAGGCCATCGTGATCGGAGTACCCGCGCAGTCGGCGCAGACCATCTGGCCATTCATGAAGCCGGTCAGGAACACCCTGCGCGCGCACTCGGGACAAGGTTGTGGTCTGCGCATCGCGTAGTAGCAGCGCGCGCATACTCGTCGTCCGTCGAGGTGGGAGGCGACGCGGCCAGGTTCTCCGCAGAGACCACAGGTCTTGATCGGTGCGGTGTAGCAGGCCAGACAGACCAGTTCCGGGCGACGGACGATGATGGTCGCATGCTGACCGCACCGCGAGCAGTCGCCGAACGATCGAGGGTCGGCTCGCCAACAGTCACGGCAGAAACGCTGTCCGTCGATCGTGCGCTGCACGGGCCGGACCCGGCCACAGGACGCGCACGAGACGGACCGGGCGTTCCGCTCGCATCGGGAGCAGTGCCGACCACCGCCCGGCGTCTTGTGGGGCATTCTCACCGCGCGTCCGCAGGACTCACACGTCGGCAACACCACCCGGCTCGCCCCTTCTTCGACCAGCGCATGGGCCAGATCCTGAACGGTCACCGGCACGTTCGCATGCTGCCCCTCCAGGACTCCGGGCTGCTTGATCAGCGCGAGCTCAAGAAGCCGCTGCGTGAGGGGTACTGGCGCAACCGAATGCACGATCTCAGCGATTCGCTCGCGAGAGATCTCGGGAACGAGAGGGCGGACGAGAGCGACGACTTCAGCGACTCGCGGCAGCTGCGGAGGCTTGGCCACCGCGGCTACTTCGTACGCGGCCGACGAATCGCCGCGCGAACAGGACGGAGATCACCGATCGCCCCCCGTGTCGCCTCCTCACCCACCGCCACCGGGGTCGAGGCCTCCCGGCGAGTGATCGTCACGAGATCGTCGAGCGAGCACTCCAGCGCATCGCACAACGCCGCCAACACGTCGAGACGCACCCGCTGGGGCGGCTGAGTCACCAGCCGATACACCTGCTCCCGGGACAGGTCGATGCCGCGCTCTTCGAGTAGGGGTTTCAGTTTGGAGGTCTGGAAGATCCCGCGCGACGCCATCACGCTGCGCAGATTCCAGCCGGTGTCGAGCTCAACGGTCATCAGCTTCTCCTTCGATGAGGGCCTTCAGCGCTTCGGCGAGCACACGGTTCTTGTAGTCCGAGCTGACGGAGGCGTAGATCGAGGTCGTCGAGGCATGCATATGCCCGACCTGCTCTTGGACGAATCGATCGGCGTACCCGAACTCCAGAAGGTGTGTGACATAGGAGTGCCGGAGGCTGTGCAACGTCAGGTCCTTCGACAGGCCGGCTTCATCACGCAACTCTGCGAACCTCCGATCGAGATACCCAGCAGACAGACGCGTGCGGCGCTCGGTCACCCAGAGCGCGTCGAGGTCGTCTCCGGGCGCGAAACGGGCCCGGGCCTGCTCGAGCCATTGCTGCATGCCGGGGACCCACCAGTCGAATTCCGGCACCAGCAGCACCGTGCGACGTCGTGGCGCGCCACCGCCCGCCGCCTTCGCCCATCGCACGTGGACCGCGCCGTAGCGGCCCCACTGGCGCATCTTCGCGTTGTGGTGCAAATCGACGGTATCGAGCATCACCGCCTCAGTGCGGCGCAGACCGAACGCGTAGACCGTCTTCAGCAACTGGGCATCCCGCAACGCGCCGAGCGCACCCTTTCGCCCGGAACTCACGAGCAGCTCGACGCGGGCGTCGGCCGTATCGAACAGGCGCTCGATCTCGTCGTACGTGAACGGGCGACGCTTCCCATGGCCTTCGAACTCGAACCGGTGCGCCACGGTGTTCCACGGCAGGCACACCTGCGAAGGGACCTCCCCAAACTCGCGATCGCAGATCTCCATCCAGTCGTACAACGGGTTCGTGAGGTAGTCACAGAACCCACGGATAGACCCATGGTTGGCGCGCATCGTCGACAACGTCCGAGTGCGACCGCCAGACTGAGCAGTGAACTCATCCACATCCGCGACAGTCCACCTCCAAGGCGGTTTGTCCACGAAATCACGGAACCGTGTCACCGTCGCCGTCCGGTTCCGGATCGTCTGCTCACGGAGCCCGCGCGACAGCTGCTGGTTCCGCCAACCATCGATCATCGCACTGAAAACCTGCGCTTCCGGGTTCGCCAGTGCGACGTTCGATGCTGACGTGATCAGCCGAAGCGCCGCTGGAGAAGCCTCAAAATCTTGCATTAGATGCAACAAAGTATGGGACAGTGCATCACTGTGTCAACCCAGATCTCCGCATCCGCGAGATCACGCTGTTATGGTCGGAACACTTCGACACCGAAGGAGCCGAATAGGTATCGATTGCAAGCACGGACAGTTGCATTCACTGCAACATGCGAGGGTTCATCGACCTGCGGGTAATGGCAGGGAATATCCCGCTGCTGACCACATATCTGCGCGGGATGCTGACGATGGTCGTCGCCTACGCAATGTTCTTCGGGTTCCCGCAATGGCTGCAGGTCGAGCGCGGATTCACCGCGGTTACCGCAGGACTGCTGCTGCTGCCGACCTTCGCGACGAGCCTGGTGGTCGCGGCGGTGACGGGACGGCACGCGGCGGTGCGCGCCAAGCTCGTCGTCGGCGCTGTCGCGCAGATCGCTGGATGCATCGGGATGCTGTTCATCGACGATGACACCCACATCGTCGGGCTCGTCGTGATCGCGATCGTGTTCGGGGTGCCTCAGGGGCTGCTGAATCTCGCGAATCAGAACGCGATGTTCGGGCAGGCGAACCCTGCCAGCATCGGAGCATCCGCCGGGCTTCTGCGCACCTTCATGTACCTCGGAGCTATCCTGGCCGCCGCCGCAATCGGCGTGTTCTTCCACGACGGCATCGACACCGTCGGCCTGCATGGTCTCTCCGGGCTCATGCTCGGGGTGGCCGCGACGATGTTCGTCCTCGTGCTCTCCGATCGCTCACTGCGACGACTGGATGCATCCGGGCTCTGAGCGCTCTTTGATATAGCGTTGGTGCGGAGGAGAGCGCGTGATCAACAAGACCGGTCTGCGGCCGCTGGCCCGCACGGAGTCCCTGGCGGAGCACGCGTACGTCGCGATCCGCGACAGCATCGCCGATGGTGTGCTCCAACCCGGATCGCCCATCACCGAACGCCAGCTCGCCGCCGATCTCGGCGTGAGTCCGACCCCTGTGCGCGAAGCGCTGCGCAAGCTCGAGCACGAGGGGCTCGTAGAGCGCAGCGACTCGCGGCGTCTCCGGGTCGCCGCGCAGCCGGAGGCGACGCTCGGAGAGCTGATGGAGATCGAGGTGCTCCTGCGAGCAGCGGAGGCGAGGTTCGCGGCGCGGAAGATCGGCGACGATGCGCTCGCACACCTGGGACGGCTCGTGGAGACTGTGGATCGGGAGGTCTCCTCTGCGGACGCGTTCGACCTGATGGCGCTCGCACGAGAGTTCGATGCCGTGATTGCCGAGGCGGCCGGGAACCCGCCGCTGCGACGCATGATCGAGAGCTTCGGCATCCTGGGCGGCGACGATCGCATCCGCACCCTTGAGGATGACGTCGCCGATCCAACATGGACCCGCGGTCGTGTCGACGATCACCTCGCGATCTACCGCGCGCTCCTCGATCATGACGAGGAGAGTGCCGAGGCCCTCATGCGCCGCCATGCGCGCTCCGCCATGCAGCGCCTGACAGCGCGGCCGCACGCTGGCGGCGACGCCCACTGACCCGGCCGGCATGCGCACGTGCGAGAAGGGGAAGCCGCAGCCTGCGGCTTCCCCTTCTGGACGTTTCAGGGGTGCACTCAGATCACTGTCGAGCCTCCGTCCGCCACGAGCTCCATGCCGTTGACGTAGCTGGAGTCGTCTGAGGCGAGGAAGAGCGCCACCGAGGCGATCTCCTCGGGCCGACCCATCTCACGCCGCGGGATGACGGACTCGAAGACCGCCATCATCTGGGCGTCCAGGTTCTTCTCCATCATGGGAGAGGAGACCTGGCCGGGGGTCAGCACGTTCACGCGGATCCTGCGGTCCCGCAGCTCGGCGACCCACACCCGCGCGTACGCGGGGAGCACCGCCTTGCTACCGGCGTACACCGCCCAGTCCGGGTAGCCCCGCACCGAGGCGTTCGAGCCCGTCATGATGATCGACCCGTTGTCGTTGAACAGCGGCAGGGCCTTCTGCACCGTGAACAGAGTGCCACGCGCGTTCACCGAGAACGCGGTGTCGAACTGCTCCTCGGTGACCTCGCCCAGCTTCTGCGACCCACCGGCGCCTGCGCTCGCCCACAGGACGTCGACCGAACCCTTCTCCTGCTTGACCGCCTCGAACACACGGTCCAGGTCCTCGAGGTTCGCCGAGTCCGCCCGCACACCGGTGACGTTGCGTCCGATCTGCTTCACGGCCTCGTCCAACGCGTCCTGGTGACGCCCTGTGATGAAGACATGCGCGCCCTCTTCGACGAACAGCTTCGCGCCCGCAAGCGCCATTCCACTCGTGGCTCCGGTGATCACCGCGGTCTTGCCGTCAAGCTTTCCCATGTTCAGTTCCCTTCTGCGATGTTGACGCCCAGCGAGAACCCGATGCCCAGGCCACCGCGGGCCAGGCCCATCTCCAGCAGCCCGGCGCCCTCGAGCCAGTGCGCCATGGACAGGTCGCCGGCGTCGCGCGGGCGGAGTCCGAGGCTGGTGATGAGCGTCGAGACGCTGGCCTTGGCCTGCGCGTCGTCACCGGCGAAGAACACGTCCGCCGGCTCGCCCGATGCGAGGATCTGACTGAACAGCGTGTTGAAGCCCTTCACGACGTGCGTGCTGGCGGGGGTGGCCTCGTCAACGAGCTTCGCGACGGAGGTGTCGTCGGGCACGGCCAGTCCCGTGCCGGTGGCGTTGAACGGGTTCGTGATGTCGATGACGATTTTGCCTGCAAGGGCCTCGCCGAACTCCTTAGCGACCGGCACGGCGCTGGCGAACAGCACCGCGAGAAAGACGATGTCTCCCGTCGGTGCGGAGCCCCAGGCCCCGGTTGTGACGTCGGTGCCGAGGCTCTTCGCCAGCGACGCCGCCTTGGCCTCGTCGCGAGCGATGATCTGGACGGTGTTGCCGCCCCTGACCGCCCGGCTGCCGATTCCGCGGGCCATGTTGCCCGCGCCGATGATGGTGATGCTGCTCATGATGTGCTCCTTTGTGCGCGTGTGGGCTGTCGAGGGATCTCGGCGGCCGCTGGATGGAGCGTCTAGGTGAGGCACCCCTCCGGTTCATGGAGAGGAACCGGAGGGATGCCTCAGGTATTCCGAGAATTCCGGAGTAGATTGACAGCATGACCATCAGTGAGGTGAAACGCAGGCCCCTGCGCCGTGATGCGCAGGCGCGATACGACCGACTCGTCGCCGCGGCGCGCGTGGAGTTCGCCGCACGCGGCATGGACGCCTCCCTGGAGAAGATCGCCCGTGACGCCGACGTCGCGATCGGCACGCTGTACCGTCACTTCCCGACTCGGATGGACCTGCTGCTCGCTGCGTTCGAGCCCCGGCTGCGCGAGTTCCTCAGCGAAGCCGAGAAGGCTCTGCAGATCGACGATCCCTGGGATGGCTTCGTCGGCTACCTGGAGAACCTGTTCCGCCTGCAGGCGGGTGACCGCGGTTTCAACGATTTCCTGTCACGCCGGTTCCCAGGCAACGCGGCGACCGAGAGCATCCACGACGAGATGTGTCAGCAGATCGAGGACGTGCTCACTCGCGCTCAGGATGCCGGCAGAGTGCGTCCCGACATCAACCGGGCCGACATCGTGAACCTCATCTGGTTCAACGGCCGGATGATCGACGCCACCAGCGTCACCGCCCCGAACGCCTGGCGTCGTCAACTGCACATCATGCTCGATGCCTATCGGGCGGAGCGCGCTCATCCGCTGCCCGAACCGGCGATGACCGACGAGCAGCTGTACGACGCCATGGTCCGGCTCAACGCGGCGGACCCGTCCCGCTGACGCGACCGGTCCGCACCCCTGAGCTCAGTGAGGCTGCAACGGCTACCCGACTGCCCGCACCGTCAGCTCCATGCCCATCGCGCGGTGATTGCTCACGGAGCACCACCCGTCCAGGTCCTCGGCGATGATGCCGGCATCGATCACCTCGGTCTCGTCGGGCATGAGGCGTGCTGAGCTCTTGCCGTTCTCCAGGGTGAGGTCGTGCACCTCCGTCCCGGTGTTCTCGAAGGTGATGACGAGTTCGTCGCCGACCGGCACCTCCACGACGTCAGGCACGAACCGCATCCCGTCCACGGTCACGGTGACCTCGGTGGTGTTGCCGGTGGGTGTGACGCTCGGTCCGGACGCGCAGCCCGAGAGCAGGAGAAGGGCGGCAACGAGCGCGCCGCCCTTCATGAAGGAATTTCGGACACGTGACACGGTGCGCTCCCGGATGCGACGGACAGGACTGTATGACCATCCTCCCGCACCGAACCCTCGTCATCTCCGCACGTGGTCCTCGCTGTGCAGCCACTGGTCGAAGTCGATGCGCGCGTGCTCGGCATCCGCTCCGCCGCGCAGCGAGCCGGAGGCGAGTCCGCGACCGTACGCGCCGGGGAGGCGTATCTCGACGACCCGGCGTCGGATGCCGTCGAAGGCGAGCTGTCTGCGTGCGAGCTCGGCGAGATCCTCGTCGCGCGGTCCGACGAGGTCCGTGGCGCGGCCCTGCGGCCCCTGCTCGGCCACCCGAACCAGGTGCGCTCCGACCTCGCGCGCGGCGACCGGCCGAACAGGTGCGCGAGGGATGAGCGCGAACGGCCCGCGCGTGCCCGACAGCAGCTGACCGGCGAACTCGTGGAACTGTGAGACCCGGGCGATCGTGAACGGAACCGTGCCCGCGCTGACCGCGCGCTCCTGTGCCAGCTTGCCGGCGTAGTACGACGCATCGATGTCGTCGATCCCGACGATCGACAAGGCGACGTGATGGCCCACGCCCGCTCGTTCCTCCGCGGCGAGCAGGTGGCGGGTGCCGTTCTCGAAGAAGGCCCTCGCCCGCTTCGCCGACAGTGACATGATGTTCGTCACGTCGATCACGGCATCCGCCCGGTCGAGGGCGGCGTCGAGCCCGCTGCCGGTCTGCACGTCCGCACCAGACGCACGCGAGAGCACGACGACCTCGTGTCCCGCATCGTGTGCGGCCTGTACGGTGTGCCTGCCGACCGTGCCGGTGCCGCCGGCTACCACGATCCTCATCAGATCCTCTCCGTTCTGCTGTCGGTGCGAGCCCCGCTGTGCATCCGGTTCTCGTTCACGCTACTTGCGGGGCGGGTTCGCCGGGAGCCACTCCTCGAGCGTCGTGCCGAAGATCTGCGCGCCGTCGAGCGGAATCAGGGTGCGCTCCTCGATCACCGCACCGTAGTACGGAGCCGTGTCGTCGCGGACGACCGTGCGTGCATCCCCTCGGAACGCCAGTGCGCGGCGGGCGAACTCGTCCATGCCGAACGCCTCCGGCCCGGCGATCTCGAAGTCGCCCGCTGGCGTGCCGGCGGCCGCTCGGGCGACGGCGGTGGCGACGTCCTCCGCGGCGATCGGCTGGATGAGTGCTCCGGGAAGACGCACGGTGTCGCCATGGGTGGAGATGTCGGCGATGCTGCCGACGAACTCGAAGAACTGCGTCGCGTGCACCAGCGAGTATCCGATGCCGGAGTCGCGGATCAGCTTCTCCTGAGCGGTCTTCGCCGCGAAGTACGGGATGTTCTGCGGGCGGTTCGTGCCGACGATGGTCAGCGCGACATGATGACTCACCCCGGCCTCGGCCTCGGCCTCGAGGATGTTGCGTGTCGACGTGGTGAAGAACTCCATCACGTCGTCCGGCGCGAATGAAGGCGAGTTGCTCACGTCCACCACCGTCGCCGCATCCTGGAGTGCGTCGGCGAGTCCCTGTCCGGTGAGGCAGTCGACCCCGGTCGCGGGAGATGCGGCCACGGCCTCGTGTCCGTGGGCCTTCAGCTTTGCGACGACCTTCGAGCCGATCAGCCCGGTGCCGCCGATGACGACGATCTTTGCCATCTTCTGTTCCTTTCTTCTGGGCGCCGCTCTGGCGTCACCAGGGATGACAGCGGAGGCTGCGTCGTTGTGACAGGGAGTCGACGGCTGTATCCACCGGGGTCGGAGGGCGCTTTCGTCAGGACTGCGGCGCGAGGCTTGAGTCCGCAGCGGACGACGAAGGTCCTGCTTCCCCGGGATCAGGGCTCTGCGGCCTGCTCGGAACTGTCCCTGCACAATCGCCGAATCTGATCGCTTGTCCACAGATCACATGTTCTCGTCACTTGCAGGTGAGCGCATCCGCGAGGATCGAGCGATGGACGACCTCACGACCACGCGAACCGGACTCCGGTTGCCTGCCATCGACCCGCACGACAGGGAGCAGGTGTTCGCGCACCTCGCGTCCATCGCCGACGGCATGCCGGAACTCTCTCTGCAGCTGTCGAACAGCGAGGCGTATCGAGGAGCTGACGAGTCTGGCGAGAACGGCGGACCCTTTACTCATTGGGAAGTGCTCCATCTGATCGTCTCGCTCGTCGAGACGCTTTTCGATGAGGAGGTGGTGGCGTTCTCGCCCGCATTCCACGCACAGCTCGCGATCATGCTGCAGTACCCCGTGGTGCCCGATGCGGTGTCGATGCAGATCGCTTTCGGGCGGGAGATGGGAGAGGAATCCTTGCGGGTGATTGAGCGACTGGTGGCTGCCGCAGAGTCCCTTGGGCTCCCTGTCGATGAGCACATCGCCGATCTCGCGGCGTCCGGTCAGATCGGACACGATCTCCCCGCTCGGTGCTTCCGCGGAGAGTTGCACAGGTCCCCGGATCGAATGCGAATGCGCAAAGCCATCGACTTCTTCCGCGTCACGGCGGCGCAGGCCCCCGAGCCGCTGCGTCCGCCCGTGCTCTGCGTGATCGCCTGGCTGCTCTGGGCCATGGGCAAGCGACCGGTCGCACTCGTCTATCTGCGTGAGGCCGTTGCGATCGATCCGGGTCACATCCTGGCCCTCGGGTGCGCCTCGCATTTCAGTGGGCATCAGCCGGAATGGGTACGCGGATGAGAACGGTGCGACGATTGAACAATGTTGTACACGATTGTACAATTTCAGATATGGCGACGATCAGTGCGAGCGCGGCTCGGCAGACTCTCCCCGCTCAACTCGACCTCGTCGAGAAGGGCGAGGAGATCTCGATCACGCGCCACGGCCGCGTCGTCGCCGTTCTGGTCCGCCCTGATGCGCTCGCCGCGCGACGAGCGTCGAGAGCCTGGGCAGAGGCGGATCGGATAGGGGCGCTGCTGGGGCGGGCCCGCACCGAGCAGGCGGCGCCGCCGCTGATGACTGCGGCGCGCGCTGAAGAACTGGTCGACTCCTTCGCACAGACCGCACCGCACGATGAGCATCGCCTTCGATGCGGATGTGCTCATCTACGCCGCATCGCAGCATCCGCTCGGGGCCGGTGTCGCGAAGCTCTTCGCGAGTGCCGGCGACGACCCGGTCGGCATCGGATCGGTGCTGCTGCTCGCGGAGGTACTCGCGAAGCCGATGCGCGCCGACCCGGACTCCACCGAGGTGCGGGCGTTGCTGAGTCTGCTCGGTCATCTCGAGTTGCGCCCGTTCGACGAGCCGACCGCACGGCTCTCCCTGGCGCTCGCGATGTCCTACGGTCTGCGCGCAGCGGATGCCATGCACCTGGCGACTGCGGTCGCCAGCGGTGCCGAGCAGTTCCTCACGAACAATCGCAAGGACTTCCCGAAGACGATCGAGGAAGTCGAAGTGATCTACCCGAGCGAGCTGGCGATCTGACAGAGGAACGCTCGGCGGGACGGAATCGTCTCAGGACTCCGAGGGCTGCATCGGAAGGGCCGGCCCGTGGTTCCAGGCGAGGATCGCCGGCTGTTCGCGGGCGAAGCCCAGCACGGATGCCGAGCCGGCATCCAGCGAGATGGAGGCGGCGAACCGAGGTGCCTGCCGCAGGAACACCGAGGCGAGGATGCGCAGGTAGTGCCCGTGTGCGACCAGCGCCACATCCCCCGACGCCATCGCCGGCAGCACGCGCGTGAGCACCCGCGAGGCGCGGGCGGCGACCTCTTCCACGGTCTCGCCGGGGGTCTTCCCACGGATCACGCCGTGCTCGAAGGCGGTCCAGTCGTAGCCGAGCTCTGCTCGGATGTCGCGAGTGGTGCGTCCTTCGTACCCGCCGTAGTCCCACTCCATCAGCAGCGGGTCGATCTCGGCATCCAGGCCCGCGAGCTCGGCCGTGCGCCGGGCACGCTGCAGCGGTGAGCTGAGGATCAGCCGGAAGTCGTACCCCCGCACCAGCTCGCCGGCCGCCCTCGCCAGCTCCTCGCCGTGCGCGGTGAGCGGGATGTCTGTCAGCCCGGTGTGCCGGCCGGTGCGCGACCACTCGGTCTCGCCGTGGCGCAGCAGCACGAGCTTTCCCTGCGGGTGGTCGGGGGCGGGGCGATCGGGCAGCGTGTCGGTTGCGGCATCCACCTCGCCACCGTACCGCCCCGACGACTCACGGCAGCAGCACGCGCGCTGCCTGGGTCATCCTCGTGCGCACATCGAACGCCTCGGTCACACCCAGCGGACGGACTCCCGGGATGCCGCCGCGCAGCACGGTCTGCAGGGCGCTGCGGCGCACGGCGGCGACGGCCAGCCCTCGCACCGATCCGAGCGCGTTGACCGGCTCGACGAGATCGTCGTCCGGCAGGATCAGGATCGCGCCGGCGAAGCGCACGCGGGCCGTGCGCGCGATGGTGCGGATGCGGGAGAGCAGGTCGGCCACCGGGGTGCTCTCGCCCACGCCGTTGCCGATCGCCTCGCCCTGACGGAAGCGCACCGGCTCGCCGAAGTCCTCCGACATCAGCCCGTACAGCCCGGTGGGTCCGAGCACCGCATGATCGAGTTTGCGGGCGGCATCCGCCCCGCAGACCACGTCGTGCCACGCGGTGAAGCCGATGCCCAGCTGGCCGATGGCCGCAGCGGCGCTCTCTTCGGCGAGGGCGGAGGCCAGCATCCGTCGCACCTCCCACGGCGCGCTCCGCACGGTCGCGCCGTCGTACGCCTCGCCCGCCGTCACCGGGCGTCCGAGGTGCTCCGTGAGCAGCTGGAGATAGCGCAGACGTCGCCACGCGCCGGCGCGTCCGTAGGACGTGGTGCGCGGTCGCGTACCGGTTCGACCAGCGGATGCCGGCGGTGCGCCCCACTCCGGAAGCTCGCGTCCGCGATCGTAGGCGGCCCGATCCTCGGGTGTGCCGACGTGCTCCCAGGCGTGCTGCACGCGGATGAACTCCGAGGCATCCCCACCGGTGTCCGGATGCGTCTGCCGCAGCCGCACACGGTAGGCCCGGCGCAGCGCCTCGTCGTCGACGGTCGCCGCGACGCCGAGCACCTCGTACGCGGATGCCGACAGCGGCCCTTCAAAGCTCACTCCCACACGTTAGACCGACGGCACCGCGTACGCTGATATCCATGACCAAGAACACCATCTGGACCGTGCTGGGCGTCATCCTCGCGATCGTCATCGCGTGGTGGCTGGTGAACGTGCTGTTCTCGGTGCTGGTGCTCGTCGTCAAGCTGCTGATCGTGGCGGTCGTCGCCGTGGTGGTGTACGCCGGCATCCGGGCGCTCACCCGCAGCGCCCGCGACTGACCCTTCCGCCTGCACTACCCTGCCCGCAGGAACTCCAGCGCGGCCAGCCGGAAGGCCTTTGAGCCGAGGGCGTTGAAGTGGTGCCGCCCAGGGATCTCGAAGAACGAGCTCTGCGGCGCGGCTTCGGCCAGCCGGCGCGAGCCCTCGATCACGGCATCCTCTGATCCGGTCGCGAACAGCACCGGCTGCTCGGGTGCCTGTGCGGGATCGGGATCGATCGACCGTGACGAGCGCATGCCCTCCGCCAGCGCGAGCAGGGCGTCGAGGTCGTTGCCGGCGACCCGCTCGGCCAGCTCGACGTAGCTCTGCGTGGCGGGATCGGTGACTGGGGTGCCGTCGGCGATGTAGCGGCGCACCTGGCCGACGTCGAGTCGATCCAGTGGGATGCCGTCGGGCACGCCGCCGAGCACGGCACGGGTGATGCGGTCGCCGAGATCCCGCAGCACCTGCCAGCCGACCCGGGCACCGAGCGAGTAGCCGGCGTAGAGCGTCTCGTCGATCAGGAAGGTGTCGAGCACCGCTTCCACATCGCGCGCAAGGCTGCCGACGGCGTAACCGTCGGCGTCGTGCGGCTTCTGGCTGGCGCCGTGCCCTCGCAGGTCGATGCCCAGGATGCGGTAGCCCTCGCGCTCCAGCATCCGCACCCATCCGGTGTGCAGCCACGTGTCGGCCGTGCTCGAGGCGAACCCGTGCACGAGCACGACGACCGGTGCGTCCAGCTCGCCCCACGAGTACGTCGCCAGGCCCACGCCGTCGCCGACCTCGACGAACTGAGGTGCGGGCAGGTTGTTCAGTGAGGAGAGCAGATCGGACACACCTCCATCATGCTCCCGCACAGACGGGGTGCGCTCGGGTTCGGGCCGGGTATTCACCCCTGCGGGTGTTTCGGCATCATCGGAATCCGGGTGCCGCCCATTCCGTTCTTCGAATCGATTCGATAGACTTCTGCGATGCGGCGCCGTGACCGATCACGGTGCCGATCGTCGTCTCCGGCATCCTCTCCTCCTTCCTCCTCTTTCTTCTGAGACCCCTATGGCTACCACCCTCATCACCGGGCGCCCGTGGCGCGTCATCCTCGCCTTCTCCGTGCCGCTGCTGATCGGCAACGTCGTGCAGCAGCTGTACCAGTTCGTCGACGCCGTCGTCGTTGGCCGTCAGCTCGGCGTGAACTCGCTCGCGGCGGTCGGCGCCACCGGCAGCCTGATCTTCCTGGTCATCGGCTTCGCGTGGGGACTCGCAAGCGGCTTCGCGATTCCGACCGCGCAGGCCTTCGGCGCATCCGACGCTGCGGGCGTGCGCCGCTCGGTCGCCACCGGGACCCTGCTGACCGCTGCCACCAGCCTGATCCTGACCGTGCTCGGCCCCCTGATCGCGGCGCCGTTCCTGCAGCTGCTGCAGACCCCGCCCGAGCTGATGGCCGAGGCCACCGCGTTCACGCAGGTGACCTTCATCGGCGGCAGCACCATCATGTTCTTCAACTACCTGGCCGCGATCATCCGCGCGATCGGCGACTCCACCACGCCGCTGGTGTTCCTCACCATCTCGTGCGGCCTGAACGTCGGCCTCGTCATCCTCATGGTGGGCCCGCTGCAGTGGGGCGTCGCGGGAGCCGCATGGGCGACCGTGGTGGCGCAGGCGATCTCGGTGCTGCTCTGCCTGCTGTACGTCTGGCGCCGGGTGCCGGTGCTGCACGTGCGTCGCGCGGACTGGAAGGTCACCCGCGCCAACATCGTCGAGCACCTGCGGCTTGGTCTGCCGATGGGCTTCCAGGCCTCGATCATCGCCATCGGCGCACTGATCGTGCAGGTGGCGCTGAACACGCTCGGCGCCGAAGCGGTCGCCGCCTACACCGCAGCATCCCGCGTCGACAGCCTCGCCAGCGCCTTGCTCGCCTCGCTGGGTCTCGCCGCCTCGATGTACGCGGCGCAGAACTTCGGGGCCCGGCGCCCCGATCGCATCCGCCGCGGCACCAAGCAGGCCATCTGGATGGCGGTGATCGCCTCCGTCACGCTCGGCGTGATCATGGTCACCCTCGGCGTGCCCGCCATCCGGCTGTTCGTCGGCGACGGCGCCGACGAGGTCGTCGAGCTCGCGCACCTCATGCTCATCATCAACGGCGTCACCTACGTGCTGCTCGGAGTGCTGTTCGTGCTGCGCGGGGTGCTGCAGGGACTCGGCCGGGTGCTCGTGCCGACCATCACCGGCATCATCGAGCTCGTCATGCGCGTGGTCGCCGCGGTCGTGCTCGGCGCCTTCCTCGACTTCGGCGGGGTTGCGCTCAGCAACCCGCTCGCCTGGCTCGGCGCTGTCGCGCTGCTCATCCCCGCCTATGTGCGCGCGCATCGCGACCTCGCGCGCATCCCGGTCGCGCCCGCCGAGACCACGCTCACGACCCCGATCGCGATCGTCGGCCCCACCGACGGATCGATGGTGGTGGATGCCGTCATGACGGCGCCGATCCCGGTCGCAGCGCCGCGCCTCTCGCGCCTGCGGGTGCCGCGCCGGAAGCGCTGACCAGGCCTCGCGACACCACGCCGACGGTTCACGCATCGGTCTCGGGAATGATGCCGAATCGTTCCCGAGAGGGATGGAATCGCCCGATGGCCGCGCGTAACCTCGGAGGTGTCGCGCCGGGGAGCGCGACAGGACCGGGGGGTCGCAGAATGTCCACACTCGCACTGACGAAGGCACTGATGTCGATCTTCGTGCCGATCGGAGTCACCGGAGCGGTCATCGCGCTCGTCTGCGCGCTCGTCGCCGTCATCGCGCTCGCGCGGGGCGCGGCCGGGCTCGCCGGCGGTGCGATCGGCGTCTGGATCGTCGGCACGCTTCTCAGCCTGTCGGCGTCGTTCGCGAACCAGTGGCTGCCCGTGCTAGTCGCGCTGCTCGGCCTCTCGATCGCGCTGGTCGCGGGGGCGATGATCCGGCTGGCCGTGCGGACGGCATCCGCTTCGCGCGCCGCGGCGCCCGCGGTACCTGCGGCACCCGCGGTGGAAGCCCCGGTCGTGCCTGCCGCTCGCCCCGCCGGCTCGCGCACGCCGACCGTGCGCGCCGAGAAGCTGCGCGTCGCCTCCTGACGTCGGCGGGCCGTCACTACGTGCTCAGGTGCACGCGTGAACGGAACGGCGAGGGGTCGAAGGACGCGTTCTCCGCGCGGAAGGCGTGCGCGAACTCGGGCCACACCACGGTGAGACGTCCGCTGCGCGCGTCGAGGTACCAGCTCGAGCATCCGCCGCTCACCCAGACGGTTCCCTGGCTGCGCCGGTCCAGCTCATCCATGTAGGCGTCCTCGATCTCCTGCGGGACCTCGAGCACGGTGTCATCGGCGAGCAGGTACTCGATGCCTCCGACGATGTAGTCGATCTGCGACTCGATGATGTAGATCGCGGAGTTGTGTCCGAGCCCGGTGTTCGGGCCGTTGATGAGGAAGAAGTTCGGAAAGCCCGACACGGTCATCGCGCGGTAGGCGGACATGCCTCCCGACCAGCGGTCGGCGAGGAGCTCGCCGTCGACGCCGCGGACGCGGTGCGAGATCGGCAGATCGGCTGCTTCGAATCCGGTGCACAGGATCAGCGCCTCCAGCGGGTGCTCGGTGCCGTCCGCGGTGACGACACCTCGCTCTGTCACCCTCTCTATCCGGTCGACCACCAGTTCGACGTTCTCGCGCCGCATCGTGGCGTAGTAGGTGTTCGAGATCAGGATGCGCTTGCAGCCCGGATCGTAGTCGGGGGTGAGCTTCGCCCGCAGCTCTTCGTCTTGGATCTCCGCGGCAAGGAAGTCGAGCGACTGCGCTCGCGCCTTCTCGATCGCCTGCGGAACCATCCGGCGCGCGGCGTAGTTTCCTCGTTCGTCCAGAACAGGTCTCGTCTGACCTCCTCCATCAGCCCGGGGAACTTCCGGAAGGCTTCGCGTTCATGATCGGCGTACGCACGCTCTTCGCGAGGGATGATGTAGGGCGCGGATCGCTGGAAGACCGTTACAGACTTCGCGATCGCCGCCATCTGCGGAATGACCTGGATTCCGGATGCCCCCGTGCCGATGACTCCGATCCGCTTCCCGTGGAGCGTGGCCTCGTGGTCCCACGCCGCCGAGTGGAACAGGTCTCCCGCGAACTGATCGATGCCCGTGATCTGCGGGGCCTTCGGATCGGCGAGATGTCCGGTCGCGGCGACGAAGACGCGTGCTCGCCAGGTGCCGGCGGTGGTCGTCACCACCCAGCGCTCGAGCTCGCCGTCCCAGCGTGCGTCGAGGATCTCGGCGTGGAAGACCACGTGCGGCAGAAGCCCCTCGTCCTTCGCGGTGCGGCGCAGATACTCGTAGATCTCCGGTTGGGGGAGAACACGCGCGACCACGACGGATTGAGAGAATCTCATCCTCCTGGACATGACGCCGATCAACGCGCTCGTGCCGGACCTCCTGGACAGGTACGGCGTGTCGTCCATCCCGCTGTACCGGTCGAGCAACGTCGAGACCGTCCGCGCCCTCGTGGCCCGCGGCCTGGGATACTCCGTCATGGCGATCCCTCCGCTCGATCCGGGGGCAGGCGGCGACCCGACGGTCGCCATCCCTATCAGCAGCGACTATCCCCGCGGTCACATGGTTCTGGCCACTCGGGATGCCGCGCACGTGACGGCGCGCACGCGGGCCATCGTCGAGCAGTGTCGGCGGATCTTCGCAGATTGGCTGTGAGCAGGGTCACCACGCTTGTTCGCCCGATGGGCCCTTCCGCGTCTCGACGTCGATCACGAACTGGTCGCGCACGCGACCTGGAGCCGTCCTCACCGGTGGTCGCGGTCGAAGTGCTGGCCCGTGCTGTCGCCGGATGCCACGCGCTCGGCCTCCCGCGCCCGCAGCTCCACCCGGCGGATCTTGCCCGAGATCGTCTTCGGCAGCTCGGGCACGAACTCGATGATGCGCACCCACAGGTGCGACGACAGCCGCTCCCGCGCGAACGCGAACACGGCGCGGGCGGCATCCGTCTCGTCGCCCTCCGCGGCATCCGCGCGCAGGCATACATACGCCTTCGGCACCGCGAGCCGCGTCGGGTCGGGGCTGGGCACCACGGCGGCCTCGATCACGAGCTCGTGCTCGAGCAGCACCGACTCGAGCTCGAACGGCGAGATCTTGTAGTCCGAGGCCTTGAACACGTCGTCGGCTCGGCCGATGTACGTGAGGTAACCCTCGGCGTCGCGTGCGGCGATGTCGCCGGTGTGGTGGTAGCCGCCCGCGCGCGACTCGGCGGTCTTCTCGGCGTCCTCGAAGTACCCGGCCATCAGCCCGACCGGCGATTCGGCGAGATCGAGCGCGATCTCGCCCTCGCCGTCGGTCGGCTCGCCGGTGACGGGGTCGAGCAGCACGACCGGGTACCCGGGCAGCGGGCGGCCCATCGAGCCGTCTTTCACGACCTGCCCGGGGGAGTTGCCGACGCACGCGGTCATCTCTGTCTGCCCGAAGCCGTCGCGGATCGTGCCGCCCCACGCCTCGCGCACCCGGGTGATCACCTCGGGGTTGAGCGGCTCGCCGGCGCCGACGAGCTCGCGCGGCGGGCGGGTGAGCCGTGACAGGTCGGCCTGGATCAGCATCCGCCACACCGTCGGCGGGGCGCAGAACGTCGACACGTGGTGCGTGTCCATCACCTGCATCAGCGTGTTCGCGTCGAAGCGGTCGTAGTTGTACACGAACACGGTCGCCTCGGCGAGGAACGGCGAGTAGAAGCTCGACCAGGCGTGCTTCGCCCAACCCGGCGACGAGATGTTCAGGTGCACGTCGTCAGGTCGCACGCCCAGCCACCACATGGTCGACAGGTGCCCGACGGGGTATGACAGGTGCGTGTGCTGCACGAGCTTCGGGCGGCTGGTGGTGCCCGAGGTGAAGTACAGCAGGGCAGTGTCGGATGCCGGTGTCGGTCCGTCCGGTTCGAACGCCGGGTCGGCGTCGGCGGATGCCGCGAAGTCGTGCCACCCTTCGGCGGCGCCTCCCACCGCGACGCGCAGCATCTCGGCATCCGTCATCCGCACGGCTTCGGTCACCCGGTCGGCGAGGCTGCCGAGCGCGATCGCCGCGCGGGCGCGTCCGTGCGTCATCCGGTAGGAGAGGTCGGATGCCGACAGCAGCGTCGACGTGGGGATCGCGATCGCGCCGATCTTGGTGATCGCCAGCATGATCTCCCACAGCTCGATCGTGTTGTCGAGCATCACGATCAGGTGGTCGCCGCGGCGGATGCCGAGGTCGCGCAGCCAGGACGCGACCTGGTCCGAGCGGGCGGACAGCTCTCCGTACGTCCAGGTGCGTGCCGAGAGGTCTGCCGAGACGATCTGCACGGCGGGCCGGTCGGGGTTCTCGCAGGCCACCACGTCGAACCACTCCAGCGCGAAGTTGAACGTGTCGACCTGCGGCCAGGCGAACCCGGCGCGAGCGCCCTCGTAGTCCTCGCCGTGGGCGAAGAGGAAGTCGCGCATCTCGCGGACGGCGATCGTTGCGGGGGTGGCGGATCGGGTCATCGGTGGCTCCCTTGCTCGGCGGACCCCTCCATCTTCACCCCGCGAGGTTCAGAGCGGTCACGGCGGCGCACGATTCGCAGCTCACTGGCGAGGATGCCGAGCACGACCAGCAGCCCTCCCCGCAGTGCGGCGACGACGGATGTCGGTCGAGATCACGGATGTCGGCCCAGAACGCCCGATCCGGCCGACATCCGTCGTTCGAGCCGACATCTGTCGCGGGCAGGGGCGGAGGAGAAGGCCGAACGGCTCAGTCCGGCCGCTCGCCGTACCCCCACCGCATGGACAGCGCGCCGGGCCCGAAGCCCCGTCGGATCGCGTGCAGCGAGAGCGCGCCGTCGAGTGCGCGCGGCGTGATCACCTCGCCGAGCGGCGTCTCCTCGACCTCCTCGATCCAGTCCGGCACTCCGGCGGGATCGAACCGGGTCCAGAGCAGCAGCTCCCGGGACTGGAACGCGATGCCATGACCCGTGCCGTCGCTGCGCGGGAACTCGGGCGGATACACCACCGCCCACTCGATGAGCGTGGAGGCCGGTGCCGTGACGGGCTGCTCGGGCTCGAACATGAATCCGTGCACCTCGCGGCTCTCATGCGTGTGTCGTGCGGAGATGCGGCCGCCGCCGACGGCCACGAAGTCCGGGGAGGAGTCGGGGTGCCCGGGGTCAGCTCGACGAACGGGATTGCCGAGACGACACCCGAGGTGGCCTGCACCAGCAGCCGCGTGGTGCGTCGCAGCGGGCGCCCGTCCGGCCCGACGTCGGTGACCGCATGGATCGTCAGCTCGCGCGTCGGATCCGGATAGACCGCGCCCATCGCCAGGAACGTCTCACGCACGCGCTCTTCCATCAGCTCTTCGTCGAACGGGAAGGCCGTCGAGCCGAGCGGCCCGGTGCGCATCGACGGCCCGAGTCGTTCGAGCAGCGCACCACGGTCGAGGTCGAGCAGGTCCTCCAGGTCGGCGATCGCGGCCAGGGATTGCGCGCCCTCGGGGTGACGCGCGCCGGAGCGCCAATAGCTGAGCGTCGCCATCGACACCGGATTGCCCCGATCGGCGAGACGCGCGTGCAGACGGGCCAGGGTGACGCCGCGCTCACGGATGGCAGTGCTGAGCATCTCGGCGAACGACGTCGCCGACTGTTCGTCAGAAGTTGTCCCGGTCGTCACAGCTACCCCCTCGGTATGTGAACACCTCACGCATAGATTGGCACACGGTTGGGTGAGTGCCACTGCTGGGGCAGCGGAACGCGCCGAACCGCAGAGGGACGTGCAGACCATCGGTCGGCACGCACACTCCCTACCTGATCGCCCAGCCCCCGTCGGCGCGCAGGCGGGCCGACGGCTTCTGGGGATGCCGTCGGCCCGAATCCCCTCCAGCCCGCGTCGTCGAGTCAGACCCGCCGGGATGCCGTGACCGCGTGCGCGAGGCCGATGGTGAGCCAGAGCCCGCCGAGCCAGATCACCAGTAGGGCGAAGAGCTCGCCCGACACGAGTGCCCACGCCAGCATCACCAGACCGAGCGCGGCGAGCACCCACCCGGCGGCGCGGTAGCCGATGGCGATGAGCACGGCGAGCACGAGGACCGCGGCGAGGAACGGCCACCCCCAGGCGCTGATCTGGAAATCAGAGCCCTCCGCGGGATCCGCGTAACGACCCGGCATCCCCCGGAACACGGGCAGCAGGAATCCCAGCACCGGCAGCGCCGCCAGAACCCCTCCCACGATGCGCCAGGTGACTCCGAAGCCCGACCGCCGCAGCCGCACCCAGGCGATCAGCGCGGCCCAGCCGAGCATCACGGTCGGCAGGAAGAATCCGCCGATGGTGAAGCCGCCGACGACGGCCATCAGAGTGAGCAGGACGGCGGCGGCGGATGCCGTGGCCGTGCGCGCTCGCCGCGGTACGACCATCGGCACCAGGGCGATCAGTGCCGGAACGAGCGCGATGAGTGCGACCCAGAGCCCGTTGACCTCGGTGAGCGTCTGCGTCATGTCGACGTGCGTGCTCGTTCCGTCCGACGACATCGTGTCGACCGAGCCGGCGTAGGACGGCATGATGAACGCCACCACCACGCCGATCACGATCGCCAGCACCACGGCCGCACCCTGCAGCACGCGCCAGGCGAACTCCGCCCGGGTGACCTCCGCCCGGGAGTCCTCTGCTCGAACTCCTCCCGTGCCCGGTCGGCGATCTCCTGCGGCGCGCCCAGCGCGCGGATGGTCTCCTCGATCGGCCGTCCCGCCTCCTCGGCATCCGCGAAGTGACCGCGCAGGTCGTCGAGAACCGTCGCGCGATGCTCGGGGGCGATGCCGTGCAGCATCCGCTCCACCGCGTGCAGGTAGGTGTCTTCGGCGGTCATCATGCTCCCTCGAGGATGGTGTCGACCTCGGCGCCGAGTGCGCGCCAGACGGTCGCGAAGGTGGTCAGCTGGTCGCGGCCTGCGGGCGTGATCGTGTAGTACCGGCGCGGCCGCCCGCCGCCGACCGCTTCGGTGCGCGTGTCGACGAGGGCGCCCTCGCGCATCCGCGCGAGCAGCGGGTAGAGGCTGCCCTCGCTCGCGATCAGCCCCCGCCGCTGCAGGTCGGATGCCAGCTCCAGCCCATACCGCTCGCTGCCGGCGAGCAGGCCGAGCACGCAGTACTCCAGCACCCCTTTGCGGAGGTTGGTCGCGATGCGTTCGGCGTTCTCGGACATGTCGCCCACTGTAATCGTGCATAGCAATGATTGCAATACAAGGTTCGCCGTGCCCGCACTCTCGTGCAGGAGGCGCATAACCCTCCGCGGCGTAGACTGGCAGGGTCACCGATCCGAGGATGGTTATGCCCGCCGCTTCCCGCACTTTCACTGCGCGCCACGTGCAGCTGACCCGCGCCGCCCTGGCGGCGGTGGCGGCCCTCATGATCACCTTCTCCACCGATCACTCGGCGAATCTCGGACTGTCCGTGTTCGGCGGCTTTGCGATCGCCACGGCGCTGGTGCTCGCGCTCGCCGCGATCATCGTGTATCCCGCGGGACGTCGCTGGCCGGCTCTGATCCTCGCGGGCCTGTCGTTCGTACTGGGCATGGCCGGCGGGATCCCCGCGCTGCGCTCGGACGGGCTGTTCTTCGGTCTGGTGATCGCCTGGGCGGCGCTGACCGGGCTCGTGGAGCTGATCGCCGGCATCCGCCGGAAGGGCACCGAGGGCGCGCGCGACGCGATGGTCGTCGGAACCCTGGGCCTGCTGCTCGCCCTGGCGCTGGCGATCGTGCCGGCCGGATACCTGTACCAGTACACCTCTCCTCAGGGTGAGGCCCTTGAGCTGACCGGCATCATCATCGGTGTCGGGTTGTTCGGCGGCTATGCCGCCATCGTGACGGTCTTCCTGGGCATCGCCGGCCTCACGCCGGGTGCGAAGAAGACGGTCAGGACGGATGCCGGCACGGACCGCCTGGCCGAGCACGGAGGACACGCATGACCGAACAGAAGCCGACCCGACGCGACATCCTGCGACCACTGCATCTGGTGGGCATTGCGCTCGCCTGCGGAATCTTCGCTGCCGTGGTCACCCTGGTCTCCACCGGCGCGTTCACCACGCGGGTGAACAAGGCCATCGCCAACGGCACCTACAACGACCTGCCGCCGGTCACGCTCGGTCTGATCGTCGGCGGCATCTCGTTCATCGTCACGCTGCTGCTGATGGCGATGCTGATGCTCGCCGTCAACCCCGCCGACGTCACCAAGACCATCGACCGGCCCGTGCTGGTCGACCCCAAGCCGAAGAAGTCCGACAAGCACGCCGCCGGTGGGGCGGAAGCGGATGCCGCTGACGAGCCCTCCGCAGACACGGGTGACGCTTCGGACGACGGTCCCTCGGGGAACTGACCCTCACCCCTCCGGGAACGCCGGCTGGATCAGCCGGTCATCGCCCTCGCGCGGCTGCCCGCGGCCGTCGGTGTTGTTCGTCAGCACCCAGAACGTGCCGTCCGGCCCCGGGACGACATCGCGCAGCCGCCCGAACCTCTCGTTGAAGAACGACCACGGCTCCTCATCCGGATGCGCCGGGTCGAACAGCCAGAGCCGCTGGCCGCGCAATCCCGCGATGTACACGGTGTCGTGGATCACCGCGATGCCGCTGGGGCTGGCATCCGCCGGCGCCCAGACCGCCACCGGATCGATCGCATCCGCCGCGCCCGCCTTGCCCTCGTAGTCGGGCCAGCCGTAGTCGCCGCCGGCCTCGATCCGGTTCAGCTCGTCCCAGGTGTCCTGCCCGAACTCGCTCGCCCACATCGTTCCCGAGCTGTCCCAAGCGAGGCCCTGCACATTGCGGTGCCCGAGCGAGTACACCGCGGTGCCGTACGGGTTGCCCGGCGCCGGATCGCCCGTCGGCGTCACCCGCAGGATCTTGCCACCCAGGTACTCCGGGTCGCGGGCGCGCTCGCGCCGCCCGGCATCGCCGGTACCGATGTAGAGCATCTCGTCGGGACCGAAGGCGATGCGCCCGCCGTTGTGAGTCGACGCGTGTGGGATGCCGTCGATCACGGTCTCCTCGCGGTCGGTGTCCAGCTGCAATGATCCCGGATCGCCGGTGACCGGCATCCGCACCACCCGGTTGTCTTCGTCGGTCGCGTGGTATGCGTACAGCCAGCGGATGCCGTCGATCTCGCGCACCGCGAGTCCGTTCAGCCCGGCCTCACCGCCGGAGACCATGCCGGGAACGTTGCCGGCCGTGCGCAGATCCCCGGATGCCGTGAGCTCGCGCACCTGCCCGTCGTCACGCTGCGAGATGAGCACCCCGCCGTCGTCGAGGCGCACCACCGACCACGGGGCGTCGAGACCGGATGCCAGGGTCACCGTCTCCTCCTGCAGCGACGGCGTCGACGGCAGGCAGGCCGCGAGGGGAAGAACCAGCAGGAGGCTCGCCGTCGTGATCAGCCCACGCGAGGGGGACGGTTCACGCGCATGATTCCTCCTCGGCATCCGGTGTACTCCAGCATCCCCCACCGGGCCGCAGATGGAAACCGCTGGTGGGCGGGTGCTTTCACCCGCCGAATCCATCCGCGGCACGTGGTAGCGGATGGAGAACGTCGCTCAGAATGCTGACCCGCCGACTTTTTCCATCCGGGTGCCGGGGAATATTCGGAACACGTGCACGCTTGTGGCAGTCATGACCACCTCTGTCGATCGCTCCGGGATCGGACTGCGATCCGAGCGTGGTCCGGTACTCGGCGCACTGATGCTGTCGATCGGGCTGATAGCGATAGACGCGACCATCCTCGCCACCGCCGTGCCCAGCATCGTGCGCGACCTCGGCGGCTATCAGCAGTTCCCCTGGCTGTTCTCGGTATATCTGCTTGCGCAGGCGGTGAGCGTGCCCATCTACTCGCGCTTCGCGGACACGATCGGGCGCAAGCCGGTGATCCTGCTGGGGATCGGGCTGTTCCTGGTCGGCTCGGTGCTGTGCGGCTTCGCCGGGAGCATGTTGTGGCTGATCCTGTTCCGCATCGTGCAGGGACTCGGGGCCGGAGCGGTGGCGCCGATGTCGATGACGATCGTCGGCGATATCTACACGGTCGCCGAGCGCGCCAAAGTGCAGGGCTACACCGCCAGTGTCTGGGCGATGGCCTCGGTGGTCGGGCCGGCACTGGGCGGCGTCTTCGCCCAGCTGGAGGCCTGGCGCTGGATCTTCTTCGTGAACATCCCGCTGTGCGCGCTGGCCGCATGGATGCTGCTGAAGCACTACAAGGAGCAGAAGCAGACCCGCAGACATCGCATCGACTTCTCCGGCGCCGTGCTGCTCACCGTCGGCCTCACCGGCATCATCCTCGGCCTGCTGGAGGGCGACAGCGCCTGGGCGTGGATCTCGGTGCCGAGCGCCATCTGCTTCGGCGGTGGGGCACTCGCCCTCATCGCGTTCGGCATCGTGGAGCGCCACACGGCCGAGCCGATCATCGACTTCGCGCTGATCACGCGGCGGCTCATCCTCACCACGACTCTCACCTCGTTCGGGATCGGTGCGCTGCTGATCGGGGTGACCAGCTTCGCGCCGGCCTACCTGGAGGGTTCGCTGGGCATCATCCCGCTGCTCTCCGGTCTCGCGGTGGCGGCACTCACCGTGGGCTGGCCGATCGCCGCGGGCCTCGCCGGCCGGATGTATCTGCGCATCGGCTTCCGCCGCACGTCGATGATCGGGGCGGCCATCGCGACGGTGGGAGCGACCGGGCTCGCCCTCACAGGACCATGGCCCAGTCCGTTCACGGTGGCCGGCATCGCCTTCATCCTCGGCTTCGGACTCGGCTGGACGTCTGCTCCGACCCTCGTGGCCGCTCAAGCATCGGTCGGCTGGGGCGAGCGCGGCGTGGTCACCGGTATGAACGCCTTCGCCCGGTCAGCCGGCAGCGCGGTCGGCGTGGCCATCCTCGGCGCGATCTCGAACGCGGTGATCGCACAGGGTGCGGGCCCGCACGATCCGGCGACGATCATCGCGGCATCCACCTGGGTGTTCGTCGGCGCCTCGATCACCGCGGTCCTGACGCTCGTCGCGCTGCTGTTCATGCCGCGCGACGTGCCGGACGGCGGCTGAGCTGCGGGGCGGCTCAGGCAGCTGCCTTCTCGTAGGCGTGCAGCTGGACGGCGATACGCTCGATCAGGTCATCCACGGACCGCCGGCGTAGCCGGCCTTGAACATGCGTGCGCCCTTCAGCCTGCTGCGCAGCAGCTGCTTCGCCGTCAGCGTCGCAGGCTCGCCGCGCTGCCACGACGCCAGCGCGGCCCGGCACGCCTCCAGAAGCTCGTCCACGGCGCCGATGTCATAGCTCGGACTGCGCACGGTGGGAAACGGCGTCTGCGGCAGCTGGGCCGTCGCGACCTCTTCGGCGGTGATCCCCGTCACTTGGCCAGTCCCTCCGCCAGGCCTGTGTAGGTGGCCGGGGTCAGCGCGAGCAGGCGCTGCTTGGCGGCATCCCCGATCTCGAGCTCCTGCACGAACTCGGCCAGCTCGGCGGCGCCCACCCGGTGTCCGCGGGTGAGGTCCTTCAGCAGCGCATACGGGTCGGTGATGGTGGAGCGGCCGGCCACGACCTCCGCGCGGATGACGGTCTGGATCGCCTCGGCCAGCACCTCCCAGTTGTGGTCGAGGTCATCGAGCAGCACCTCGCGCGAAAGCGAGATGGCATCCAGCCCGCGATGCAGGTTGTCCAGTGCGAGCAGCGAGTGCCCGAACGCCACACCGATGTTGCGCTGCGTGGTCGAGTCGGTCAGGTCGCGCTGCATCCGGCTGGTGACCAGCGTCTGCGACAGTGAGTTCAGCAGCGCACCGGACAGTTCCAGGTTCGCCTCGGCGTTCTCGAAGCGGATCGGGTTGATCTTGTGCGGCATGGTCGACGAACCGGTGGCGCCCGCGACGGGGATCTGCGCGAAATAGCCGAGCGAGATGTAGGTCCAGACGTCGGTCGCGAGGTTGTGCAGGATGCCGCCGGCGTGGCGCACGTGGTCGTACAGCTCCACCTGCCAGTCGTGCGACTCGATCTGGGTGGTGAGCGGGTTGAAGTCGATGCCCAGACCCTCGATGTACTCGCGCGAGACCGCGGGCCAGTCCACGTCGGGGTCGGCGGCCAGGTGCGCCGACCAGGTGCCGGTCGCGCCCGAGAACTTCGCCAGGTACTCGGATGCCGCGATGCGCCCGCGCACCCGCTCCAAGCGCCAAGCGAACACCGCGAGCTCCTTGCCCATCGTCGACGGGGTGGCCGGCTGGCCGTGCGTGCGGGAGAGCATCGCGGCATCCGCATGCTCGACGGCCAGCTCGCGCAGTTTCGCGATCACGGCATCCAGCGCCGGCAGCCACACGCCCTCGACCGCGCGCTTGACCGTGAGCGCGTAGGAGGCGGAGTTGATGTCCTCACTGGTGCACGCGAAGTGCGTCAGCTCGGCGATCGCATCCAGGCCGAGCGTTGCCAGGCGGTCGCGCACCAGGTACTCGACGGCCTTCACGTCGTGGCGGGTGACCGCCTCCTTCTCGGCCAGCCAGTCGATCTCGGTCTGACCGAAGTCGCGGTACAGGCCGCGCAGACGCTGCTTGTCGGCATCCGACAGCGGCGACGTGCCGAACAGCGAGCGGTCGGTGAGCGCGATCAGCCACTCCACCTCCACCTCGACGCGGGCGCGGTTCAACCCCGCCTCGGAGAGGAAGTCGGCGAGCCCGGTGACGGCGGCACGGTAGCGGCCGTCGAGAGGACTGAGCGGCTGGGACGGAAGCGAAGGCAGAGAAGTCAGGGGAGATCCTCCTGATCGGGGCGCCGCATCGCGCGGAGCGTTGTACGGGGGCGCGCACAGCCGGTTCGAGCTGCGAGAAGAGGCCGCGCGTGGCGGTCTCAATCATAGCCAGCACCGAATCGAACATCGGCGGTCCCGCGTAGTAGGGGTCGGGCACGTCCAAGCTCGACGCGCCGCGCTCATAGGCGCGCAGCAGGGTGACCTTGCCCTTGTCGTCGTCGCTACGGGCCCAGGCCCGCAGAATGCGCTCGTGCGTACGATCGAGCGCGACGATCAGATCGTTTTCGGCGAAGGACGCGGCGCTGAACTGCCTCGCCCGATGCGCAGATCCGTCGTAGCCACGTCGGCTGAGCGCCGCCAGGGTGCGTTCGTCGGCGCGCTCACCGACATGCCAGTCGCCGGTGCCGGCGCTGCGCGATACGACGCGTGCGCCCAGTCCGCGCTGCTGCGCGAGCGCACGGAGCACCACTTCGGCCATCGGTGAGCGGCAGATGTTCCCCGTGCAGACGAAGATGACGCGGAAGGGATCCGGTGAGGTCACGCGTCCATTCTGCCTTCATCCACTTCTGTCCCCAATGGCCGGATGCGAGGAGTTGTCCACAGTCTCCGGGAATTCGGGCGGAGTGGGTGCCGGCCATCGCTCAGGCTGGTGGGCATGTACACGATCACAGCGGCGGAGGCGCCGTCGGGCGAGGATCTCTGGGCGGTGTTCTCCGCACTGCGGCTGCTGGACGAGGCTGCGCGGCTCGTCGCGTCCGCACAGACCGAGACCGCGATCCTGGCCGAAGACGCGCACTGGGAGACGAAGGGCATCCGGCGGCTGCGGAGAGCACTGACGGAGCTGTGCGCGTCGCTCGGCGGAGAGTGCAGCGAGCTGCACCATCACCAGGAGATGGTGCGGAGGGTGGCGATGTCATGAGCGGGGAGCTGAACATCACCTCCGGCGGGGCGGTGAAGGTGGATTCGGAGGCGTTCCGCGCGGTCGGACGACGGCTTGGTGCGGTCGCCGGGCGGATGCGGGAAGCAGCCGATGCGACCCGCCGGGCGGCGCATGTTCTGAGCCACCTGTCGCCCTCCGTGGGGCATATCGATGTCGGCAGCATCCGCAGCTGCGCAGACCGCCTGGAGCGCAGGTCGGCCGAGGCCGACTCCGACGCAACGGGAACACAGCTCATGGCCGACGTCTTCGAGGTGGTGGAGTTGCGTGCCGAGCGGGAGGCGCTCGGCATCGCCCGACCCGACGAGGCGCTCGCGCTGCAGGATCGCATCGATGCGCTGCTGGCATCCGATCCACGCATCGGCGACATGGCGACGGTGCTGGTCGCCGGCTGGGAGAAACGGAGGTTCGAAGGCGTAACCGATCAGTCGTGGGACGGGTGGCTCGCTGCAGGAGGCATCGTCGGCGGAACGCTGTCACCTGCCTTCTCCCTCCTGCTCACGCGTTGGCTGACGTCGCATCCGGTCGGCTCGACGATGGGGTTCCTGCGCGATCTGACCCTGAAGTTCGATCGAGGGGTCCTCCCCGCGGACGTCCGCCTGCACGGGGATCCTCCGGCGGTGGAGGTCTCGATGGTCGAGTCCCGCACGGTCGCGCCCGTCGCCGGCCTCAAGGAATCGATGGAGCGTGTGCCGTATGGAAGCAAGGGCCAGGTGGCGGTGGAGAAGTACACGATGAAGGACGGGTCCAAGCGGTTCGTCGCCTACATAGACGGCACACGGGAGATGAAGCCGGGTACCAGCGAGCCGTGGGACTCCGTGGCCGATTGGGAGATGTACGTGGATCGGCGCACGGCAGCGTCGCACGAGGCCACGCTCAAGGCGATCGCGGACGCCGGCGCGAAGCCGGGCGACGCGGTCGATCTGGTCGGCTACTCGCAGGGGGCGATGATCGCCTCTCACATCGCGATGGACAGCCCGTACGACGTCGGAACGCTGATCGTGGCAGGTGACCCGGTGGATCCGGCGCTCACTCGGGACCAGACTCTCGTCAGGCTCGAGAACGGCGCCGACCCAGTGAACGGACTCGCGACCGGCGGCACTGCGGGTGGGACGGGATCTCCGGACAGCTTCACGGTCGCGCGCACCGTCGACAGGAACAGCCCGATCGATCCCCACCTGCACGGGCAGTATGTGGGGACCGCGGCGCAGACGGATGCCTCGAGAGATCCGCGTGTGCGAACCCTCCACGAGAAGTTCTTCGCCGAACTCGGCGAGGCGGCGTCCGTGGAGCGGATGGAGTTCAGCGCGACCCGGCCGTGATCGGCATCCGCTCTCCTCGGCGTCAGCGGCGACGCTTCTTCTTCTGCGGCCGCAGAATGGCGCCGAACACGGCGTTGATGATCGAGATGAGAATGGCGGCGAGCACACCCCACCAGAACGACTCGACGCTTAGGCCCCAGCCGAAGCCGCTGGTGATCCACGCGGTGAGCCAGAGCAGGAAGCCGTTCACGATGAACGTGATCAGGCCGAGCGTGAGGATGTAGAGCGGGAAGGCCACGATCTTGATGATCGTGCCGATGATGCTGTTCACCAGGGCGAATATGGCGGCGACCGCGAGCAGGGTGAGCACGAACTGCAGCGTCTCACCCGGTTCGAAGGCACGCACATCCACCCCGAGCACGGGGATCAGCGTGACCACCCAGATGGCGAAGGCGTTGATGACGACGCGGATGATGAATCGCATGCGCCTATGGTGCCATGCATCCAGCTCGGCAGGGCCCCCGGCTCTTAGACTGATCCCGTGACCGAGCCAACGCTGCCCCGCATCCGTCCCGAGATCGCCGCTCTGCCGCCGTACCGACAGGGCAAGCAGGCGGGCGCTGACGCCTTCAAGCTGTCCAGCAACGAGAACCCGTTCGAGCCGCTTCCATCGGTGCTCGAGGCGCTCACCCGCACGACTCCGATCAACCGGTATCCGGACGCGACCGCGGGGGCGTTGCGGGCGCGCCTGGGTGAGAAGTTCGGCGTCGACGCAGATGCCGTGCACGTCGCTTCGGGCAGCGTCTCGATCCTCTACCAGCTCGTGCTGGCCACGGCATCCGTGGGCGACGAGGTCATCTACGCGTGGCGCTCCTTCGAGGCCTACCCGGGGCTGCCACTGGTGGCGGGCGCGACCGGCGTGCAGGTGCCGCTCGCTCCCGGCGCGCGGCACGACCTGGACGCGATGGCGGATGCCGTGACTGATCGCACCCGCGCGATCATCGTCTGCACGCCGAACAACCCCACCGGCCCGATCGTCACCAGCGGCGAGTTCGCCGCCTTCGTCGCGCGCGTGCCGCAGGACGTGCTGATCATCCTCGACGAGGCATACGCCGAGTTCGTCACCGCCCCGGATGCCGTCGACGGTCTCGCGGAGCGGGTGTTCGAGAAGCATCCGAACGTCGTGGTGCTGCGCACCTTCTCCAAGGCGTTCGGGCTCGCCGGGCTCCGCGTGGGCTATGCGATCGGGCATCCGCGCGTGCTCGACGCCGCCCGCACCACGGCGATCCCGCTGTCGGTCACCTCCTCTGCCGAGCGCGCGGCGATCGCGAGCCTGGATGCCGAGGCCGAGCTGCGCGAGCGCGTCGCGGTGATCGTCGAACGGCGCACGCGACTTCTCGAAGGACTGCGCGCGCAGGGCTGGGACGTGCCCGACTCGCAGTCGAACTTCGTCTGGCTGCCCGCGGGCGAGCGCACCGACGAGGTCGCCGCCGCGTTCGTCGAGGCCGACCTGATCGTGCGGCCGTTCTCGGGCGACGGCATCCGCATCTCCGTCGGCGAGGAGGAGTCGATCGCGCGCGTGCTCGCCGTCGCCGCGTCCCTGCGCTGAGAGCGGCGGATCCGGCCCTTCGCGGGTCGCAGATGGTGGCCTCCCCGAGGGTGGATGCGGCCACTTGTGACACGCGAGCACGGGGCACTTGTGACACGCGAGCGCAGGGGGTGAGCGAGGGGACGCAGGGGCAGGGCGGGAAGAGTCCGGGTACCGGACACTTACAAGGGCCCCCGAATTATGAGTGACCGGGCATGCGGGCGTGGGTAGCGTGGAGCCGTGACTTCGACCGAAACACCCCTCGTTCGCGTCCTGGAAGCGGATGGAACATACGCTCCGTCGGCGGCATCCGAGCCCTACCTGCCCCTGATCGACGCGCTGACCGACGCGGAACTCGAGCAGTTCTACCGTGACATGGTCGTCATCCGAGCCATCGACACCCAGGCCACCAACCTGCAGCGCCAGGGCCAGCTGGCCCTCTGGCCGCCGAGCCGCGGACAGGAGGCCGCCCAGGTCGGCTCCGCCCACGCCGCCCGGCCCCAAGACACGCTGTTCCCCTCCTACCGCGAGCACGCCGTCACCCGCATCCGCGGCGTCGACCCCGTCGACATCCTCCGCGTCATGCGCGGCAACTCGCACGGTGGCTGGAACCCGACCGACCCGAAGAACGGCAACACCCGCATCTACACGCTCGTGCTCGGCTCGCAGACCCTGCACGCCGCCGGCTTCGGCATGGGCCTCGCCTTCGACGGGAAGACGGGCTCCGGCGACGTGGACCGCGACGAAGCCGTCATCACCTACTACGGCGATGGCGCCTCCAGTCAGGGTGACGTGCACGAGGCGATGGTCTTCGCCGCCAGCTACGACGCCCCGGTGCTGTTCTTCCTGCAGAACAACCAGTGGGCGATCTCGGTGCCGGTCGAGACCCAGTCGAAGGTGCCGCTCGTCACCCGCGGCGCCGGGTACGGCATCCCCAGCGTCCGCCTCGACGGCAACGACGTGCTCGCCAGCTATGCCGTCTCGCGCACCCTGCTCGACGAGGCGCGCGCCGGTCGCGGACCGCGGGCGATCGAGGCGGTCACCTACCGGATGGGCGCGCACACCACCAGTGACGACCCGACCAAGTACCGCGGCTCCGACGAGGAGCAGTCCTGGGCGCAGCGCGACCCGATCGCGCGCATGCGCGCCTTCCTCGAGGGGCGGGGTGCGGCGGCATCCGTCTTCGACGATGTCGAGGCCGAGGCGGCGGATGCTGCCGAAGACCTGCGCGCACGCACCGTGGCGCTGACCCCGCCCGCTCGTGAGCTGATCTTCGACCATGTCTACAGCGAGCCGCATCCGCTCATCGACGAGCAGCGAGCCTGGCTGGACGACTACGAGGCCTCGTTCGAAGGGGGTGCGGCATGACACTGGAGACGATGCCCCTCTCGAAGGCGCTGAACGCCGGCCTGCGCAAGGCCATGGAGGACGATCCCCGTGTGCTGCTGATGGGCGAGGACATCGGCCGGCTCGGCGGCGTGTTCCGCGTCACCGAGAATCTGCAGCGCGATTTCGGCGACCGCCGGGTGATCGACACGCCGCTGGCCGAATCCGGCATCGTCGGCTCGGCGATCGGCCTGGCCATGGCCGGCTTCCGCCCGGTGTGCGAGATCCAGTTCGACGGCTTCGTATTCCCCGCGTTCGACCAGATCACCTCGCAGCTGGCGAAGATGACCAACCGGCACGAGGGTGCGCTGTCGATGCCGATCGTCATCCGCATCCCCTACGGCGGGCACATCGGCGCCGTCGAGCACCACCAGGAGAGCCCCGAGGCGTACTTCACGCACACCCCCGGCCTGCGCGTGGTGTCGCCCTCGACCGCGAACGACGCGTACTGGATGATCCAGGAGGCGATCCGCTCGAACGACCCGGTGATCTTCCTGGAGCCGAAGAGCCGGTACTGGCCCAAGGGCGAGGTCGACCTCTCGGCATCCGCCGCACCGCTGCACGCCTCGCGCATCGTGCGCCGCGGCTCGGACGTCACACTCGTCGGCCACGGCGCGATGGTGACCACGCTGCTGCAGGCCGCCGCGCTCGCCGACGCCGAGGGAACCAGCTGCGAGGTCGTCGACGTGCGCTCGCTCTCGCCGGTCGACTACGGGCCCATCCTCGACTCGGTGCGATCCACCGGGCGGATGGTCTACGCGCAGGAGGCCCCCGGGTTCACCAGCCTGGGCGGCGAGATCGCCGCGACCGTCATGGAGCGGGCGTTCTACGCCCTCGAGGCCCCCGTGCTGCGTGTCTCTGGGTTCGACACGCCCTTCCCGCCCGCCAAGCTCGAGGGCACCTACCTTCCGGATGCCGATCGCATCCTGGAAGCCGTCGATCGCTCCCTCGCCTACTGATCAGGATTCCTCCCATGACCACTCAGACCTTCACCCTTCCCGACGTCGGCGAGGGCCTCACCGAGGCCGAGATCGTCGCTTGGAAGGTCGCGCCCGGCGACACCGTGGCCGTCAACGACGTGATCTGCGAGATCGAGACGGCCAAGTCGCTCGTCGAGCTGCCCTCCCCGCACGCGGGAACCGTCGGCGAGATCCTCGCCGCCGAGGGAGTCACGATCGAGGTGGGTGCGCCGATCATCACCTTTGTGACGGATGCCGAGGCCGGCTCGTCCCCGTCGGCTGGATCGGCCACCCAGGACGATGCGGGGGAGAAGGGCGGTGGCTCGGTGCTGGTGGGCTACGGCACCGGCGGCGAGGTCACGTCACGGCGCCGTAAGCCGGCCGAACGTCCGGTGCGCTCCTCGGTGGGCGTGATCGCCAAGCCGCCGATCCGCAAGCTCGCCCGCGACCTCGGGGTCGATCTGACCGAGGTCACTGCGACCGGCGCCGATGGCGAGGTCACCCGAGACGACGTCGTGCAGCATGCCGAGCAGGCCAGCGTGTTCCGCAACATCTCCACGCCCGAGTGGGGCGAGGTGCGCGAGGAGACGGTTCCGGCTCCAGCATCCGCACCGACGGGGCTTGCCCGCGGCATCCAGCCCGGCTCCGATCCGGAGCGCAGCGAATCCATCCCGGTCAAGGGCGTGCGCAAGGCGACCTCGTCGGCGATGGTGCGCAGCGCCTACTCTGCGCCGCACGTGACGGTGTGGAAGGAGGTCGACGCCACCCGCACGATGGAGCTCGTCAAGCGGCTGAAGGCCTCGAGCGACTTCGCCGACATCCGCGTCTCGCCGCTGCTGATCATGGCCCGCGCGGTGATCTGGGCCGCCCGACGCACCCCCATGGTCAACGCCGCATGGGTCGACACCGACGACGGTGCCGAAATCGCCGTGCGCCACTACGTGAACCTCGGCATCGCCGCAGCGACGCCCCGCGGCCTGCTGGTGCCGAACATCAAGGACGCTCAGGACCTGGGTATGAAGGATCTCGCGCGCGCGCTGAACCGGCTCACGCTCACCGCCCGCGAAGGAAAGACCAGTCCGGCGGACCAGCAGGGCGGTACCATCACGATCACGAACATCGGCGTGTTCGGGATGGATGCCGGAACGCCGATCATCAACCCCGGCGAGGCGGGGATCATCGCCATGGGGACGATCGCGCAGAAGCCGTGGGTCGTGGACGGCGAGGTGCGCCCGCGCTGGGTGACCACGGTCGCGGGGTCGTTCGATCACCGCGTGGTCGACGGTGACGGCATGAGCCGCTTCGTCGCCGACGTCGCCTCGATCCTGGAGGAGCCCGCGCTGCTCGTGGAGTGAGTCCGCGGGCCCGTTGCGTGCACGTTCGCGGGTCACATATGGTTGCCTCTCCCCGCGGGAGGCGACCATATGTGACCCACGAAGCAAATAGAGGGCTCTTTCAAGTTGATAATGGTTCTCATTACCGTTTAGCATGAGGGCATGCGAAAGATTCTTGCCCCCGTCGCGCTCGCCGCCGCATCCGTACTCGTTCTGACCGGCTGCGGGGCCAGCACCGCTCCCGCCGACGACGGGCGGATCCGGATCGTCGCGTCCACCAACGTCTGGGGAGACATCGTCCGCAGCGTCGGGGGAGACCACGTCGAGGTGACCTCGATCATCGACTCCCTCTCGCAGGACCCGCACGAGTACGAGGCGACGGCGGCCGACCAGCTCAAGGTCAAGAACGCACAGCTGATCGTCGCCAACGGCGGCGGATACGACTCCTTCATCGACTCCCTCGAAGAGGCCGTGGGCGGCGACCCCGTGGTGATCACCGCCGTCGAGTTCTCCCACGACTACCCCGGCGACGACCACGACGAACATGACCACGATCACGACGAAGCGGACGACCACGAGGGCCACGATCACATCGAAGGGTTCAACGAGCACGTCTGGTACGACGTGCACACCGTCGGCCACGTCGCCGAGCAGGTCGCGAAGCAGCTCGGGGAGCTGGATGCTGCGAACAAGGCCGACTACGAGAAGAATCTTGCCGCCTTCCAGGACGACCTGGAAGGGCTGGAGACTTCTCTCGCCGAGATCGAGAGTGCGCACGGCGGCGAGAAGATCTTCGTCACCGAGCCCGTGCCGCTCCACCTCACCGCAGCGGCAGGCCTCGTCGACGTGACCCCGAGCGAGTTCAGTGAGGCCGTCGAAGAGGGCCAGGACGTGCCGCCGGCAGTTCTACTCGAGGCACGCAAACTGCTCGAGGCCGGTGACGTCGCCGTGCTGCTGGCCAACGCGCAGACCGGCGGTGCCGAGACGACCCAGGTGATCGATGTCGCCGAGTCGCACGGCATCCCCGTGCAGGAAGTCACCGAGCTTCTTCCCGACGGAGACGACTACATCTCCTGGATGACGGGCAACATCGCGACGCTCGCGGGTAATCTCGACAAGTGACCTTCGCCGCTTCGCCCGCATCGCGGACCTCGCCACTGCTGCAGATCCACGATGCGGCGATCCGGCGCGACGACCGTGAGCTGTGGCGCGGCCTCGACCTCGAGGTCATGCCGGGAGAGCTCATCGCCGTGCTCGGGCCGAGCGGATCGGGTAAGACCACGCTGCTGCGCGCCGTTCTCGGTCTGCAGGGGCTGTCGGAGGGGTCGATCACCGCCCTCGGCGAGCGGGTGCGCGGCCGGGGGAACCGTCACATCGGCTACCTGCCTCAGGCGCGTCCGCTGCCGGCCGAGACCTCGATGCGCGGCCGCGACCTGGTCGCGCTCGGCGTCAACGGTCATCGCTTCGGCCCGCCCCTCCCGCGCCGACGTGACCGTGCTCGCGTCGATGCCCTCATCGACGCGGTGGGCGCGCGCGGGTTCGCCGACAGGCCGGTCGGCGTCCTCTCCGGCGGTGAGCAGCAGCGGCTGCGGGTAGGTCAGGCGCTCGCCGACAATCCCCGTCTGCTGCTCTGCGACGAACCGCTGACCAGCCTCGACCTCGCCAACCAGCAGGCCGTCGTCGGGCTGATCGACGCGCACCGCCGCACGGGCGCGGGAGTGCTGCTGGTCACCCACGACATCAACCCGGTGCTCGACATCGTCGACCGCATCCTCTACCTCGCGAACGGCCGGTTCACCCTCGGCACTCCGAGCGAGGTGCTCACCACCGAGGTGCTGTCGGCCCTCTACGGCGCCCCGGTGTTCGTGCTGAAGGCCGGCGGCCGGCTCGTGGTGGTCGGCGCTCCGGATGCCGAGAGCGCCGCGCACCACCACACCGACCACGACGAGGAGATCGCATGAGCCTCGACGACATCGGCGATGCGATGTTCGGCGGCATCTCGCAGTACGGCGAGATCCTCGCGTTGGTGTCGAACTCGGTGTGGGCGGGAGCCGTGCTGGGCCTGGTCGGCGGTCTCATCGGCGTGTTCGTCATGCAGCGCGATATGGCCTTCGCCGTGCATGGGATCAGCGAGCTGTCGTTCGCCGGAGCTGCCGCGGCGCTGCTGTTCGGCTTCGATGTGGTCACAGGGTCGATCGTCGGCTCCCTCGTCGCCGCCGCGCTGATCGGATGGCTGGGGGCGCGGGCGCGCGACCGCAACTCGATCATCGGCGTGCTGATGCCGTTCGGCCTGGGCGTCGGCATCCTGTGCCTCTCGCTCTACAACGGCCGGGCCGCCGGCCGGTTCAGCCTGCTCACCGGGCAGATCGTCTCGGTGCAGGATGCGCAGCTGGGATGGCTGATCGCGATCTGCACGGTGGTGCTGCTCGGACTGCTGCTGATCTGGCGTCCGCTGCGCTTCGAGTCCCTCGACCCGCAGTCCGCCGCCGCGCGCGGTGTGCCCACAGTGGGTGTCTCGTTCGCGTTCATGCTGCTGCTGGGCCTGGTGGTCGCCGTGGCCGTGCACATCATCGGCGCGCTGCTGGTGCTCGCTCTCGTGGTCACCCCGGCGGCGGCCGCCATGCGGGTGCGCTCCGGCCCGGTGTCGGTGCCGCTGCTGGCGGCGCTGTTCGGCATCGTCTCGGCCGTGGGTGGCATCCTGCTCGCCGTGATGGGCACGTTGCCGGTGAGCCCGTACATCACCACGATCTCCTTTGCCATCTATCTGGTCTGCCGTGGGGTCGGGGGTCGACGCGACCGCGTGGTCCGCCGCACAGCCGGGGATGACATCATGGATCCCCGGGGCCGACTTCTTCAGAAAGGCGACGACCTGTGAGCGACACGCACGAGTCCGGCAATGCGCAGGACGGCGACTTCTTCGACCAGCTGCTGACCTCCGCTCCCAACAAGGAGCACGCCTCGTTCACGCAGGCGTTCCGCGGGTACGACAAGGCGGAGGTGGATGCCGCGATCGCGACGATGCGCGAGCAGCTGGACCGCCTGACGGCCGACCGCGACAGCGCTGATGCCCGTCACCGCGAGGCGCTGGAGGCGCTGCGCGAGCAGCACGAGGCCGCGCTCGCCGATGCCGTCTCAGCGAGCGATGAGCGACTGTCGCGGCTGGAGGATGAACTGGCTGCGGCCCGCGCTCAGGCCGAGGACGCCGCCGCACAGGTGAGCACACTCGCCTCGGAGCTGAGCGAGGCGCCTGCGGGCGCCGACGAGCCGCAGAGCCGCCAGCAGTTCGAGGCCGTGCTGCGCGTGGCCGAAGAGCAGGCCAGCGTGCTGATCCACAACGCGGCCACCCAGGCCGATCGTCTGCTCGAGGCGGCCCGTGAAGAGGCTGAGGCCAAGCGCGCCGAGCTCGAGGCCGACATCGCACGCATCACCGCACAGGCTCAGCACGATGCCGACCAGGTGCGCCTGAAGATCGACACCGAGCTCACCGCGCACGAGGCGCGTCTGGAGCGTGAGGCCGCGCACGCTGCCGAGAAGGTGGCCCAGGCCGAACGCGAGGCGGCCACGGTGCGCACCGAGGCCGAGAAGGGGGCCGCAGCGCTGCGCGCCATGGTCACCCGCGAGACCAGCGATCTGCGGTCGGATGCTGAACGCGAGGTGCGCGAGATGAACGCGCGGGTGCTGGAGTTCGAGGAGACCCTCACCCGCCGCCAGGATGACGCGCAGCAGGAGTTCCTGGTGCTGCACAACCAGGCCGTTGCGCACGCCGAGCGCATCACCACGGATGCCAACGAGCAGGTCGCGGCATCGCTGGAGCACGCGCAGCGCATCTCAGCGAAGGCCGAGGACTACGAACGTCTGATGCGCTCGCAGGCGCAGGCCATCGAGGCCGAAGCGCAGGTGAAGGCCCGCGAGACGCTCGAACGCGCACGCGCGAAGGCGCAGAAGATCGTCGACAGCGTCACCGGCCAGGCCACGGCTGCACTGCGGGATGCCGAGGATCGCACCCGTCAGCTGCGCTGGCAGCAGCAGCAGCTGAACAGCTACATGGCTGAGGTGCGCGAGCTGCTGCGTCCGGAGGGCGTGCTCACCGGTCCGGCGCCTGAGACGGCTCCCGATGCCGATGCCGATGCCGAGGCCGAGGCCGACACGACGGCAGTGGATGAGAGCTCGGATGACCACGAGAAGCTGCGTCGCGACTGAGCCGACGGAATGAGTCTGCAGCAGAAGATCACCAGGGCGATGGATGCCAGAGGCGTGCGTCCTCTCGCGCTCGGGCCTTATGAGATCGACATCCACAGGGATCTGCGCGTGCCGATGGACGACGGCGTCGAACTGCTCGCCGATCTCATCGTTCCCATCGGCGGAGGGGATCCATCGATGCCGACCGTCGTGCTGCGCAGCCCCTATGGGCGCCGTGGCCCGATCGCGTCCGGTGCGCGGCGCCTCGCCTATGCCGGCTGCACAGTGCTCGTGCAGAGCTGCCGTGGCACGGGCGGGTCGCCGGGAAGGTTCCATCCGCAGGTGAACGAACAGCGCGACGGGATCGCGACCCACCGCTGGGTGCGCGGTCAGTCGTGGTTCACCGGGCATCTGGCCACTTTCGGGCCCAGCTATCTCGGATACGTGCAATGGGCGATCGCCGGCAAGCTGCAGCGCGACGACCCGGAGACCGCGCCGGAGGCGCTGGTGCTGCAGGTGACGATGCCGGACTTCGGGGCGGTCACGTGGGACAACAACGCGTTCGCGTTGCGCAACGCCCTGGGCTGGACGCGCATGATGCGCAAGAGAGGTCCTGCCCTCATCGGCATGCTCCTGCCGGATCGCAAGCTGCAGAAGGGCTTCGAGACCCTGCCGCTGGGACGGGGCGACGAAGTCGCCACCGGAGAGAGCGTCGACTGGTATCAGGACTGGGTTCGGCACGAGAAGCTCACCGACGAGTACTGGACACAGCAGTCGCACACGGCATCCGTGCCCGACGTGACCGCACCGGTGCTCATGCTCACCGGATGGTACGACATCTTCCTGCCCTGGCAGCTGCGCACCTACGCTCAGCTGGTCGAGGCGGGCAACCCGCCACGGCTGACGGTCGGTCCGTGGGGGCACAGCAGCCCGGAGATGGAAGCGCCGCTGCTGGACGAGACGCTCGACCTCTTCGGCGAGATCTTCGGTTCGCGCACGTCCACGCGAACAGCGCCCGTGCGCGCCTACCTGACCGGAGCCGAGGAGTGGCGTGAACTGGCCACCTGGCCGCCGGCGGGCACGCACGGACAGGAGTGGGTTCTGCATGCGGACGGCGTGCTGTCGCCGGGCGCGGCGTCGGGCGGCACGACGCGGTACCGGTATGACCCGGACGCGCCGACGCCGGCCGTCGGCGGGCCGAGCCTGACACCGGACACGCTCCCGCAGGACAATCGCGCCCACGAGCGGAGGGACGATGTGGTCGTCTTCCGCGGGTCGGCGCTGACCGAGCCGGTCACGATCGCCGGTAAGCCGGCAGCCCGCATCCGGTTCCGTTCGTCGAGGCCGTCCTACGACATCTTCGTGCGGATCACCGACACGCACCCCGACGGCCGGGTGCTCACTGTGTGCGACGGCATCCGTCGTATCGGCAGCGTGGGCAGCGTCGTCACCGATCCCGAGCCGGATGCGGAGGGTTGGCGGGAGGTCGAGATTCCGCTGTGGCCCGTCTTCCACAGGTTCGCCCCCGGGCATCGCATCGGCGTGCAGGTGAGTTCTGGCGCCCACCCGCGATACGCTCGCAATCCCGGTTCGGTCGATCCCGCATTCAGTGCCGTCTCCGCCGGTGTCGCCGACCAGGAGATCTCACATGACGGTCCATCCGTCTCGCGCATCGAGCTGCCGGTGTGGGAATCGTGAGCCTTGCCACACCGCCGCTCAAGCGGCAGCACGCGTTCGGTGTGCCGGGTCGCTGAGCTTCGGCCGTCCTGACGCTCTCCGCGACACGATCCCGGCTCGTACACGAGCGGCGACGGTTCATCCGGAAGAATGACCGTATACATCCGTCGGCGGACGCCACCAGGAATCACGGGTGGGATTGTGGATCATATGGAAACGTGCGCGCGCCCGACGACGTGGGGCGTTGCGCCCTCTCATCTGTCCGTGTCCCTGGAAGCCATCCAGTCGAATACTGCTCTGATGCTGGGCATGTGCCGCACGCCGGTGATGGCGGTCGTGAAGGCCGGTGGGTTCGGCATGGGGGCCGTGCGCGCTGCGCGGGCCGCCCTCGCGGGAGGGGCGAGCGAGCTCGGCGTCGCGACCTGCTCCGAGGCGATCGAACTGCGTCGTGCGGGAATCACGGCGCCGATCCTCGCGTGGGTGCTGCACGAGGACGCCCCGATCGCCGAGGCTCTGAGCTGCGGCATCCGGCTGGCGCCGTCCTCTCCCGCACAGGTCCGCCACATCGCGGCAGTCGCGGCACAGCAGCAGGTCATCGCAGAGCTGGAACTGGAGGTGGAGACGGGAATGCACCGCTCCGGGTGCCCGCAGACGCACTGGCAGGAGCTCTTCCGTGCGGCCGCCGACGCCGACTCGGTGCAGGTGCTGGGTCTGTGGACTCACCTGGCCGGCACAATCTCGGAGCACTTCGATGAGCCGTTGGAGTGTCTGGCAGAAGCGGCGGCGCTCGCTGAACGGAGCGGTCTGCGCCCACGGCTGCATGCAGCTGCCTCGGTCGCCGCGACCGTCGATCCGCGCACCCGGCTCGACCTGGTGCGTCTCGGTGCGAGCCTGTTCGGCATCGAGCCGGTGCGAGACAGACCGCTCGGGCTGAATGCCGTCGCGCGCTGGGAGACGCGGGTCTCGCAGGTGCGCGACGTGGCTGTCGGCGAGGTGGTCGGCTACGACCGGGTGGTGCTGGATCATCCTTCTCGCCTGGCGCTGCTCCCCGTCGGCTACGCCGACGGCATCCTCGTCGCGCAGCGCTGGCCGATGGCCGCGGGATGACGGTCATGGTGGCAGGACGCCGTTGTCCCATCGTCGGTGCCGTCTCGATGGATCAGACGGTCATCGATGTCGGTGACTTCCCGGTCGAACGGGGTGATCTCGTCACGATCCTCGGCGATCCTCGGCAGGGTGAACCGGGGCTCGCTGAGTGGGCGCAGGCGCTGCGCACGATCCCGCAGGAAGTGCTCACCGGCATCGGCTCCCGCGTCGCGCGTGGGGAGGCGAGCGCGTGAGCCGGGTGATCGTGCTCTCCGGCGGCGAGAGCACCGAGTACGAGGTCTCACTCGCCTCCGGCGCGGAGGTCGCCGAGTCGCTGGCCGCCCGGCACGACGTGCTGCCCGTGCGCATCGATCGCTCCGGCGGCTGGCATCCGGACGATCAGCCCGATGCGATGAGCCCACACGACGTGCTCGACGGACTGCATCCCGAGGACGTCGTCTTCCCGGTGCTGCACGGCGGGTGGGGCGAGGACGGCGGGCTTCAGAGCGTGCTCGAAGAGCGCGGCATCCGATTCGTCGGGTGCGGCAGCGCGGCGTGCCGCATCGGCATGTCCAAACTCGCGACAGCACGCGTCTCGGCGCAGCGCGGCGTGCGCACGATCCCGGTCCGCGTGCTGCATCGCGAGGAATTCCGTGCCGAGCCCGACGTGCTCACCGCGTCGCTCGCACGGGCGGCGGAATGGCCCCTCATCGTCAAGCCCGACGAGGGCGGCTCCAGCATCGGGGTGTCGCTGGTCTCCTCCCGTGTGGAACTGCGCCGCGCCCTGGATGAGGCGTTCCAGCTCGATGCGACCGTGCTGCTGCAGCCGCTGGTGAGCGGAGCAGAGGTCAGCATCGGGGTGTGGACGGATGCCGATGGGCAGGTGCGGGTCACCGGCGGCTCCCTCGTCCATCTGCCGGATGAGCCGGGCACCTTCTTCACCTACGACCACAAGTACTCCGGCGCAGGAGGGTGGCTGGAGATCCCCGCCGCATTCCCGCCCGACGCGCTCGCCGCACTGCAGGACGCCGCCCGAAAGGTCGCGCTGGCCGTGGGTGCGGAGGCGGTCGCGCGGGTGGACTTCTTCCTCACCGATCAGGGCGTGGTGCTCAACGAGATCAACACGATGCCCGGCCTGCGCCGACACTCGCACTTCCCGCGCCTCGTCGCCGACACCGGCACCGGATATGACGACCTGCTGGACGCCCTCGTCGGCCGGGCACTCCGGGGTCAGTGGACGCCGAGGTAGTCCTCGAGCGTCGCGGGGTTGGCGGTGAGCAGCGGCTCGTGCACGGGTTCGTCCGGGAACTCGCTCGCTTCGAAGAACCAGCGGCGTGAGGCCGGCATGCCCCACAGCTGGGCACGGCGGGGGTTCGAGACATCCCAGCGGATCGGGGGCGTCTCCAGGTCGATGAACTGGTAGTGGGTGTTGAACAGCTCGACCCGGTGCTGGTCGGGGTCGCGCAGGTAGAGGAACAGCGCGTTGCTGATGCCGTGGCGGCCGGGGCCGCGGTCGATCTCGTCGCCGAACCCCAGGGCCCCGGCGACGTCGGCGGCATGGATGAGCGAAGAGCCATCAGGCACGGCGTACGCGAAGTGGTGCAGGCGCGGCCCGCGGCCGTTCGTGAAGACGAGATCGTGGGTGTTGCCCTTGACCTCCATCCACGTGCCCCACAGCTCGTCGGTGTCGTCCTTGGCGGTGTACTCCGACATCCGCATGCCCAGTCCGGTCCAGAAGTCGGTCGCGGACTGCACGTCGTGCGTGACGCACTGGTAGTGATCCAGGCGCTGCGGTGCGCCGGCGACGAACTCGTCGTAGTGCTGCATCCTGCGGGGCACGACGTCCATCGACGAGGTGAGCTCCATGCGCGTGCCGACGGCGTCGCGGAACTGGATCGTCGGCCCCTGATGGTCGCGCTCCACCCGCTGGTGCTCGATGTCGTTCTCCTTGAAGAACTTCTCGGCGGCGACGATGTCGTCGTCGGTGCGCACCCGCAGTCCGACGTGCAGGGCCTTCGCCTCGGGCGCGAGCTCGAGCACGAGGCTGTGGTGCGCGGCCTCCTCGAGCCCGCGCAGATAGATCGCATCGCTGGTCTCCTCGGTGACGACGAGCCCGATGACGTCACGGTAGAAGTCGCGACTGCGGGCGAGGTCGGTCACCGAGATGGCGACGTGGCTGGAACGGGTGAGCGTGAACGCGGGGTTGTTATTCGTGACCGGGAGCATGCGAACAGCGTGACATCCGGATGCCGACAGCGGAACTACCGGTTCGCTCTCGCTCCCATACAGGACGTGTATGGGCACGCGTGTCGCAGGCTATTGTGTGTATATGGAGCTGCGGCATCTGCGGTACTTCGCGGCCGTCGTCGAGGCGGGCTCGCTCACCGCCGCGGCCGAGCGGCTGCACATGTCGCAACCACCGCTGAGCGTCGCGATCGGCAAACTCGAGGCGGAACTCGGCGTCGGCCTGCTGGTGCGTACCTCTCGCGGAGTAGAGCCGACCAGCGCGGGGCGCTATCTGCTCGATGCATCGACCCGCGTGCTGGGCGAGGTCGATGACATCACCACGGCGCTCCGGCGATTCGGCGCCGGGCTCGCGGGATCCCTGCGTGTCGCCGCCGTCCCCGTGCTCATGTGGCATCGCGTTCCGACGATGCTCCGGCAGTTCGCCGCGGATGCGCCGGATGTCGAGGTCAGCCTGATCGACCCGCCGCCGTGGACGGCGATCGACATGCTGCACGATCGCAGCGTCGATGTGGCGGCGATCATGGTGGCCGACGCCGAGCGCTTCGCGCAGCGGCACGGCGACACGATGGACATCGTGGACTGGGGCCCCGTTCCGCTGGTCGCCGCCCTCCCACCGGATGAGCGGGAAGCTCCGGATCCACTGCCGCTGGGGTGGTTCGGCGATCGCACCCTGGTGCTGCCGCAGCGGACGGCGGCCGTTCCCAGCCTGCCCGAGGCGGTGGATGCCGCCTTCCGGCAGCATCACATCTCACCGGGCGCCGTGCGCACCGTCGATACGATTCAGACCAGCATCCCGCTCGTCGAAGCGGGGATGGCCGCAGCGATCCTTCCCGACCCGGACGGGCGGAGCCTGCGCCGCTTCGATCTCACGGTGCGCGCGCTGGACCGGCCGCCTTCGCCACTGCGGGCGCTCGTCCTGACTCGGGCGGGATCGGGGCGAAGCGGAGTTCTCGCGAGACTCCTCGCACGCATCGACGCGTCCTATCCCTAAATCGCGTGCGATCGCATGTAGGATTATTGAGCATAAGGAGGCATCGTGGCCGAAGCGAAGATCAGCAAGGCGGAACAGGCGTACGCGATTCTGCGACGCGGGATCATGGACGGTACCTATGGGCCGGGCCAGCGGCTCGTGATCGACCAGCTCGGCCGTGAGCACGGCATCAGCTCGGTACCGTGGCGGGAGTCGCTGCGTCGGCTCGAGGCCGAGGGCTGGGTCGACATCGTCCCGAACGCGGGCGCCGTGGTCAAGACCGTCGAGCTGGACTCCTGGCAGCGCACCATGGGCCTCCTGGCCCGGCTCGAAGGCTACGCGACGGCGCTCTCGGCGCCGCAGATGAGCGCGGAGCTGATCGCCGAGGCGCGCGACCTCAACAAGCGGATGGGAGAGGCGCTGGCCGACTTCGACCCGCAGCAGTTCGGCAAGCTCAACCGAACCTTCCACGAGCTGCTCTGCTCGCAGTCCGAGGATCCCCGCCTGAACGATCTCGTGCACGCCGAGTGGACGCGTCTGGATCTGATCCGCCGCACCGCCTTCTGGTACGCCCCGGGACGGGCGCTGGCGTCACTGGCCGAGCACGATGAGATCCTCAACCTCATCGAAAGCGGTGCGGACGCCGACCTCATCGAGACCTCTGTGCGCGAGCACGAGATCAGCACCCTGAAGGCCGTCGCCAAGCACGAAGAGGAACGCGAGGCCGAGGAGGCCGCCCGCACGCACCGCTGAGCCGAGGCGGACGCGCTCAGTCCGCCGGCTCGGCGAGGATCGCCTGCAGATCGCACTGCACGAGGGTCGCGCCGTCGAAGCGGGCCGCCATCACCTGCCGAGCGGGACGGCTCTCGGCATCCGGGAACATCGCGATCCACTCCCGGTTGAGCGCCGCACGGTCGCGGTAGCGGCCCTCCTCCAGCCACACCGTCACTTTGACGATGTCATCTGTCGTCCCGCCTGCTGCGTCCAGCAGCTCGCGCACGTGCGCGAAGATGTTGGCGACCTGCGTGTCGAGATCTGCGGGCATCTCCCTGCTTGCCGGATCCCGCCCGGTCAGCACCCCGGAGACGAGGTGCTGACCGATCAGGCTCGCCGCGGGAACCGGGTTCTCATGCCCGAACCCGGCGATGACGATGCTCCTGCGACGCGGCATCCGCTGCTCGATGGTCATCGCGCGTCGACGACGCGGTTCTCGATGGCGCCCAGACCCTCGATCTCGGCCCGGACGACGTCGCCCGGCACGAGCCAGTTCTGCGTCGGCGCGCCGATGCCCGAGGGTGTGCCGGTGGCGAGGATGTCGCCCGGCTGCAGGGTCATCACCTGGCTGAGGTAAGCGATCTGCTCGTAGATGTCGTAGATCATGTCGCTGGTGTCGGCGCTCTGGCGCACCTCGCCGTTCACCGTCAGGGTGAGCTGCAGCTTCAGCGGGTCATCGATCTCGTCATCGGTGGTCAGCCACGGGCCGATCGGCCCGTGCGTGTCGAAGGACTTGCCGAGCGTGAACGTCGGTGAGAGCTTTGCCAGCCAGTCGCGGATCGACACGTCGTTGACGACGAGATAGCCGGCGATGTGGTCGCGGGCCTGCTCCGCCGACACGTTCCGCGCCGGCCTGCCGATCACGACGCCCAGCTCGATCTCATAGTCGAGCTGCTCCGAGACGACGGGGCGCTCGACGTCGCCGAAGGGGTCGTTGATGCACGAGACCTGCTTGTTGAACCACATCTGGCTGGTCGGGATCGGGATGCTGGCCTGTCGCGCCTCCTCGGCGTGCGCAGCGTAGTTCATGCCGATGCCGAGGAACTTCTGCGGGTCGTCGATGGGTGCGAGCAGGGTGACCTCGGCGAGCGCGTGGCGGTCGCCGTCGGCGGAGCGGATGCTGTCGCCCAGCGTGGTCAGCTCGCCGATCAGCGTCCGCATCGACGTGCCGACTCCGGGGATGCCGGAGAGGTCGACGATCTCGTCGCCGTCCACGCGGCCGATGCGCACCGCGCCGTCACCGGTGCGGAATCGTGCGAGCTTCATGCCTTCTCCTCCTGTGCGGCCTCGCTGGGCAGTTTTCCCCACGCCTGTTCGCCGTAGGGGGTCATCTGGAAGCTCACGAAGCGCCAACGGCCGTCCTCGCCACGATGCAGCACCTGCGTGACCACACCGTCGACCGTGCGCTCGCCCCTCCGGGGGCGTGCATGCGGTTCACGATGCCGCCGGTGATCACGGCCGTGTCGCCGAACACGCGCACGTGCAGATCCTGCCGGGTGATCTCGATGTACGCGCGGCGCACCGCGACATGTTCCAGCAGCAGCTGCTTGGTGTGCACCAGTCCGGGGGCGTGGATGTGGACGAGCGAGTCGTCGAAGAGCTCGCTCAGCGCGTCGAGGTCGCCGGTGATGAGCGCCTCCTGCCGGCGCGTCTCCACCGCGAGGATCTCCGCCTCGAGCTGTGCGGACGGGGTGCTCATGCCGTGACCTCCTCCGAGTTCTCGAGCCAGGTGCGGAACCCGGTCGCCTCGCCGGCGTCGTGGCCCGGGCGGGGTGCACCGACCAGTGCGTGGTACCTGCTGAAGATCTCGTCGGCCTCGGCCAGCGGCAGCACCGTCTCGATATCGTCGAACGGCTTGCCGTCGGTGCGCTCGGCGACCATGCGCCGGATGACCTCGTAGCCCTCGCCGCGCATGTTGTCGGTAATGCGGTTGACGATCTCGCGGCGTGCTGCATCGAACTCTACGAATGCCGTGGCCGGATCGCCGTGTTCGATGAGCTTCTCGGTGAGCACGCGTGCATCGAGCATGGCCTGGGTGATCCCGTTGCCGCCGCGGGGGTACATGGCGTGGGCGGCGTCGCCCAGCAGCACGACGCGGCCGTCGACCCAGGTGTCCAGCGGGAAGTGCCGGGTGAGCGGGAACAGGTACACCTCGCGGGCGTCCTGGATCAGCTGCTGCACGTCGAGGAAGGGCAGCTTCAGGGTGTCGAACGCCGGGATGATCTCCTCGGGGTCGGCGACCGCGTTCCAGTCCTCGACGGTCTCCTCGCCGTTGGTCTCGACGACCCAGTTGATCAGGTCGAGCCCGCTGTCCTCGAAGTTCTGCGCGATCGGGTAGATGATCATCGTCGAGATCCGGGGTCGCCCAGGTGCAGGATCGTGTGGCCGCCGCGGATGGGCTCGCGCAGGGTGGTGCCCCGCCACATCGTGATGCCCGAGAACTCGGGTTCGGCCTGGTTCGGATGCATCTGACGGCGCACCGCCGACTTGATGCCGTCCGCAGCGATCACGGCTTCGTGACGCACCTGCTGGGCGCCGCCGTCGCGGTTCTCGATGTCGAGGGTCACACCCTCGGCATCCTGCGCATAGCGCACGACCCGGGCGCCGAGCACGACGGCGTCATCGCCGAGGCGCTCGAGCACCGTGCGGTAGAGCATCATCTGCAGCAGTCCGCGATGCACGAATCGCTGCTCATGCAGATAGCCCATGTGCACACCGCACTTCTCGGCATAGATCTCTTGCCCGAAGTGGTTGTAGAAGATGGAGTCGACGGCCTCGACGGACATCGCACGGAACTGTTCGAGCAGCCCGAGCTCCTCGAACTCCTTAGTGCCGACCGTCTTGATGTCGACGCCGACGCCGAGGGGCTTCAGCTCGGCGACGGCCTCATAGATCGTGGGGCGGAAGCCCTGCTGATGCAGGCGCAGGGCCGTGACGAGTCCGCCGGGGCCGGCGCCGATGATCGCGATGTCGTGCATGTCTTCTCTTTCTTGTCGGCTAGGCGCCGGCGGTATCGGGGAACATCTCGTCGAGAGCCCGGACCGTCGACTGCCAGGCCCGCGCCGCATTGCGCGGGTGGTAGTCGAAGAGGTCGGGTCTCGGTGAGTCCTGGGAACGCAGGCTCGTGAAGGCGTGGGTGGTGTGGCTGTAGACGTCGATCTGCCAGTCTGCGTCGGCTGTGGTGAGGTCGTCCTCGAGCTGCCGGCGCTGCTCCTGCGTGGCCATCGGATCGATCGAACCGACGGCGACGTGCACCTGGATGCCGGATGCCGCCGCGGCGGACCAGTCGTGCCCGAGCAGGTCCAGACCGGGGTGGATGGCGATCACGCCGCGCGCGCGACCGCCGGTGCGCAGGAACTCCAGGGCGGACGATCCGCCGAAGCAGTAGCCGAGCAGCGCGATGCGCTCGGGGTCGATCTCGGGCTGCTCGGCGGCTGCGGCCACGGCCGCCGAGATGCGGGACTGCCATTCCGGGCGATCGCCGGCCATCGCGCCGATCAGCGGCCCGATCTCGGCCTGTGCGGTCGGTGTCGTCCGGTCTCCCCACACGTCGGCGGCGAAGACGACCAGGCCGCCGCCTGCGAGCTCGTCGGCGATGGCGATCATGTCCTCGCTGAGCCCGAAGGCGTCGTGGATGAGGAGCACTGCGGCCGATTCCACGGCATCCGTGGGGGACGCGAGCAGGCCGAGCATGGTGGTGTCACCGTGCCGGTAAGCGACATCGCGGCGCGTGATTCCGGGCATATTCCGCACTCCTCCTCGAATGTGAAACTGATCGTACGCAGAATCGCACACGATTTCAAGCGCGATGCGTTATGGTGGTGACACGGAGTTGCCGGAGAGCGCAAAGGAGAGCCTCATGACCAAGGTCGTCGACATCAACATCCACCACCTGCCCGAAGATCTCTTCTCGAACGAGAAGATCCTGAACGGCTTCCTGAACAGCGCCCCACGCGGATTCGGCGAGATCGCCACCGTCATCGAGATGGACAGCGGCAAGAAGCAGCTCGTCCTGGAGAAGCCGAAGGGCTACCCGAACCTCAACTACGTCGAGGGCGACTACTCCGCCGAGGCGAAGCTCGCAGCCATGGACGAGGCCGGGGTCGACTACGGCATCATGCGCGTGCCGGTCTGGCAGGAGTGGCTGGATCTGGAGACCTGCAAGGCCGTCAACGACAACGCCGCCGAAATCGTCAAGCGCTCGAACGGCCGGCTGTTCTCGACCGCCTGCGTTCCGCCGTGGGGTGGCAAGGAGAACATCTACGAGCTGGAGCGCAACGTCGGCGAGCTCGGCGCGGTGGGCGTGCAGTTGGCGTGCCATTACGGTCAGCTCTATCTCGACGACGAGGTGTTCCGCCCCTATCTCAAGGTCATCGAGAAGCTCGGCATCCCCGTCATCGCTCACCACACACCGCTGCCGGTGGAGTACAAGTCCGTGCTCGACTACACGAACCTGCGCCGTGAGTTCGGCCGCATCATCGACCAGGGGGTCGCGGTCGGGCGTGAGCTGTTCAGCCACATGTTCGATGAGATGCCCGGTCTGCGCTTCATCCACACGATGATGGGCGGCAACTGGTTCGCGAACACCGAGCTGCTCACTCCGCACGCGCCGGTGAAGAAGGAGGCCATGCAGCGCCTCGACGCCTCCGAGGGCGACAAGATCAAGCGATACCTCGATCAGAACATCTTCTTCGACATGACTCACCCGCACTCCTGGGGCAAGACCCAGGTCGAGGCGGCGCTGCAGGTCAACGGTGCCGACCACTACATGTTCGGCTCGTCCTTCCCGGTCTTCTACAGCTGGATGAGTCAGGGCGTCGAGTTCGTCAAGAACGAGCTCGAGATCAGCGAAGCAGATCGCGAAGCAGTGCTCTACGGCAATGCCAAGCGGATGTTCAACCTGCCGATCTGACCGCCTGACACGATCCGAAGATCCCGCCAGGAGCATGCCATGAGCGACCACTCCGCGCAGAACGACATCGACGACTTCTTCTCGACCGACCGCGTCGCCGGTCGTGAGGGCGCCGTCGAGCTCAGTGCGAAGAGCTACCGGGAGCACCTCATCGGTCTCGACGACCCGATGCTCGCAGACGTGCGCGGCATGGACTACGAGCAGTTCACCTCCGACCGTTACCGGGCGCCGTTCCTGCGCGAGCTGCTGGAGTACTGGAAGGGTCTGTACGACGAGCCGTTCGTGGGCATCACGACCGACGGCGAGCGCCGGGAGGGTCTGTACGCGCTTCCGGCGAGCGCCGACTCCGACACGGCGCCCGCGGACGCGGCATCCGCACTGCTGGATCTGCTCACGCCGGGACAGCGGGCGAAGCTCTGCTACCCGGTCGACGCCGCGGAGTGGCGTGGCTGGAGCAACCCGGAGTTCGTCTTCTTCCGGATCGGGCTCCGTCTCGAGGAGCAGAGCGACGAGGTCGTGCGCGCCGCGCTCGGCCTCGTCCGGGCGTCCCTGAGTCCTGCGGGCTACGAGCGCGTCACCGAGGCCATGGCGCTGAACGGCTACCTCGGCGAACTCGTCGACCTGCCGACGATCATGAACGACCGCAGCTACTGGTTCGCGTTGTACGGCACGCCGTCCTCCGGCGAGCCGTGGGGCTGGCAGCTGTTCGGGCACCACGTCGCCGTCCACTTCGTCTCGGTCGGCGGGCGGCACGTCATCGCGCCGGTGTTCCTCGGCGCTGAGCCCGCGCTGTCCGACGGTGAGCGGCCGCCGCTGTTCGAGGAGCGCGAGCAGCTCGCGATCGGTCTGGCACAGAGCCTGGATGCCGCACAGCGCCGTCATGCGGTCGTCTACCGATCCGTGCTGGATCCAGCCATGCCCGAGGGGCGGCTGCATCCGGCTGACGAACGGCATGTCGCCGGCGCGTTCCGCGACAACCGGATCATCCCCTATGAGGGGATTGCCGCATCGGAGCTCGGGGACGAGCAGTGGGCGGCGCTGCGCGCGATCGCAGAGGACTTCCTGCTGCTGCTGAAGGAGGGTCAGCGTGAGCTCGCGCTCGCCGAGTTCGATGCGCACCGCGAGGAGACCCACTTCAGCTGGTACGGCGCCACCGATGGCACGCAGCCGTTCTACTTCCGCATCCACAGTCCGGTGATCCTCGCCGAACTCGACCATCACGCCGGCGTCTGGCTGAACAACCGGCTGCCGGCCCGATTCCACGTCCACACCACGCTGCGCATGCCCAACGGCAACGATTATGGGCGTGCGCTGCGTGATCAATGGAAGATCGCACACGATCGACCTGGCCTTTAGGCGAAAGATCGCGTAGGATTTCACACACGATCCTACGGTCGTTCGCAGACACGTCCTGAACACCCACCCGAGATCCACAATCACCTTCCGGCACCGGCATCTCCGGAATCGGATGACGCAAGGAGGCGTCCCATGAAGAAGCACACTGTCACGAAGTTGTTGGCACCCGTCGGCATCGCCGGGCTGCTGCTCACCGGCTGCAGCGGAACCAGCCAGAACCCGGACGGCGACACCCCGTCGGCGGTCAGCGACACGCTGCGCGTGAACTGGGGCGGGTTCCCGGCGTCCTGGGAACCGGGCTCGCAGGCCATGGAGCCCGGGTACATGCGCGTGCCGTACGAGACGCTCGTGCTGCGCCAGAAGGACGGCACCATCCTGCCGAACCTGGCGACCGCATGGGAGTTCGGCGAGGGGACCAAGTCGCTCACGCTGACGCTCCGCGACGACGTCACCTTCCACGACGGCACTCCGTTCGACGCAGCGGCAGTCAAGGCCAATGTCGAGTACGTCCGCGATGTCGTCGGCGGCCAGTTCGGTGGGCCGCTCCACGCCATCACCGCGATCGATGTCGTCGACGACACCACCGTGAACTTCACCTTCTCCCGCCCGTTCAGCACCTTCCTCGACCTGCTCAGCCAGCGCAACCTGCCGATGGGTTCGCCTGCGGCGATCGCGGACGGCTCGATCAAGTCGGCACCGGTCGGCACCGGACCGTGGGCGTACGACGCCTCGGCCTCGATCACCGGCACCAAGATGGTGTTCACCGCGTTCGCCGACTACTGGGGCGACAAGCCCGGCTTCCCGAACATCGAGCTGTACGCGATCGCAGACCCGACGGCAGCGGCAGCGGCTGTGATCTCGGGCGACGTCGATGTGAGCGATGTCGAGGAGGAGGTGCTTCCCACCCTCGATGCGGCCGCGAACGTCGACACGTTCAATTACCCGGCGATCCGCAACAACGTGGTCTTCTTCGATCGCGGTGAGGGCGGCGTGTTCGCCGACGTGAAGGCGCGCCAGGCCTTCTGCTACGCCTTCGACGCGCAGTCCGCGGCCGACCTCACCGGCGGTCAGACGGCGACTCAGCACTTCATCGAGGGCGAGTTCGGGTACAACCCCGACATCACCGGCTACGAGACGAACATCGACAAGGCCAAGGCGCTCTGGGCGGAGCTGGGCAACCCGACCGTCAACGTCGACTGGCCTGCGGCGCCGTTCAACAAGCAGGAGATCACCGTTCGCGCCGAGAACGCGAACCAGCTGCCGAACGTGAACGTCACGGTGCAGGAGCTGTCCGTGCCGCAGTTCGTCTCGACCTGGAACAGCGGCCAGTATCCGCTCGGCATCGGGAACCACCCGCAGATCACCCCGGCGGACTGGTACGGCTCGTGGTTCTCGGACACCGCACCCTCGAACCCGTCGAAGACGGTCAGCGATGAGCTCAAGGCCCTCGCCACCGATGCGCAGCGCGCCGGAAGTTCGCCGGATGCCGAGCAGAAGTGGCAGGCTGTGCTGGCGGAGATCTCGGATGAGGCACTCTCCTGCAGCCACGCCATCGGCGTGGAGCAGATCGCCTACAACAGCGATCACGTCACCGACGTGCAGCCGGCGATCCAGGTCTGGGAGCAGAAGCTCGTCGACCTGAAGGCGATCAAGCCCGCCAACTAGATCGCACGACACCGAGCATCAAAGGAGACGAGTCGATGGCACCACGAGCAGCGGCAGCAAGGAGCGCACGATGCTGAAACTCATCGGTACGCGGCTGCTGCTCGTGGTGCCCCAGCTGCTGATCGTCTCGACGCTGGTGTTCCTGCTGGTGTATCTCATCCCCGGCAGCGCCGCCGCGATGATCCTCGGCGATGCGGGCGCGAACCCCGAGGCCATCGCGAGGGTCGAAGCGCAGCTGGGCCTGGATCGTCCGTTCTTCGTGCGCCTGTTCGAGTGGGTGGCGGCCGCTCTGCACGGAGACCTCGGCACGTCCCTGCAGAGCGGTCGCCCGGTGGCCGATCTGGTCGCCGAGCGCATCCCGGCGACGCTGTCGCTGGTGGGCGGCGGCCTGCTGGTCGCCATCGTGCTCGGTCTCAGCCTCGGCGTGCTCGCCGGCACGCACCCGCGTCGCCCGATCGACCGCGGCGTGACCGGCTTCAGCTCCCTGCTGCAGTCGGTGCCGGAGTTCTGGCTCGGGCTGCTGATGATCCTCGTGTTCGTGATCCACCTCGGCATCGCGCCGATCGTCGCCTGGGTGCCCCCGCAGCAGGATCTCGGTGCCTGGCTGCGGGGCCTGGTGCTGCCCGCCCTCGCGCTGGGAGCCGGCGCGTCCGCGCTGATCATCAGACAGACGCGGGCAGCCGTGGCATCCGCTCTCGAATCGCGATACGCCGACACGCTGACCGCCGCGGGAGTACCCCGCCACCGCATCATCTGGGTGTACGGACTCAAGAACGCGATGGTGCCCGTCCTCGCATCATCCGCTCTCGCCGTGTCGATCCTCTTCGGCACGAGCCTCGTGATGGAACGCGTGTTCTCGTTCCCCGGCTTGGGCACGATGCTGCTCAACGGAGTGCTCTCGAAGGACTTCCCCTCGTGCAGGGCACCGTTCTGGTGATCTGCGTCATCGTCATCGCCGTCAACCTCGTGGTCGACATCGGTTACGGCCTGATCAACCCGAAGGCGAGGCCGCAGTGACGAATCCCGCCCCTCCCAAGACCCAGCTCTTGCAGCTCTCGAATCGCGTGCCAGGGGGATCCCGGTTCTGGCGTCGCCTGCTGAGGCAGCCGTCGACCCTGCTCGCACTCGCCTGGATCGCGGTGGTCATCCTCTGCGCGGTCTTCGCCGAGATGCTCGCCCCCTTCGACCCGCTCCAGAACAACTTCGTCCTCGACGGCGTGCTGCAGGGGCCCAGCGCCGAGCATCTGCTCGGAACCGACGACAACGGCCGCGATGTGCTCAGCCGCATGATCTTCGGCACGAGGATCATGCTCTCGGTCGGCATCGGCTCCGTGCTCATCGCCATGCTCATCGGCGTGCCGATCGGTCTGCTGATCGGGTACCGAGGCGGCTGGTGGGATCGCATCGGCTCGCGCTTCATCGACATCCTCGACTCCCTGCCCGGGATGCTGGTGGCATTCGCGATCATCGCCATCCTCGGCCGTGGGCTGTCGTCGCTGATGCTCGCGATCGGCTTGATCTTCTGCATGAACTTCGCACGCATGTCCCGTGCGATCACGTTGGCGGAGCGCAGCAGGCTCTATATCGACGCGGCGAAGGTGTCCGGCATCGGTGAGTTCGCGATCCTGTTCCGGCAGATCCTGCCCAATCTGCTCGGCCCGCTGGTGATCCAGGGCGCCGTGCTCACCGGTTCGGCGATCATCATCGAGTCGGGGCTCAGCTTCCTCGGCATCGGCCTGCAGTCGGCGGTGCCGTCCTGGGGCGGTCTGCTGGGTCTTGCCGCCTCGAAACTCGCGATCCAGCCCTTCCTCGCGATTCCCCCGGCATCGCGATCATGCTGACCGTGCTCTCGTTCAACACGATCGGCGACGGCGTCAACGATGCCCTCTCCGGCGAGAAGCACAAGTTCGTCAAGCCGGTCAAGCGGCTCGCACCGGCAGCGACCGCTCCTGCCGACGCGGATGCCGAGGTCTCGCCGGCGGCACCGGCGCTGGACATCCGCGACCTCGACATCGTGCTGGGCGGCGCGAAGGACAGGGTCACGCTCGTCAAGGGCGTGAACCTCACCATCGGCAGGGGCGAGATCGTCGGACTGCTCGGAGAATCCGGGTCGGGGAAGTCGACCCTGGCGAGGGCCGTCCTGGGTCTCATGCAGCCCGGGATCAGCATCGGCTCCGGTCAGATCCTGCTGGACGGCATCGACATCGCCGGGCTCGGAGAGAAGGACCTGCGCGACATCCGCGGTGTGCGCATGGCGGCCGTCTTCCAGGACCCGATGGCGTCGCTCTCGCCCGTGCACACGGTCGGCAAGCAGATCATGGAGCCGCTGCGCACCCACACGAGCATGACGAAGCGCGAAGCCCGCGCTGAGGCGGCGCGCCTGCTGACCCGGGTGGGCGTCAGCAACGCCGAGTCGCGCCTCGGCGACTACCCGCACCAGTTCTCCGGCGGCATGGCGCAGCGCGTGGCGATCGCCCTCGCCATCGCGTCGAAGCCGGAGATCATCATCGCCGATGAGGCCACCAGCGCTCTCGACGTCACCACCCAGGCGCAGGTGCTCGACCTGCTGCTCGATCTGCGCGACGAATTCGGTCTGAGCATCCTGTTCATCACCCACGGGCTGGGCGTCGCCGCCGAAGCGTGCGACCGTGTCGTCGTCATGTACCAGGGCGAGATCGTCGAGGACAGCGATGTCCGCGAGCTCTTCGACGCGCCGCAGCACCCCTACACCGAACGGCTGCTCGCCGCGAATCCGGCGCTGCACGAACCCGAGCCGCTGGCGCACGTGACCGGCGACGGCGGGCTGTCGTACGAGGGCGGTTCATCGACGCTGCCCGCATACGAGCCAGCCGGAACCCCGCTGCTCAGCGTGCGCGAGCTCGCACTCGAGTACGGCGCCACCGGCCTCGGGGCGAAGCCCACACGAGTCGTCGAGGATGTGAGCTTCAACATCGCCGCCGGCGAGACCTTCGGCCTCGTCGGGGAGTCGGGCTCGGGCAAGTCGACGACGGGACGGGCCATCCTGCGCCTGCTGCCCATCGCCGACGGTGTCGTGGAGTTCGAGGGCACCGACATCACGAGCTTCGGCCGGCACACTCCGCTCGGGTACCGCCGTCAGGTGCAGGCGGTGTTCCAGGATCCGTCCATGTCGTTGAATCCCGCCCAGCCGGTGATGCGAGCCCTCACGGCGGCGATGACACGCCACGGCATCGGCGATCGCGCGGAGCGGGAGCACCTCGCCGAGACGGCGTTCGGTCAGGTCGGGCTCAGCCCGGATCACCTGCGCCGCAGCCCGAAGGAGCTCTCCGGCGGTCAGCAGCAGCGCGTCGCGATCGCTCGGGCTCTGGTGCTCAAGCCGAAGCTCGTCGTCTGCGACGAGGCTGTCAGCGCGCTCGATCTGCTCACGCAGCAGCAGATCATGGAACTGCTGATCCAGCTCCAGGAGGAGACCGGGATGAGCTACCTGTTCATCGCGCACGACCTCGGGCTCGTCCGCAATGTCTGCGACCGCATCGCCGTGATGCGTTCCGGGCGGATCGTCGAGCTCGCCGAGAGCGAGCGGCTGTTCCACGATCCACAGCATCCGTACACCAAGCGCCTGCTGGGCGCGACGCCTGCCGACTCGCCCGTCGGACGCGAGGAGCGGCGGCGCGTGCGGAAGGCGTTCAACCAGGCGCACATCGACGGGCAGGTGCCGCTGCCGTGACGGTCGACGAAGAGGCCAGCACCGCACGAGTGGAGGCGTTCCGCGCCGAGCTGCGAGACGATGCGCCCTGGGTGGCCACGGTCACTCCGCGCCTGACCTGGAGCGTCGCTTCGGGCACGCCGGGGTGGATCCAGGCGTGGGCCGAGGTGAGGTCCGCCGGCGAGGTGGTGCGGATCGACGGTGCGGACAGCGTGCTGGTGCCCTGGCCGCTGTCCCCGCTCTCTCCCGGTGAGCAGACGACGGTGTCTGTCCGCGTCTGCTCCACCGAGGGTGCGATGACGCCGTGGAGCGAGCCGCTGGAGCTCACGGCGGTCGCGGGTGTGGAGTGGGTCGCGCGCCCGATCGCGCTTCCGGAGCCGGATGCCGTCGCCCGACCCGGCAGGTTCCGCCGGGCGTTCGATGTGGACCGGCCCGTGCGTCGTGCCCTGCTGCACTACACCGCCCTCGGCGTGGTCGAGATGGCGGTGAACGGCAGCGCTGTCGATGACACCGTGCTCGCACCGGGGTGGACGAGCTACCGGCAGCGGCTCACCTTCGAGACGGCCGACGTCACCGCACTGCTGTCCACCGGCGAGAACCTCATCTCCGCGCGACTCGGCGGGGGCTGGTGGACCGAGGAGTATCACGTGCTCACGGTTCCGAAGCGGCATTACGGCGCTCAGCCGCGCCTGATGGCGCAGCTCGAGATCGTCTATCAGGACGGCGGGCGCGACATCGTCGCGACGGATGCCGGATGGGCGGCGACGCCGGATCCGGCTCTGACGGCGAGTGGGATCTACGCCGGCGAGCGGTTCGATGCGCGCATGTTCGACGATGCGTGGACACAGCCGGGCTTCGACGCCTCGGCGTGGCCGGCGGCCTCCGAGGCCGCCGAGGACCTCCCCGTTCCGACGCCCCGCATGTCGCCGCCGGTGCGGCGCATCGAGACCCGAGCCGTCGAATCGGTCGCACAGGCCCCGTCCGGGGAGTGCTCCTCGACTTCGGCCAGAATCTCGTCGGCCGCCTGCGGATCCGAGTGCGGGGCGAGCGCGGCACCGTGCTGTCGATCCGGCATGCCGAGGTGCTCGACGAGGGCGACCTGGCGCTGCGGCCGCTGCGCAGGGCCGCGGCCGCAGACGAGTACGTGCTCTCCGGCGACAGCGAGGAGACCTGGGAACCTCGGTTCACGTTCCACGGATTCCGTTACGCCCGCATCGAGGGCTGGCCGGGTGACTTCGATCCGGCCGACGTCGAGGCTGTGATCCTGCACACCGACATGCCGCGCACGGGGTGGTTCGACTCCTCGAACACGCTGCTCAACCGCTTCCACGAGAACGTCGTGTGGACCATGCGCGGCAACTACCTCGCCGTGCCGATGGACTGCCCCCAGCGCGACGAGCGGCTCGGATGGACGGGAGATACGCAGCTCTTCGCGCCCACGGCGGCATTCTTGTTCGACACCGAGGCCTTCTTCCTGTCCTGGCTGCGGGATCTCGCGCTCGAGCAGCGCGAGAACGACGGCATCGTCCCGCTGTTCGCACCGAACGTAGTGCCCGGATTCGCCTCACGCGGGCCGATCGCGGCGTGGGGCGACGCCATCGCGATCATCCCGGAGCTCCTCGCGGAGCGCACCGGCGATTCCTCGCTGCTGGCGGAGTTCCTCCCCGCGATGACCTCGTGGCTCGACCGGGTGCAGGACGCGCTCGACGAGGACGGCCTGTGGACGGCCGGGCGTCAGCTGGGCGACTGGCTCGACCCGAACGCACCGCCGAACGCACCGGCCCGCGGACGCACGGATTCCGAGATCGTGGCCACCGCGTACTTCGTGCACACCTCACGGCTCGTGGCGGGCATCGCCGCCGAACTCGGCGATGACGCGCTCGCGGAACGGCTCGCGGCGGCGTCGGAGCGCTCGCGGCGGTCGTATGTCGACAGCTACGTCTCACCCGGCGGCCGGATGATGTGCGACACGCAGAGCGCGTACGCCATCACCCTCGCCTTCGACCTCGTCGACGACGAGGCGCTTCGCGAGCGGCTCGGACGCCGCCTGGCATCCGTGGTCCGTCGTGACGGATACCACATCGCGACCGGGCTCGTGGGAACGTCGATGATCGCGCGTGCGCTCAGTTCGACGGGCCACGCGGATGCCGCATCCCGGCTGCTGTTCCAGACGGAGGCCCCCTCGTGGCTGTTCCCCGTCACAGTGGGGGCGACCACGGTCTGGGAGCGCTGGGACGGACTCCGTCCCGACGGCACGCTGAACCCCGGCGCGATGGTGTCGTTCAACCACGTCGCGCTCGGCTCGGTGGCCGCCTGGCTCCACGAGGACGTCGTCGGCCTCAGGGCCGCGGAGCCGGGGTATCGGCGCTCGCGGATCGAGCCGCTGATACTCGACGGCCTGGACCATGCCGAGGCCGCGCACCTGACCCCGTACGGGCGGCTCCGGGCGCGCTGGGAACGGCAGCAGGATGAGGTGACTCTGACCGTCGAGGTGCCTCCGAACACGACCGCCGAGGTTCTCCTGCCGGACGGCAGGACCTTCGATGTGCTCTCCGGCGAGCACGAGTGGTCCTTCGCCGACAGCCCGCGCGCGACGCATCCGCCGCTCACCCTCGACTCGTCGATGGCCGAGCTCGCCGACGATCCGGACGCGTACCGGGGGTTCTACCGCGCTCTGGCGACCTCGCCGAACACCTTCGTGGCGAGGGCCGTGCGCTCGAACGCGCAGTACCGGGAGACCCTGTCGATCAGGGATGCGCTGGTGTTCTGCGACGAGGCGACGCTCGCGGCCGTCGAGGTGGCGCTGCGCGGGGGGACGGCTGAGACTGTTCCCGTCACGATCGACCGACCTCACCCGCGCGGCTCTCAGCCGCCCGGCCTAGACTCGGAGCATGGCTCAGCGGAATACCTGGCAGCGGGAGCGCGTGCGCGACGCACTCGCCGACGCGCGCGGCTTCGTGAGCGCGCAGACGCTGCACGCCGACCTGCGTCAGGCGAATACCGGAATCGGCCTGGCCACCGTGTATCGTGCGCTGGCAGGGCTCGCGGCATCCGGCGACGCCGACTCGCTGCAGAGCCCGGAGGGCGAGGCCCTCTACCGGGCCTGCTCCACGCAGGGGCACCACCACCACCTGATCTGCCGCGCCTGCGGCAGGGCGGTGGAGATCGAGGCCAGGGACGTCGAGCAGTGGGCTCAGCGCACCGCATCCGCCTACGGCTTCCGCGACGCCGAGCACGTCGTCGACATCTTCGGACTGTGCACCGAGTGCGCCGACCGCCGCGATCGCGAGGCAGGCGCCGGAGCGGCGGAGTGACGTCAGCCCCGCCGCAGAAAGCATCCGCGCGCGCGGAGCACGGCCATCGGCATCCGGCGCGCAGCATCCCGCTCGGACGAGCGCTCGTGATCGGCGTCGGGATCGTCGCCGTCCTCGTGCTCATCGACGTGCTCGCGCCGACGCTCTTCTCGCAAGCGCTGCCCGACCGTGCGCAGGATGGCCTGACCCTCACGCTGAGCGTGCTCATCGAGGCTCTGCCCTGGGTGCTGCTCGGCGTGGTGCTGTCGATCGTCGTGCAGGTGTGGCTGCCCGCCGACGCCGTGCAGCGCTGGCTGCCCCGCAGCGCCTGGGTGCGCCGGGCGGTGCTGTCGCTGCTGGGCATGTTCATCCCGGTGTGCGAGTGCGGCAACGTGCCCTTCGCGCGCGGGCTGATGATGCGTGGGCTCGCACCCGCCGAGGCGATGACGTTCCTCGTCGCGGCCCCGATCGTGAACCCGATCGTCATCCTCACCACGCACGCCGCATTTGGCTGGGACGGTGGCATCCTCGTCGCGCGCCTGGTCGGCGGCTACCTGATCGCGAACCTGATCGGTTGGATCTACAGTCGTCATCCCGATCCGCAGGCGCTGCTCACCGAGCGCTTCGTCGAGACCTGCGAGCAAGTCGTGCACGAGCCCGGGTCGCCGGTGCGCCGCAGTCTGATCCAGTTCCTCGTCGAGCTGCGCGCCGTGATGCCGGCGCTCGTGATCGGCTCCGCGCTCGCCGGAGCGGTGCAGGTGCTGGTGCCGAGAGACGTGCTGCTGGCGATCGGCTCCAACCCGGTGCTGTCGATCCTGGCGATGGTGGCGCTGGCCATGACGGTGGCGATCTGCTCGAACGTCGACGCCTTCTTCGCGCTCTCGTTCGCGTCGACGTTCTCATCGGGGGCGATCATCGCCTTCCTGCTGGTCGGTCCGCTGGTCGACGTGAAGATGCTCGCCCTGCTGCGCACCACCTTCACCGCGCGCGTGCTCGCGGGCCTGGTCGGCGTGGTGGTGCTCAGCGCCTGCGCCATCGGGATCGGGGTGAACGTCTTTGGCTGACACGGATGCTATGCGGAACCCGCGTCTGCATGCGCTCGCCGCGCGCTGGCTGGGCCTGGGACTGGCGACGGTGGTCGCCGTCGTCACGTTCGTGCTCGGTGTCACGGGTCGGCTCACGCTGTACATCAGCCCCGACACGGTGTGGTTCGCGTGCGCGGCGGCCGTCGTCATGCTCGTCGTCGCCGTCTGGTCGTGCACGCTCCCGCTCGGCGCGGAGGGCGATCACGATCACGACCACGGCGCGGTGGGGGCGGATGCCGGGTCCCTTCGCCGCCGGATGCTGCAGACCGCCGGCGTCGTGACCGGAGGGGTTCTCGCATCCGCCGTGGTGCTGGCCGCGCTCGTGCTGCCGCCCGCCTCGCTGTCGACCCAGCTGGCGATGTCGCGGGCAGGGGAGAGCCCGGTGCTGTTCGCCGGCGCGGACGATGTGACCCTCGGGGTGGCTGACACCACGACGTTCGGCGTCGGGGACTGGGCGAGTGCATTCGCCACGGCGACGCGACCGGAGAGCTATGACGGCGCATCGGTGACGCTGACCGGCTTCGTCACCCCGGGCGAGGGCGACACCACCGGGCTCACCCGCATGATCATCACGCACTGCGTCATCGACGCGCAGCCGGCCACCGTTCCCGTGGGCGGCGTCGCCGACGAGTACGCCACCGGCCAGTGGGTCGAGGTCACCGGCACCGTGCGCGCCGATGCCGACGGCACCCTGCGCATCGAGCCGACCGCGGTGAAGAAGGTCGCAGAGCCCAAGGACCCGTATGAGTACTGACGGCTCCGGAGAACCGCTGACCAGGGCCCAGCTGCGCGCCCTCCGCGCCGCCGAGGAAGCCGCCCGCGAGGGGGAGCAGGCGGCCGCGCCGGCCGAGCAGGGGGTCGAGTCGGCAGTCGATGAGGCTGAGGCACAGCATCCGGTTCCCCCGGTTCCCGTCCCCGCGACGCCCGTCGCGGTCGGCATCACGGTGCCCGACCTGGACGCCTCCGCACCCGCCGATCCCGGTGACGTTCCGGGGGCCGACACGCCAGATGTCGGACCGATTCGCGGGAAACGACCTGCGTCTGGCGTGTCGGCCCCCGATTCGCATCCGCCCCGCAGACCCCGCTCGCCCGGCAGCCGACGCTTCACGGCCACGCTGCTGTCGGTGCTCGGCGTGCTCGTGCTCGTGGTCGGAGTGCTCGGCGCGGTCAGCTTGACGCAGGGCCCGCGCGTCTCAGCCGTGAACGTCGATGCCGCGCAGACCATCGCGACTTCGGGCAGCCGGCTGACCCTCACGCTCAACCAACCCGTCGCCGCGATCGATCCGGCACAGGTCTCCGTCCAGCCCGCTGTGCCGTTCACGATCGATGCGGCCGGGCGCAGCATCGGCATCCGCTTCACCACCGCACTGGACGACGAGACGACCTACTCGATCTCGGTCACCGGGGTTCGTGGCGCTTCAGGCGGGCCCGCATCGGACCTGACGACCAGCTTCACCACCCCGGCCTCGCGCATCCTGCTGCTGCAGCGCTCAGCCGACGGCGACGACAAGATCTTCCGCACCGACCTGAGTGGCGAGCGGGCCACGCCGGTGTTCGCGCATCCGCGCATCGACGACTATCGCGCCACCTCGAACCGGATCGTGGTCGCCGTGGAGGACGACGACGGCTCGCGGCTGATCGTGATGGACCGCGACGGCACGAATCAGCGCGAGCTGCCGCTGCCGGGTGACGGCTACGTCTCGTCGGTGCAGGTCTCCGATCGTGGCGGCTTCGTCGGCTACAGCTACTCCGACCGCGAGCTCACCGAGACCACCGGTCGCGCCAGCGTGCTGGTCACCCAGTCGCTGAGCGGCGAGGGCGAACCGCGCGTCGTTCAGGTGGCGGGCGAGGACGCCAGCATCGCCGAATGGCAGTTCGTGCCCGGCTCCTCCTCGCTGCTGTTCATCGACTTCGACGGCGCGCTCGGCGTGGAGGACCCCAGTACGAACGCCGAGGTGAAGTCGATGGGCGTCGCCGCCGGCATCCTCGGCATCAGCCGCGGCACCTACACGGCGATCGTGGAACGCACCGACGGCAGCACCGTGCAGCTCGATCTCACCGACGGCACCGAGACGCCGCTGCCGGCATCCGACCCCGACTACGGCGACGCCGACACGATCGTGCCGTACCCGGGCGGCACCCTGCGGCACGTCGTTCAGCGCGACGAGTCCGGCATGCCCACCGGACAGGCGGTCGTGCGCGTGAACGACGACGGCGCCGCCGACGTGATCCGCGAGGTGAGCGGAGCGGATGCGATCCTGCAGACCTGCGTGTCGCCGAGCGGACAGTACGCAGCCGTCGTGGTCGCGCCGGATCTGCCCACCAACGCCTACGACGACCTGCTGCTGCCGCTGCCGAGCACGCTGCACACCCAGCTGATCGATCTTTCCGGAAAGCGCGCGCTGCCGAACCTGAACGGCTTCGACATCTCCTGGTGCGAACAGGCGCCGCAGCCATGAGCGAGACGACGGAGATGCCACGCGGGGGCCGGATGGCCCACCGTGTACGTCGCACCGATCTGATGGGGCTTCCTGTGGACGTTGCCCCCGCCTGCTGGGTGCGCAGCTGACGACGTTCGTCGACGGCGTCGAGACCCGCCTGCGCATCACCGAGGTCGAGGCGTATCACGGCAAGGGCACCGGGCCCGTCCCGGATCCCGGTTCGCATGCACGAATGGGCCCGACCGCCCGCAACGCCACCATGTGGGGTGAGCCGGGCCATCTGTACGTGTACCTCAGCCACGGCATCCATTCCTGCGTCAACGTGGTGTGCGGGCCCGAGGGCGAGGCCGGCGGTGTGCTGCTGCGGGCCGGCGAGGTGATTGGGGGAACGGATGCCGCCGCCCGGCGCCGCGGTGTCGCGACGCCGCTCGGGCGCATCGCGCTGCGGGATCTGGCTCGCGGGCCGGGCAGACTCGGTCAGGCACTCGGTCTGCGGCACGCACTGCACGACGGCATCGACGTCGTCGCCGGTGTCGAGCTGAACGGGGCCGTCGCGCGGCTGGAGCTGCTCGACGAGCCGCTCGCGGAGGTCTCGGCCGGGCCCAGGGTCGGCGTCGCAGGCGAAGCTGGCACGATGGCCTTCCCCTGGCGCTTCTGGATCACCGGCGATCCGACCGTGTCGCCGTTCCGGTGGGGGCGCGGGGCGGCAGAGGCCGAGGTGCTGCGCGATCCCGACCGGGCCGGCTCCACCGACTGAGCGGTTCAGCCCTCCGAACCGGAGCCCTCCGAGCCGGAGCCCTCTGAACCGGAGCCCTCCGAGTCGCACCCGCACGACTCGCGGATGCGCAGCTGGGTCGAGTAGGCACGATGCTGCCGTGGGGTATCGGGGTTCAGCAGCAGCTCCACTGCCGCTCGCGCCATCCGCTCCATGGGCTGCGCGGCGGTGGTCAGGCGCGGTGAGACGAAGTCGGCGATCATGGTGCCGTCGAAGGAGGCCAGCGCGACATCCTGCGGAACGCGGATGCGGTGCTCGTGGAACGCGGCCAGCAGGCCGATCCCGATCTGATCGGACGCCGCCAGCACTGCGCGCGGCAGAGCGCCCTGACGCATCAGCTTCATCGCCGTGTCGTATCCGCCCTGATAGCCGAACGGCGTGTGCACGAGCGTGCCCAACGGAAGCCGTGCGGCGGTGAGCGCCTCGCGCCAACCGCGTTCGCGTTCGTCGTACCGCGCCGCGCTTCCGGCGAAGGCGATGTCGCGGTAGCCGTGCTCGATCAGGTGCGCGCACACCTCGTATGCACCTCGTGCGAAGTCGACGCCCACGCTGTACAGTCCATCCGTCTCGCCGAACTGGCCGATCACGACCGCGGGGATGCCCAGCGACTCGACCACGGACTGCTCACTCGCCGTGAGCACGTCGGCGATGATCAGGCCGCCGATCTGCCGTGACGCCAGATCGCGGATCTGCTCGGCGGTCGACACCTGCGAGCGATCCGAGTTCACGATCAGCAGGGAGCGTCCGACATCCGCCGTGGCCTGATCGAGGGCGTGGCACAGCTCGGCGAAGAAGGGGTTGCGATTGTCGTGCACGACAAGACCGAACATGTCGGCGGTGCCCTTCGACAGCGCTCGCGCGGCGGCGTTCGGGCGGTATCCGAGCACCCGCACGGCATCCAGCACGCGTTCCCTGGTGAGCGGTGCGACGGCCTTCGGCCCGTCGTTGAGCACATAGCTGACGACGGCAGTGCTGACACCGGCGTACCGGGCGACGTCGGCCCGCGTCACCGAGCGGGGCCGACTCTCAGCCGGCATCCGGCATTCCCAGGTCGGGCACCCTGAGACGTTCACCGCCCCGCCGTGCCGACTCGTGGGCGATCACGCCGGGGAGGGTGAAGCGTGCTGCCTGCCAGGCGTTCACCGCAGGCATCCCGCCCCCGTTCACGGCGCGCACGAAATCGTCCACCAGGAAATGGTGGCTTCCCTCGTGTCCGTTCGGCAGGGGCAGCAGCTCTGCGGGAATCCGCGCACGATCCGCCTCGTGGATCGCCGCATAGCCCGAGATGAACGCATCCCGCAGAGCGGGCGCCACATGCGCCAGGGAAGGATCGTCGGGCGAAAGCGAGGCGTGCGTATCGATCAGGTGGGAGATGTCCTCGACGCCCTGACGGTTCTGCCACACCGTCGTCGACGCGAGCTGTTCGAAGGACCCCTCGGTGCCGAACCAGCGGAAACGCGACTCGCGCAGGTGCGAGGGGTAGCCCACACGGCGGAACTCGTTGATGCGCATGGACCCGCCTGCGGCGAGCTCGAAAAGCGCCGTCGCGTTGGAGATGTCGTTGTCGAACTGGCTCACCGAGCGGTCGAAGACCCCGTCGCCGCGCTGATCGACGACTCCGATCGCCGAGACGGCGACGGCGTGGGTCGGCCAGGCTCCCAGGACGCCGCCGATCGAGTGGGTCGGATACAGCAGCGGAGGATAGCTGGCCGTCGCCTTCCAGCCCTCTCCGCCGGAGTACTGGTACGCCTCGTAGAAGCCCAGTTCCATGTCGTGCACGTAGTCGCCCTCGCCGTAGAAGAGCCGGCCGAACGAGCCCTCGGCGAGCTTCTGCCTGGCGAACACCGTCGCCGGGTTGTAGTAGCTCGTCTCGCCCATCATGTAGGTCAGGCCCGTCTCGCGGACGGTGTCGACGATGGCTGCGATCTCGTCCACGGTGATCGCCATCGGGACGGCGCAGTAGACATGCTTGCCGGCGCGCAGCGCCTTGACGACCAGCGGACCGTGAGTCCAGCGCTGGGTGAAGATCGCGACGGCGTCGACGAGCGGCGAGGCGATCATCTCGTCGAAGGAGCCGAACGTGCCCGCCAGCCCTGCGGAGCGCACGAGTTCGTCTGCCCTCGAGCCGATCAGATCGGTCACGTGGACAGCCGAGACACCGGGGTGATGGTGGAACAGAGTCGCGAACTGGCCGGCGAACTGACCAGCGCCAACGATCCCCAAGGTGAACGGCATGAGTTGAGTCTTTCAGTGTGGGTCTACGGGTGTCAACACGACGGAGGGGCCCCGGAATCATGCCCCTCCGTACGATTCCGAGACCCCCTGTACCCCAGCGATCTACGCGGGTAACATATCACGAACGGAGCGACAGCGCACGAGTTTTTCTCCGTATCGACGAAGACACCCGAGGACTGTGAGGATCGGCGATGACGACATCCATGGATTTCAAGCGCTCATTGATCGGGATGGCGGTCGTCGCGACGACCGCCATCGCGCTCACCGGGTGCAGCTCCGACCAGGGCGGTGAGGGCGGAGGAGAGGTCGACATCGAGATGCAGACGAACTTCGGCGCGACCGATCCCTCGCTGAAGGTGCTGCAGAAGATCACCGACGCCTATGAGAAGGACAACCCGGGGGTCACGATCGAGCTGGTGCCGTCGACCGACACCTACGAGGCCGACATCAAGGTGCGCCTCTCCTCGAACGACATCCCCGACATCTGGGCCACCCACGGGTGGTCACTGCTGCGATACAGCCAGTTCCTGGAGCCGCTGAACGATCAGCCGTGGGCGAAGAACTTCAATGAGGCGCTCGCGCCCGCGATGCAGAACGCCGATGGGCAGTTCTTCGCACTGCCCATCGACACCGACGTCGCGGGTATCGTCTACAACCGCACCGTGCTGAAGGATGCCGGTATCGACCCGACCACACTGGTGGACTGGGATTCGTTCGAGGCGGCGCTGAAGACATTGAAGGACGACGGCATCACCCCCGTCTCCGCCTCGGGCAAGGACAGCTGGTTCGCCGGGAACATCACCGACTTCATCGGCTCGGGCGACTTCAGCGAATCCGAGCTGAACGGCTTCAAGGACGGCACCTTCGATGAGAAGGGCTACACCCGTATCCTGGACCACATCTCCGCATGGCAGAAGGCCGGCTGGTTCAATCCGGACTACTCCTCCGCCACCACCGACGACCTGGGCCGGGCGCTCGCCGAGGGGAACACCGCGTTCGTGTTCGTGCAGAACTATCTGGTCGCCACGGCGCTCGGCTTCAATCCCGACGCCGACCTCGGCTACATGCCGATCCCGTCCGAGAACGGCAAGCCGTTCCTGGTCGGCGGTGAGGGACGTGCCTACGGCGTCTCCAAGACCTCGCCCGACAAGGAGCAGGCGCTGGACTATCTCGCCTACCTCGCCGAGCCCGACAACCTCTCGCAGCTGGCGAGCTCGATCGGCGGCATCCCGGGGCTGACCAACGCCACCAGCGACCTCGGCGTGCTCACCGCCAGCTATGACGCCTTCGTCGAGCCGGGCACCGTGCCGCTGCAGCCGTACTTCGATCGCGTCTACCTGCCCAACGGCATCTGGGACACCATGGTCACCACGACCGATGGCGTGATCACGGGCCAGATGAGTCCGGCGGATGCCGTGAAGCAGATGAAGTCGAGCTACGACTCGCTGCGATGACGACCACCGTCGGCGACGCGGTGCACAAGCCGAAGCGGGGGACCGGCGGGGGCGTCCCCGCTTCGCGCGCCGCGGGCTGGACGCGCTCTACCTGCCCGCCCTCGCGGTGCTCGGCGTCTTCACGCTGTGGCCGCTGCTGAACGGCGTGCTGCTGTCGCTGTCCAACTGGGACGGCTACTCGCCGGAGCGTCGTTTCGTGGGGCTGGAGAACTATCTGCGGCTGTTCGAGGATCCGAACTTCCGCACCGCCCTAGGCAACACCTTCCTGTACGGCGTCGGGTCGACGGTTCTGCAGCAGATCATCGGCCTGGGGCTGGCACTGGCGCTGGATCGGGCCGTGCGCGGCCGGGGCATTGCACGAGCGATCATCTACCTGCCCGTGCTGGTCTCGCCCGTGGTGATGGGCACGATGTACTACCTCTTCTTCTCCTACAACGGCGGCGGGCTCAACGACCTCGTGATCGCCCTCGGCGGTGAACGCACCGCCTGGCTCAGCGATTCCGGTGCCGCGATCGCCGTGATCATCGCGGTGAACTCGCTGCAGTTCGTCGGCATCTCGATGGTCATCTACCTGGCGGGCCTGCAGTCGATCCCGACGATGTACTACGAGGCCGCTCGGCTCGACGGCGCGAACGCTGCGCAGTCGTTCCGCCACATCACCGTGCCGATGCTGCAGCCGGCCTTCGCCACCAGCATCGTGCTGAATCTGATCGGCGGCCTGAAGCTGTTCGACGTCATCCAGGTGCTCACAGGGGAGGTCCCGGCTACTCGACCAACTCGGTGTCGACGCTGATCGCGAAGATGTACTTCGGCAGTCAGCGCGCCGGCTATGCGTCGGCGATGGGGGTCGTGCTGTTCCTCATCATCGCCGTGTTCACGCTGGCGTTGAACACCATGCTGAATCGGCGAAGGCTGGAGCAGCTGTGACCGCGGCATCTCCGGCATCCGCTCACTCGCCACTGCCGGCGCGGGTGGGGATCGCGGCCGCCGTGCTGCTGGCGGTGCTGCTGCAGCTGCTGCCGTTCTACATCACCGTGACCTCAGCCATGAAGCGGCGCAGCGACCTGTCATCGCAGTGGCTACCGCCGTCCGGGGGCATCTACTGGCAGAACTTCGCCACGGCGGTCGAGCAGGGCGGCATTCTCCGGGCCATCGGCAACAGCGCGATCGTGACACTCGGCGCCACCCTGCTGGTGTGCGTGCTGGCGGCGCTCGCCGCATATCCGCTGGCACGGCGGCCCACCCTGGCGAACAAGCTGGTGCTCGCCGGCGTCGTGGGGCTGATCATGATCCCGCCGCTGTCGATCCTGGTGCCGCTGTATTCGATGATGAGCCAGTGGCATGCGATCAACACCTACTGGGGCATGATCCTGGTGATGACCGCTACGCAGCTGCCGCTGGCGATCTTCCTCTACGCCTCGTTCATGCGCGGGCTGCCGCTCTCGATCGAGGAGGCCGCCTCGGTGGACGGAGCCAGTGCCGTGCAGGTGCTGTTCCGCGTGGTCGTCCCGATGCTGAAACCGGTCACCGCGACTGTGGTGATCCTGACCAGCGTGAACGTCTGGAACGACTACGCGCTGAGCGTGTACCTGCTGCGCAGCCCGGAGATGCGCACGATCGCGCCGGCGACGGCGACGTTCTTCTCGACGACCTCCAGCGACGTGGGAGCGGCTGCGGCGGCTTCGCTGCTGTCTGCGCTGCCCGTGCTGATCGTCTACCTGATGCTGCAGAAGTACTTCATCAAGGGCATGGTCGCCGGTGCGGAGAAGTGAATCGCCCATGCTAAACTGACTCCTTGTCTGTGCACACTCCGGTGCACAGTTCGTCTCTCCCTCTCATTCGCGCGGGTCCCTGAGCATGTCGACGGGCCCTGATCGGTGTGAGCGGGCGGGGCAGACAAGGGATCTTGGGTGAGGCCGTCCGGCCTCACGGTAGAGAAGGAGTCACAACATGGCAGCAGTGTGCCAGGTGACCGGCGCCGTTCCCGGCTTCGGTCACAACGTCTCACACTCGCACCGCCGGACGAAGCGCCGCTTCGACCCGAACGTGCAGAAGAAGACGTATTTCGTTCCGTCGCTCGGCCGCAAGGTCACCCTGAACGTGTCCGCCAAGGGCATCAAGGTGATCGACGCCCGTGGCATCGAGAAGGTTGTCGCTGACCTCCAGGCGAAGGGTGTGAAGCTCTAATGGCCAAGAAGGCGCAGGACGTCCGTCCGATCATCAAGCTGCGTTCGACGGCGGGCACCGGTTACACCTACGTGACCAAGAAGAACCGTCGCAACACCCCCGACCGTCTCGTGCTGAAGAAGTACGACCCGGTCGTCCGCAAGCACGTCGAATTCCGAGAGGAGCGTTGATCCATGGCTAAGAAGAGCAAGATCGCTCGCAACGAGCAGCGCAAGGTCATCGTCGCCCGTTACGCGGAGCGCCGTGCCGAGCTGAAGAAGACCCTGGTCGACCCGAACGCCACCGACGAGGCCCGCGAGGCCGCACGCGTCGGCCTGCAGAAGCTGCCGCGCAACGCGTCGCCGGTTCGCGTGCGTTCGCGTGACGCCATCGACGGCCGCCCCCGCGGCATGCTCACGAAGTTCGGCATCTCGCGTGTCCGCTTCCGTGACATGGCCCACCGCGGCGAGCTGCCCGGCATCACCAAGTCCAGCTGGTAAGCAGTCGCTTTCAGAAGGGGCGAGGATCTTCGGATCCTCGCCCCTTCTGTGTTCCTCGTGATGCTGTGCATCCCGCGCGCTCGATCTGCAGGACTTCGCATGAAATGCAGGATGCTTCCTGGCATCCGTTCCTGTGTTTCGTGCGATCTCCTGCGTTTCGGATGCTGTGACCAGCCCTGCACAATCGCACGTGTCGCCGACTTGTGCACAGATGCCGTGCTGGTGGTGCGAGCGTGCGCTCCCGCGAGAGCAGACTCTTGCGCATGGACCCCGTGAAAGAGCTGCGGCGACGAGGCGGGATCGCGCGAACCCGAACGCTTCTCGACGCCGGTGTATCGGCCTACGCCCTTCGCCGTGCGAAGCAAGCCGGGATGATCTTCCGGCCGCGAAACGGCTGGGTGGCGGTGAAGGATGCTGACTGGCTGGCTCTCGGTGCCGTGCGTAGAGGACTGGTGCTCAGCTGCCTGACGGTCGCAGAGCGCCGAGGTCTGTGGGTTCCCGAGAAGGGCAACTGGCACGTCGTCGCCCCGCGTCACGCCGGCCGGATCCAGGTGCCCCAGCGCACGGTCGTGCACTGGTCCGCGCCGATCGTGCCACGAGAGCCGGATGCCGTCGAGGACGATCTGCCCAACGCACTGGCCCTGGTGGCGCAGTGTCAGCCGTTCGAGACCGCGCTGATCGTGTGGGAGTCGGCGCTGAACAGGAACCTCATCGATGCGCAATCGATGGCCCGGCTTCCTCTTCCGGCGGCGGCGCGCGACGTGCTCGCCCGTGCTCGCCCCTTCGCGGATTCGGGTCTGGAGACGATCGTCGTGCATCGCCTGCGGTGGCTGAACGTCCCGATGCTGCCGCAGGCGTGGGTTCTCGGACATCGTGTGGACCTGCTGATCGGCGAGCGCCTGGTGATCCAGATCGACGGTGCGACGCACACGGGAGCCCAGCGCACGAGCGACATCGAGCACGATGCGCAGCTCGATCTGCGTGGCTATCACGTGCTTCGCTTCAGCTACGAGCAGATCATGGAGCACTGGGAACAGGTGCAGGCCGTCATCACCGAGGCCGTCGCCCAGGGCCTGCACCGTGCTCCGCGATGACGCTCCCCGTTTGCAGGACTTCGCATGAAATGCAGGATGCTTCCTGGCATCCGTTCCTGTGTTTCGTGCGATCTCCTGCGTTTCGCGAGGGTGGAAATGTGACGGATGTGACTCCTGTGGCGTGACATGCCGAAAAAACACACCGAAACCCGCGAAATGACGCGGATTTCCGTGCTGTGGTTGGTACATTCAAGGCGGTCGATCGACCAGGGGGCTTCCCCGTAATCAACACGATGCGACGGACGTCGTCGCTGGAGGATGACATGGCTGACAAGTCCATCACCAAGACCGAGCTCGTCGCGAGCATTGCTTCCGCCACCGGCGAGAGCCAGGCCACCGTTTCGCGCGTCCTCGACTCGCTCTTCGGCACCGTCTCCGACGCTGTCGCCAAGGGCAGCAAGGTCTCGATCCCGGGCTGGATCTCGTTCGAGCAGGTCGACACCGCTGCCCGCACCGGCCGCAACCCGCAGACCGGCGCCGAGATCAAGATCCCGGCAGGCAAGCGCGTCAAGGTGACCGCCGGCTCGAAGCTCAAGGCTGCTGTCAAGTAAGACCGCATCACGAAGGCCGTCCCTCCGGGGGCGGCCTTCTGCGTACCGGGATGACTCGTGCGTCCGCCTCGCACCCGGCATCCGTCACAGTCAACAGCCGTAGGCTGGAGGCGTGAAAGCGTACCGTCTGGCCGGCCTGGCGATCCTCCTCGCCGGCGCGACGGCGGGACTCCTGGTCGCCCTGGCCGTCGGCGGTGCCGCCGAGCCCCCAAACTGCTCGATCCCGGTCCCATCGTGATGTGGGGGCTGCCGGCGGTCAAGCTCGTCTCGAACCTCGCCGCCGCGGCCATGCTCGGCTCGCTCGTGCTCGCGCTGTTCGGGCTGCGCAGCGGCACGCGCCCCTTCGACATCGCGCTCGATACGGCATCCGTGGGTGCCGCGGTCTTCACCGTCACCGCGGCCATCGCGGCCGGCATGAACCTGCTGGCCGCCTTCAACCCCCGGCTCTCGGCCGACCGCTCCTTCGGCGAGCAGCTGGGCATGTTCCTGCTCACCCTGCCGCTCGGCCAGTCCTGGCTGATCACCGTGCTGATGGGGGCCGTGATCACCCTGATGGCTTTCGGATGGCGCAGCTGGACCGGCACGCTGATCACCGCGGGTCTCGCCGCGGCATCCTTCATCCCGCTGGCGACCGAGGGGCACTCCGGCGACCTGGCCGGCCACAACGTCGCGGTGAATGCGATCCTGCTGCACACCGTCGGCGCCGCGGTCTGGCTGGGCGGCGTGATGCTGCTGGTCATCCTGCGCGCGGTCGGCGAACACCGCAGCGCGAAGAAGGATGCCGATCGCATCGATCTGCCGACGCTGGTCAGCCGGTACTCGTCGCTCGCGATCGCCGCATTCGTGGTCGTCGCGATCTCGGGCGTGGCCCGCACGGTGGTGGCCCTCGGCGACTGGAGCGAGCTGTTCTCGCCGTACGGGCTGATCGTGCTCGGCAAGGGCGCACTGCTGGTGGGGCTCGGCCTGTTCGGGGCCTGGTACCGGCGCAGGCTCATCCCGAATCTTGCCGGCGAGAAGCAGAAGCGCTCGTTCTGGACGCTGATCCTCGGCGAGCTGTTCCTGATGGGAGCGGCGTCGGGGGCCGCAGCGGCGCTCGCCCGCACGCCCCCGCCACAGGGCGACGAGCCTCCTGCGGTGCAGACCGCCGCGCAGCGTCTCACCCAGACGCCGCTGCCGCCCGAGCTGACGCTGCAGCGCTGGTTCACCTCGTACGACATCGACATCCTGTGGCTGGTCGCCGTCGGCTTCGGGGCGTTCCTGTACATCGCCGGCATCCTGCGACTGCACCGCCGCGGCGATGCGTGGCCGGTGCATCGCACGATCTTCTGGATGGCCGGGCTGCTGATGCTGCTGTGGGTCACCTGCGGCCCGCTCAACGAGTACCAGGAGTACCTGTTCAGCGTGCACATGGCCGGGCATATGGCGCTGACCATGGCGATTCCGCTGCTGCTGGTCAGCGGTGCGCCCATCACGCTGGCGCTGCGCGCCATCCGCAAGCGCGAGGACGGCACGCGCGGAGCCCGCGAATGGATCCTGTGGGCGGTGCATTCGCCGTTCTCGCGCGTGGTCACGCATCCGTTCGTCGCGGCCGCGATCTTCGTCGCCTCGCTGTGGGGGTTCTACTTCACCGATCTGGTGCGCTGGGCGATGTACGACCACCTCGGCCACGAGTGGATGATCATCCACTTCCTGATCTCCGGCTACCTGTTCGTGATGACGCTCATCGGCATCGACCCGATCCCGTACCGGCTGCCGCACGCCGGCCGCCTGATCACCCTGATCGGCGTGATGGCCATGCACGCCTTCTTCGGAATGGCGATCATGATGCAGGAGGGCCTGATGGTGGCCGAGTGGTTCGGCTCGATGGGCCGCACCTGGGGGCCGACGCCCATGGAGGACCAGTACATCGGCGGCGGCATCGCCTGGTCGGTGGGCGAGATCCCGACGCTGATCCTGGCGGTCACCGTCGGGATCCAGTGGTCGGGATCGGATGCCAGGCTGCAGCGTCGCCGTGACCGGCACGCCGACCGCACGGGAGACGCCGAGCTGGCGGAGTACAACGCCCGGCTGGCGAAGCTGGCGGAGCAGGACCGTCAGGAGGAATCCCGGATCCCCTGAGCCGCGGGCTCGGGCGGGCTCAGCCGCCGTCGACCGACGGGGATCCGACGCGGATGGATGCCGTGCCGTCGGGCAGGATGCCGATCGTGCCGTCGATCTGGAACGGGACGTCCTCGGACACATCGTGCACGGAGCCGTCGAACACCGACTTGATCTTCACGTCGATGTGGGCCACGGCATCCGTCGGCGGGATCTTCCAGTCGGCGCCGTCGGGCTCGATCGTCACGGTCGGCTGCTGAGTGATCGACCACTTCGGCAGCGCACCGTCGGCCAGGCGGTTGGACACCTCGAGACCGAACGGGCAGGCGGTCGGCAGCAGCACCTGCTGCGTGGTGCAGTTCGCCAGGAACTCCTCGACCTTCTGCTGCACCAGGCTGGTGAACTTCTCGGTGGGGTGCGCCTGCACATCCACCGGAGTGCGGGCGAGGGCGGTGTCGGCCAGCACACGCACGCCGGGAGTCGCGGCGATCGGGGTGTCGACGGTGACCGAGTAGGCGCCGGGTGTGAACACCAGCAGGTGCAGCGGATCCAGCGGGTCGGCATCCGCACCCTGAGTGGAGACCTGGTGGCGATTCAGCGCGAAGCCGTTGATCGCGAAGTCGTCGGCGCCGCGCACGGTCAGCTCGATCTCGGCGAGCGGACTGCGCTGGAACCGCCAGTTGGGCACCACACCCAGCCAGCCGTCCTGCACGACCGAGTACGTCGTCGTGCCGCGCATGCCGCCGGCTCGGTACGCGGTCGTCACCCGGTAGGTGCCGTCGTCGGGCTGCTCGGAGGTGACCCGGTAATCGGTCAGCTGCGCGAGCGCGGCGGCGCGCAGCAGCGCCTCGGACGACGAGGCGTCGATGCCGGTGTCCTGCTGCAGGGCGAGATCGGCCGAGACTCCCGGCACCCGGAGCGCGTCGGCCGCGCGGCCGGTGGCGAGCAGGTCGAGATAGCGCTGCACGAAGGCAGAGGGGCTGTACACCTCCTGGTACAGCGAGATGCCGCCGGCGCCGAGCGCGGCGATGAGCAGAATGCCGACGAGCCCGAGGATGGTCAGATCGGTGCGAAGCGCAGAGCGCCGCCGTGAGACCCCCGCCTCTGCATCATGCCGTCAAGTCTAAGGATCGCCGGCTGGGACGGAGCCGAGCGGCGACGCACGATGACTCATGGCGCTTAACATGGGTTGCGTGTCCGTGACCCTCTCCGATGAACAGCAGACGCTGTTCCGTCTCATCGAGGACACCGACGAGCACGTGTTCATCACCGGGCGAGCCGGCACGGGCAAATCGACGCTGCTGCAGTACTTCGCCTGGAACACCGAGAAGCAGATCGCGATCTGCGCACCCACCGGCGTCGCCGCCCTGAACGTCGAGGGGCAGACGATCCACTCGCTGTTCCGGCTGCCGATCGGCCTGATCGCCGAGAGCCAGATCGAGCAGTCCGATGCCACCCGCCGTGTGCTCAACGCCATCCAGACCCTCGTCATCGACGAGATCTCGATGGTCAATGCGGATCTGATGGATGCCATCGACCGATCGCTGCGTCAGGCCAGGGGCAAGCGCGGCATCCCCTTCGGCGGGGTGCAGGTCGTGATGTTCGGCGATCCGTATCAGCTCGCCCCGGTGCCGCCGCGCGGCGACGAGCTGCGCTACGTGCAGGATCACTACCGCTCGTTCTGGTTCTTCGACGCGAAGGTGTGGACCGGCGGGCTGCAGGGGCAGGGCGGGTCGAGCGGAGGGAGCGGCGACCAGCTGCTCGATCTGGGTGAGTACGGAACGCGCCTGCACGTGCACGAGCTGGTGCACATCCACCGCCAGTCCGACGACGGCTTCAAGGCGATGCTGAACGCCGTGCGCTACGGGCGGGTCACCGCCGACATCGCCGAGACGCTCAACACCCAGGGCGCCCGCACACCTCCCGAGCCCGAACCCGGCGAGGTGCCGATCATCACCCTCGCCACCCGGAACGACATCGTCAACAGCATCAACAGCCGCCATCTCGCAGCCCTGGCCGGGCGCGAGCAGATCGCGCGCGCCGAGGTGAGCGGCGACTTCGGGCGCGGCGAAGCGAACTACCCGGCCGATTCCGAGCTGAAGCTGAAGGTCGGCGCGCAGGTGATGTTCCTGCGCAACGACATCGCCATGCAGGGGAGCCGCCGCGCTGGGTGAACGGGTCGATCGGCACGGTGACCCGCATCCTCGGCGACACGGTGCGCGTGGAGGTCGACGGCGACGAGTTCGATGTGGAGCCTGCGGTGTGGGAACGGTTCCGGTACGCCTACAACCCCGGCACCAAGACGCTCTCCCGCGAGGTGGTGGCCGAGTTCACTCAGTTCCCGCTGCGCCTGGCCTGGGCGGTGACGATCCACAAGTCGCAGGGCAAGACCTACGATCAGGCGATCATCGACCTGGGCTCGGGGGCCTTTGCGCCCGGTCAGACGTACGTGGCACTCAGCCGGCTGACGTCGCTGGACGGGCTGTATCTGTCGCGGCCGCTGCGGCCGAGCGACATCCGGGTGGATGAGGACGTGCGCCGCTTCATGCGCGAGGCGTGGGAGGCCAGGCAGGCGCAGAAGATCGAGAGCTGAGCAGAAGACGGATGCCGAGAGGCGGGCTCCCAGCATCCGCGTTCTAGACTCGGAGAGTCCATCCCCGGGAGAGTCGATACATGCATCTTCGTTCGTCGCGCCGTCTGCGCGCTGCCCTCGTCGGCGCCGTGGGCCTGGCACTGGCACTCACCGCGTGCACGCCGGCCCCTCCGGAGTTCAGCTACACGCCGCCGGAGCAGGTCGACGCCAAGCTTCCGGACGACGTCACGGGCCAGCTGCAGGCGGCCGTCGAGCAGGCCATGGTCGCCACCGGATCGTCGGGCGCGATCGTCGGCGTGTGGGTGCCGTGGAGCGGCGAATGGGTCACCGGCCTGGGCACCCAGGCCCTCGGCGACGACACCAAGGTCACTAAGGACATGTCCTTCCGCGTGGCCGACGTGACCCGCATGATGACCTGCGATGTGCTGTACGGCATGGCCGATGACGGCAAGATCAAGCTCGACGCGCCCGTTCCGAAGTACGTCTCGGGAGTCGCCGACCTCAGCGACATCACCCTGCTCGATCTGTGCAACGGCACCAGCGGCATCGGCTCGTCCGAGAGCGCGGTGAAGCCCTACTGGCTGAACACGCCCGAGCGGGTGTGGGCGCCGCTGCAGCTGGCGAGCTTCGGCCTGGGGGCGCAGCGCAGTGCCGCGCATACCGCCTACCGCGATTCGGATGCCGGGTACCTGATGCTGGGAATGGCCCTCGAGCGCGCCTCGGGGATGAGCGCCTCGCAGCTGATCAGCAAGTACGTCACCACGCCGCTCGAACTGGACTCCACTTCGCTGCCCTCGGATGCCGCAGCCGCGCCGCGCCCTCGCCGGCGCTGAAGGGCGCCTACCTGCCCTCGGGGAGGACGGCTACGACTGCACCGCGCCGATCGACATCACCAAGAGCTCCGCGAGCATCGGGTTCACTGACTCGGGCGCCGTCTCGACGATCACCGACCTGGGCCGCTACGTGCAGGCCGAGGCCCGTCAGGCCCTGCGCGAGAAGGATGCGACGCCCGCGCGCTTCGGCGCGCCGCTGCCCTCCTCCGCCAAGGCACCAGCCTGGTATCAGGCGACCGGCGGTGCATTCCTGGTCGGATCGATGATCGGCCAGTTCGGCTGGACCCCCGGCTACGCGACCGCCGCCTATTCCGATCCAGCGACCGGCTTCACCGTGGCCGTCACCCTGAACAACTCCACGGCAGGCGGAAGCCCGGCAGCCTACTTGGCCTGGGAGCTCGCGGCGATCGCCTCGAAGTCGCCCGCCGCTGAGGGTCAGACCGCTCCCGACTTCGGTCTGCCCTTCACCGCCGAGCAGTACGGGCAGGCCATCGCCGACGGCGCGATCTGCCAGGCTCCGGCCGCGGAGTGACCGGCACCGGGGCATCCGTTCCCGGTGCGCTCGGCGCGCCCTCGGCTCGCGTTCTGGCGGTCGGGCTGGTGGCCACCGGACTGGTGTGCCAGGAGATCGGCGCCTCACTGGCGGTGCTGCTGTTCCCGCAGGTGGGGCCGCTCGGCATGGTGATGCTGCGCCTGGTCTTCTCGGCGCTGATCCTGCTGCTGATCGCCCGCCCGGCATGGCGAGGGCATTCCGCCCGCGCGTGGCGCTCGGCCCTCCTGCTCGGCGGCGTGCTGGCCCTGATGAACGGGCTGTTCTATCTGGCGCTGAGTGAGCTGCCGCTGGGCGTCACCGTCACGATCGAGGTGCTGGGTCCGCTCACGCTCGCCGTCATCGTCGCGCAAACGCGAACGGCGTGGCTGTGGACCCTCGTCGCACTCGCGGGCATCCTGGCGCTGGGTGGCGGTGGCTGGGATCGGCTCACTCTGCCGGGTGTGCTGTTCGCGCTCGGCGCCGCGGCCAGCTGGGCGGGATACATCCTCGCCTCGGCGCGGGTGGGCCGCGATTTCGTCAAGCTCGACGGCCTGGCGCTGGCGATGGCGTTCGGGGCGCTGCTGTCGCTGCCGTTCGGCATCGCGGATGCCGGACCCGCTCTGCTGCGCATCGATCTGATCGCGCTGGGGGCGGCTGTCGCCGTGCTCAGCTCGACCATCCCCTATGCGCTCGAGCTGAGCGCGTTGCGGCGCCTGACCCCCGCCGTGTTCGGTGTGCTGATGAGCCTGGGGCCGGCCACCGCGAGTGCCGCCGGATTCGTGCTGCTCGGCCAGCACCTCTCGGCACTGGAGCTCACCGGGATCGCCCTGGTGATCGTCGCCAGCGCCGGCGCGGTGTGGGCGGGCCGGACCCGTCCCGCACTCGAGCCCACAGTGTGAGATCGCGTGAAAAGATGGAGGCGTGCGTCCCTCCCGTAAGATCCCGCTGCTGCGCGGGTTCGTCGGTGCCACGGTCGCGACGTTCGTCGCCCTGGCCTCGCACGTCTGGACCGGTGGCGCCATGCCCGGGATGCTGGGCATTGCCGTGCCGTGGCTGTTGTCGCTGACCGTGTGCACGCTGCTGGCGGGGCGGCGTCTCTCGCTGTTGCGGCTGAGCGTGTCGGTTCTGCTCTCGCAGCTGCTGTTCCACGCGCTGTTCGTGCTGGGCAGCATCACGCCGACAGGTGTCCTGACCCCGCACGTGCACGGCCTCGCGGGCGGCTTCGGCCCGGGTGGCTTCGAGCCGGGCGCCCTCGGCCCGGGCACGGCGGTGCTCGTGCCGCAGGGTGCCGGCATGTGGTTCGGGCATCTCGCGGCAGGAGTGCTGACGATCGTGCTCCTGCATCGCGGCGAGCTGATCGTGCGCGCGCTGCTGGCCGCAGCATCCGCTGTCTCCGCGTGGCTGCGTCGGATCCTGCTCGTTCCGACGCGAGCCCAGCGGCCCGCATCCCGCCGGTGGACAGTGCTCGTCGCCCCGATCATCCGCAGAGCGCGCCTCGATGCGATGCGGCGCAGGGGGCCTCCCCGTCTGGTCTGACTCCGGGCTCGACCGCCGCACTCGATGCGGCATCCGGGGTGCGTTCGCACCCCTGCAGACTCACAGACACCTGCCGCTCTGCGGCATCCGAATCGAGGTATTTCCCATGTTCCGAATCCGCACCGCACTGGCGGGCACGGCCGTGGCGGTCATCGCACTGCTCGCCGTCGCCGCCCCAGCATCCGCTCACGACCAGATCATCACCAGTTCGCCGGCCGCCGACGAGCAGCTGACGAGCATCCCCGAACAGGTCGTGCTCACCTTCTCGGGCAACCTGTTGTCGCTGGCCGACAACAGCGGCACGGCCATGACCGTCGTCGATGAGAACGGCCAGGACTGGGTCGCCGGCGAGCCCGTGGTCTCGGCCGACACCGTCACCACGCCGCTGAAGCCCGGCATGCCGAACGGGGCATACGTCGTCACCTGGAAGGTCGTTTCCAGCGACGGGCACCCCACCTCCGGCGAGTACTCGTTCTCGCTGGATGCGGAGGAGTCCGCACCCGCGCCGACGGAGAGCACGGCGTCGACGGACAGCACGGCGTCGACGGAGAGCACGGCGCCGGTGGAGAGCACGGCGCCGGTGGCGCCCGTTGCGACGCAGACCCCGACCTCGACGGCGCCGGACTCCACGCCGTGGCCGTTGGTGATCGCCCCCGTCGTGGTGCTGCTGATCGCGGTCATCGTCATCATCGTGATCGCCGCACGCAGGCGCCGCCGCTGAGTCGCGCCGCAGCCGCCGCGCCATGAGTCGATGACGCCCATGACGCCATGTTGCTCATGACTCCACGTTCGCGGGTCCCGAATGGTCGCCTCGGGAGAGGTGAGGCGACCATTCAGGGCCCGCGAACCGCGATGAGGCGACCAGCTGGGGCCCGCGAACTGCGAGAGGGTCTGCGTCAGACGGCGGCGACCGTGCGGAACCCGGCGTTGCTCATCGACGAATCCGGGGTGTTCTGCGAGCGCGCTGAGTTGCGGTAGCGGTTGCAGTACGAGATGTGGCAGAGGAAGCTGCCGCCGCGCATGACCCGGGCGCTGCCGGATGCCGGGCCCGGCGGATCCGCGACCGCGCTGCGGGCGTAATAGCGCGGGTCGTACCAGTCCGCGCACCACTCCCAGACGTTGCCGACGGTCTGCCACAGCCCGTAGCCGTTGGGCTGGAAGGTTCGCACCGGTGCGGTGGTGAGGAACCCGTCTTCCAGGGTGTTGACCCGGGGGAAGCTGCCCTGCCAGATGTTCACCCGCCAGCCGCCGTCCGAGACCTCTTCATCCCCCCACGGGTACTTTCGGGAATCCAGCCCGCCGCGGGAGGCGTACTCCCACTGCGCCTCAGTGGGCAGCATCCGTCCCGCCCACGCGCAGTAGGCGAGGGCGTCGTTGTGGCTGACGTGCACGACCGGGTGGTCGCCGAGGTCGTCGATCGACGATCCTGCACCGCCCGGATGCCGCCAGTCGGCGCCCTTCACCCCCAGCCACCAAGGCGTCTGGGCGGCCTGGCCCATGATGTCGGACTCCGGGGCGGTGAGGGCGAGGTGGAACACCGCCGAGAAGCCGAACGTCTCGGCCTCGGTGCGGTACCCCGTCGCGTCGACGAATGCGGCGAATGCGTCGTTGGTCACCGTGGTCGTGTCGATCTCGAATGCCGACATGCGCACCGCGTGCACGGGTGTCTCACCGTCGCCGCGGTTCTCGTCACCGGACGAGTCGCCCATCAGGAAGGTTCCGGCCGGGATCTGCGCCTGCGGGATCGGATGGCTGCCGGACGCCGCCGGGGTGGAGGCACGGGGAGGAACGCTCAGCGAGAAGGTCTGACGCTGCGGCGCGCCGCACGTGCAGGAGGGCCCGCAATCGCCTGCGCTCTGAGATTCGCTGTCATCGGTCATCAGCTCCATTCTCACCCACGGTGCGCATCGTTCGGCCGACCGAGGGGACACCCCGCACAATGGGGACATGAGCATTGCAGAAGCGGCCGTGGCCGGGCATCCGTTCGACGCGATCACCGAGAGCGACCTGCGCAGCGCGGGAAGCCTGAAGTGGACGATGTTCCCCGAGACGATCGGCGCGTTCGTCGCCGAGATGGACTTCGGTGTCGCCCCGGCGATCTCGCAGGCCATCGGCGCCGCGGTGGGCGCCGGGTTCACCGGCTACCTGCCCTCCTCACTCGCCGACGAGCTGTGCACCGCGAGCGCGCGCTGGTACGCCGAGCACTACGGATGGGGCGTCGCAGCATCCGACGTGCGCCTTGTGCCCGACGTGATCGCGGCGTACGAGTTCGCGATCACGACGTACACGGCCCCAGGGGCGGCCGTGATCGTGCCGACACCCGCGTACATGCCGTTCCTCAGTGTGCCGCTGCGGCACGGCCGGCGGGTCATCGAGGTGCCCAGCCGCGAGGTCGACGGGCGTTGGGTGATGGACCTCGATGCCGTCGCCGCGGCCTTCGCGGACGGTGGCGAGCTGCTGGTGCTGTGCAACCCGCACAACCCGCTCGGCACGGTCGCGACCCGGGACGAGCTGCATCGGATCGCCGAGGTGGTGACGGATGCTGGTGGGCGGGTGTTCTCCGATGAGATCCACGCGCCGCTCGTCTACGCACCGGCGACGCACATCCCGTACGCCTCGGTGTCGGATGCTGCGGACGCGCACACCTTGACCGCCACCTCCGCGTCGAAGGCGTGGAATCTCGCCGGCTTCAAATGCGCGCAGCTGATCTTCTCGAACGACGAGACCCGCGACGCCTGGAAGGCGAATGACGGATGGGTCGGCCACGGCACGGCGACCATCGGCGTGGTCGCCCAGCTCGCCGCGTACACCGGCGGAGGCGGTTGGCTGGCCGAGGTGGTGGAGTATCTCGACGGCAATCGGCGGATGCTGGCCCAGCTGGTCGCCGAGCACCTGCCGGGTGTGCGGGTGACGGTGCCGGAGGGCACCTACATCGCCCTGCTCGACTTCCGCTCGACCGGGTTGACCGGTGACCTCGGGGCCTGGTTCCGCGAGCATGCGAAGGTGGCGATGACCGACGGTGCGCAGTGCGGACAGGCGGCGATCGGCTTCACCCGCTTCGTCTTCGCGACCCCGCGTCCTCTCCTGCGCGAAGCCGTGCTGCGCATCGCCCGGGCCCTCCGGGAAGATCTCTGACTGCTTCTTCATCCCCCGCTTCAGGTGGCGCAGTTTGCCGCCTCGGGCGCGCATGATGCAGCGATTCGTGACACGCGAATCACTTGTGGGTTCGCGGGAGATGCGGCGGGCCCGGGGATGGCAGAGCTACCCGCGCAGGGCGGCGGTTCCGGCGATCGTGAGCAGCGCCGTGACCGTCACGAGCACCCACAGCATCCCGCCGAGGGCGAGTGGCCGCCAGCCGGCGCGACGCAGCGCGGGGATGTCGGTGGACAGCCCGATGCCGGCCAGTGCCATCGCGATCAGGAACACGCTGGCCTGCACGAGCACCTCGCGCGGGGCGTCCGGGATGATGCCCGTGGAGTTCACGATCGCGACGATCAGGAAGCCGATCAGGAACCACGGCACGAGCTTGGCGATCCGGCGGCCGGTGAGCGGCTGCGCGGCGCTGTCTGCCCGGGCACTGCGCCGTGCTTCCATCACCGACAGGCCGATGCTGATCGGGATGATCATCAACGTGCGCACGAGCTTGACGACCACCGCGTAGCCGAGCGCCAGGGTGCTGAACACCCCGGCGGCGGCGACCACCGAACTCGTGTCGTTCACTGCCGTTCCAGCGAACAGCCCGAAGGTGTGCGGATCCAGGTTCAGTGCATGGCCGATGAGCGGGAAGAGCACCACGGCCAGGATGTTGAAGAGGAAGATCGTCGAGACGGCATAGGCGATCTCTGCGCTCGCCGCGCCGATCACGGGCGAGACGGCGGCGATGGCGGAGGCCCCGCAGATGCCGGTGCCCACGCCGATCAGGGTGGTCAGGCGCCGCTCGGTGCGCAGCATCCGTCCCAGCAGCCACGCGCCGACCAGGCAGACCACGAGCGTCGTGAGCATGATCGGCAGCGACTCCAGGCCGACCTGCGCGATCGCGCCGATCGACAGCTGTACACCCAGCAGCACGACGGCGAGCTGCAGCAGGAACTTGCCGGAGTAGGCGATGCCGGGCTGGATGCGGGCATCCGCCTTCTCGTGCCCGGCCATCAGCCGGGGTCGTACGAGCGACAGCAGCACCCCGATGACGATCGCCGGCACGGCCGATCCGAGCACCGGGACGATCGCGCCGATGCCGGTGGCGACGAGGGCGATGGCGGCTGTGATCAGCACGCCGGGAAGCACGTCGGCGCCGCGGGTGAGGAGACGGGGCGGGAGGGTCTGCACGGGGGAGAGCTGCACCTCACCAGCCTGCCTGTCTCCTGGTCCCCGCGGTATCGGGATAATGTCGATAGGGGTACAGGATCGGATTGTAGGTGTGGAATGCGCGGTGTTCCGGAGCTGGATGCGCTCGAGCTGTTGTGCGCGGCGGTGCGCTACGGATCGATATCCCAGGCGGCGCGCACCTGCGGGGTGACGCAGCAGTCGGCCTCGGTGCGGCTGCGCGGAATCGAGCGACAGCTGGGCATGGAGCTGTTCCTGCGCACTCCGCGCGGAGTCGTGCCGACTGCGGAGGGCGAGACCGTCGCCTCCTGGGCGGCCGACGTGCTCGCCGGGGCGGAGCGGTTCCGCGCCGGCGTTGAGACGCTGCGTGATGAGCATCGGCGCGAGCTGACGGTGGCGGCGAGCCAGACCGTTGCGGCTCATATGATCCCGACCTGGCTGGTCGCATTGCGCGAACGGCAGGTGCGCTCCGGTGGGACGCCCACCGCCGTACGGCTGCTCACGGGTAACAGCGTCGAGGTGACCGAGCTGGTGCGCGGAGGCGCGGCGGATCTGGGCTTCATCGAGTCGTCCACGATTCCCGGCGGCCTGTCGCAGACCGCTGTCGGGGTGGACGCCCTGGTGCTGGTCGTGGCGCCGACGCATCCCTGGTCGGGTCGCGATGGGATCGCGATGGCTGAGGTGGCGGATGCCGCGCTCGTGGCGCGTGAGGAGGGCAGCGGCACCAGGCAGACCTGGGAGGATGCCGTCCGCACACGCCTCGGGAGGGACGTCGCCGATCCATCCGTGGTTCTGCCGACGTCTGCTGCAGTCCGTCTCGCCGCCGCGGAGGGCCTGGCGCCCGCCGTGCTGTCGCGTCTCGCCGTGGCGGACGATCTTCGGCTCGGACGCCTGTCGGAGGTGCCGGTGGAAGGCGCGCCCGTCGTGCGACCGATCACTGCGCTGTGGCGCGGCGGGGTGAGGGATCTGACCTCGACGAGTCGGGAGCTGGTCGAGGTGGCGACCACGGGAGCATGATCGAGAGCGGGCCCCGCGGCACTGTCGACGCTTGACCAGAGACGGGGGAATGCCTACCGTGTGAGTAAAGCAACATCGAATGTTGATAAAGCAACATTCACTGGGTCGGATGCTCGTGCCCGACGACGAACGCCGACGAATCGCTGGAGAGAGAAGACGCCATGCTCGAGATCGCCGTCGATCTGGCCGCCGAACTGCGTGACCAGGGGCTCGCGGATGTCTCGGTCAGCGACATTGATCGAGCGATGTACTCCTCCGACGCCTCGCTCTACCGGGTCGTGCCGCAGGCCGTGGTGCGCGCGCAGCACGTGGACGAGCTGCATGCCGTGCACGAGGTGTCGCGTCGGCTCGGAGTGCCGTTGACCCTGCGCGGGTCGGGAACCTCGATCGCGGGCAACGCCATCGGCTCCGGCATCGTCGTCGACACCCGCGGACTCAACCGTGTGCTCAACATCGATCCGGAAGCGCGGACCGCGACCGTCGAGCCCGGAGTGGTGCACTCCGAGCTGCAGCGCGCCGCCGCCCCGCACGGGCTGCGGTTCGGACCCGATCCGTCGTCGCACACCCGCGCCACGATCGGCGGCATGATCGGCAACAACGCCTGCGGGTCGCGAGCCCTCGGCTACGGCCGCACGGTCGACAACGTCGAGGAGCTCGAGGTGATCTGGGGCGCAGACACCGCATCACCCGAGATCACAGCCGGTCTCGGCGCGCTCGCCGAACGCAACCTCGGCACGATCAGAACCCAGTTCGGCCGGTTCGGTCGGCAGGTGTCGGGATACTCCCTGGAGCACCTGCTGCCCGAGCGACGCAGCATCCCGAAGTTTCTGGTGGGCACCGAAGGGACACTCGCGACCGTCACCAGGGCGACCGTGCGCCTGGTGAGCGCCCCCGCATCGCGGGTGCTCGTCGCGCTCGGCTACCCGGACATGGCGCACGCCGCGGATGCCGTCCCGCAGATCCGCGCCGGCATCGCCCCGTACGAGAGCCCGCAGCTGCGACTGACCGCGCTGGAGGGCATGGATGCACGGATCATCGACCTGGTCCGCAGCCGGGGAGTGGTGGTGCCAGAACTGCCCCGGGGCACGGGCTGGCTGTTCGCCGAGATCGGCGGCGAAGCCGGGGCGGTGGCGGATGCCGCAGTCAAGGTCATCACGGCGTCCGGGAGCCTGGCATCCCGGGTTGTCAGCACCCCGGCGGAGCAGGACGCGCTCTGGCGGATCCGCGAAGACGGCGGCGGCCTGGCCGGCCGCGCGCTGCCGACGCCGGCGCATGCCGGATGGGAGGACTCGGCGGTGCCGCCCGAGCATCTGGGTGCGTGGCTGCGCGATTTCGAGCGTCTGCTGGTGGATCACGGGCTCAAGGGCATCCCGTACGGGCACTTCGGCGACGGGTGCATCCACGTGCGGATCGACTTCCCGTTCCAGCCGGGAGATGCGGCATCCGCGACGGTGTTCCACGACTTCATGCACGCCGCGGCATCCGCCCTTCAGAAGTACGGGGGAACAATATCCGGCGAGCACGGTGACGGACGCACGCGCTCCGAGCTGCTGCCGTACATGTATGAACCCGATGCGCTGCGGCTGTTCGACGAGGTGAAGCGCATCTGTGACCCGCGCGGACTGATGAACCCGGGCGTGATCGCCGACCCGTCCGGCGACGGGCCCGCCGACATCACCGAGGATCTGCGCACGGTGCGCCCGCGAGGGCGCCCGCGTACCGCACTGAAGCTGCTGCACGACGGCGGCGATCTGGGCGCGGCCGTGCACCGCTGCACGGGAGTCGGCAAGTGCGTCGCCCCGCACGCCGCAGGCGTGATGTGCCCCTCGTATCAGGCGACGAGGAACGAGAAGGACTCGACGCGAGGACGAGCACGGGTGCTACAAGAGGCGCTCGATGGCGGGCTGCTGCGCGACGGCCTCACCAGCGCCGCTGTCGACGAGGCTCTGGATCTGTGCCTGGCGTGCAAGGGCTGCGCGACCGACTGCCCGACCGGGGTCGACATGGCGACCTACAAGTCAGAGGTGCTGCATCAGAAGCACGACGTGGCGGGCATCCGCCGACCGCGTTCGCACCTGACGCTCGGCCGCCTGCCGCTGTGGGCACGGCTGGCGGCGCCGGTGGCGACGATCGCGAACCTGGCGGCGCGGATCCCGCCGCTTGCGGCCCTGGGCAAGTGGGCCGTCGGCATCGACCAGCGTCGTTCCACCCCGACGTTCGCCCCGCGCACGCTGCGACGAGCGGATCGCCGGGCGGTCACCGGCGGCGGTCAGCCGGATGTCTGGATCTGGGCCGACTCGTTCACAGATCACTTCTTCCCGAACTCGGGAGTCGCCGCGCTGGAGTACCTGCGTGCGAACGGGATCGATGCCCGGGTGATCCAGGACGACGCCTGCTGCGGCCTGACCTGGATCACGACAGGTCAGCTGGACCGCGCCAAGCCCATGGTCACCCGCACGGTCGAGCGGCTCGCCGCCTATGTGGACTCGGGTGTCCCCGTGCTCGGCCTGGAGCCCTCGTGCACGGCCACGCTGCGCTCGGACGTTCTGGATCTGGTCGATTCCGCCGACGCCCGGCGCGTGGCCGACGGCGTGCTCACCTTCGCCGAGCTGGTCACCCGACTGAAGCTGCCGGTGCCCGACCTCACCGGCGTCGAGGTGGTCGCGCAGCCGCACTGCCATCAGAACGCCGTGCTCGGCTGGAGCGTGGACGAAGCACTGCTGCGTCATGCCGGAGCGACGGTCACCCGTGTGGACGGATGCTGCGGACTGGCCGGCAACTTCGGCGTCGAGAAGGGCCACTACGAGGTCAGCGTCGCGGTGGCCGAGACGCACCTGCTGCCCAGCCTGCGCGCACATCCAGACGCGGTGGTGCTGGCCGACGGCATGAGCTGCCGCATCCAGGTCGACGACCTGACCGATCGCCCGACCATGCATCTCGCCGAGCTGCTGGCGTCGAGACTCTGACGGAAGTGCGGCCCGTCAAGGCAGCGGATGCACGAGCGTGAACCGCTCGCAGAGCACGGGCATATCCGGCGCCCAGCCGCGCGGGTCCTCGGAGTGGGTGCGCCAGAAGCGCTCGTGGATCTCACGCCACGCGCGGAGCGTGCGGTCGCCCTCGCCTTCGGCGTGGGCGTGCTCTTCACTGACCTCATCGAACGGAACCGTGAGCAGCGAGGAGGTGCGGATCACGGCGCGGGGGATCCCGCTGCCGTCGAGGATCACGCTCAGCTCGCCCACCCGCGGCATCGGATCGCCGGATGCCTCGTAGTCCCACACAGATGACGCGGTGCCCGTCTTCACGCCGGACATGACGAGTTCGAGCAGGCCATCGGCGTGCTCGGGGGTGGCGCCGAACGCCCAGGCTTCGGGCGGCTCAGGCGGCAGCTCCGGGAGTGTGCTGCGCAGATCCTGCCAGTAGGAGGCGAGGACTTCGGGATCGGCGGTGATGCTCATGCTTCGACACTAGGCGCGAGCCACCATTGACAGTGGGGGTCTCCATCTTCCGGGGCCGTGCAGGCTGCTGCCGCACTGGCGCGGCTGTGTGCTGATCAGGAGAAGCGACTGGCGGAGCGTGACATCGACGGGCACCGCCGCCTGGACATTCTCTTTCACCGCGCCCTCTGGCAGGCGAGTGGGAACTCCCGGATCCTGCGCGCCGGTGAGCCGCTGCTCGATCAGATGCTGCTCGGCAATGCGCTCTCCGCGCGGCAGCCGGGTCGTGGCGATCAGTCACTCCAGGAGCATCGGGCGATCATCGATGCGATCGCCCGCGCCGATGCGAGTGCCGCCGAGGATCTCGCCCGCACGCACATCTGGCGATCGCATCAGAGCTTCGCCGACGCCATCGCGTCGTAGGCCGACGCCATCGCGTCGTGGTCGGCCAGGGGCTCCCGGATGCCGACGCGGAGCGTGCCGGCAGCGTCCTGGGCCGGATCGGAGGCGACCCCTTGACGGGCCGATGCGGTCTGGCTATGGTTGTTCGCATTCCGACAATAAATGTTGGAAATAGAACATGGCTGGAGAGGATGAGCTCGATGGCAGAGACCGAGACTCGCGCGGAGACCGTGCTGCGGTATGGACTGGTCGGGGCAGGCACGATGGGCCAGGAGCACATCCGCTACATCGAGCTCATCGACGGCGGCGAGATCGTTGCGATCGCTGACCCGCATGTGCAGACGACGTCGACGGTACACGACGTGAGAGAGTAGGTGGAGGACATGGGGGAACTGACGCTCTGTCCGCTCGCCAGCGTTCGATCGTTCAGGATCTGAAGGAGCGCGGCTTCGTCGCGACGACGGCACTCGCCGAGAAATACCACGTCTCGGACATGACGATCAGACGCGATTCCCGGCGGCTCGAGGAGCAGGGGATCGCGCGGTCGGTGCACGGCGGGCTCATGCTTCCGCACGGCACGATCCACGTCGCGGGGTTCGCCGCACGAGCGGAGGACGACAGCGATGCCAAGCGCAGCATCGCCGCCGCCTGCGCCGAGATCATCTCGTCCACGGAGCGCGTCTTCATCGATGCGGGCACCACCGCCTTCAGCGTCGCTCGGGCGCTGCCGCCCACCTTCGAGGGCACGCTCATCACGCACTCCGCGCCGGTCATGCAGCTCGCCCTGCAGCGCCGAACGCCACGACGATCTCCCTCGGCGGTCAGCTGCTCCACGACAGCCAGGCATTCGTCGGCCACCTCGCCATCGCCAACCTGGAGGGCCTGCGGGCCGAGACGGCCTTCATGGGCATCGCGGGAGTGAACGCGCACGGCCTGTACATCGAGCGGAATCTGGAGCTCTCGACCAAGCGCGCGATCATGGCGGCATCCGACCGGGTCGTCCTCGTCGCCGCGAGCAGCAAGCTGGGCCGCAGCGATCTGGTGCGCCTCGGCGACTTCCACGACATCGACGTGCTGGTGACAGATCACGAACCGCCGGCAGCGATCGCCGCCGCGCTCGCCGATGCCGATGTCGAGGTCATCGTCACCGGGGAGTGACGGCTGGCGAGCGTCGTAGGTGCCGACTGCACCGTCGGCCGGAGTCGGCACCAGCGGGAGGGGCCTGCGGCTAATGTCGGAGCGTGAACAGGACCGATCGCCTCTACGCCTTGGTGGAGGGATTGCGCGCAGTGGCGCCACGACCGCGCAGCGCCCGGTGGTTGGCCGAACGCTTCGAGGTCAGCATCCGAACAGTCGAACGCGACATCAGTGCACTGCAGCAGGCGGGGGTGCCGATCTGAGCGGAGTCGGGGCGCACGCGCGGCTACTGCCTGGCACCCGAGCGGACCCTGCCACCGGTGAACTTCACTCCCGACGCGGCCGTCGCGGTGGCCGTTGCGCTGCGGCTGACGGATGCATCACCGTTCCATCCCGCTGCCAGGACGGCACTGCACAAGCTGACCTTCGCGATGGACGATGCGGATGCCTCCTCAGCCCGGGAACGGGCTCAGCGAGTGCATTTTCTGAGGGATCGACCGGCTCGACCCCGCGTCCCGCGGGCGATCGCGGACGCCCTGTCGACGCGGCGCGTGCTGCGGATGTCCTACGTCGATCGCAACGGCAGGCACACGGCACGTGAGATCGAGCCGCTCGGCTATGTCGAGGCGGACGGCGTCTGGTGCCTCGTCGCGTGGTGTCGGCTGCGCGACGGCATCCGTGCGTTCCGGATCGACCGCATCCGGGGCGTGACCGTGACAGCGGGGACGCCCGAACCCCGACCGCTCACCGGCGATGATCTCGACATCGCCTACGGGTCGCTCGAGCCGCTCGAACTCTGAGATCGCCAGAATCGCCGACAGCACGCTGTCGCGCACAGTCGTCAGGCTGGGCAGGTCGAGAACAACCTCGACCACTCACCGAGGAGAACCACGAACCTTGTCTCTGTGCGCCTCATCACTGACGACGTCTCGCGTCTCGCTGACTTCTACGAGCTCGTCACCGGCGGCATCGCCGCACGCAACGGCGATGTGTTCGCTGAACTCAGGACATCGCTCGGTACGCTCGCGATCGGCAGCACCCGCACCGTGCCCGCGTTCGCACCGGGCGCCGCAGAGGGCGGGAACAACCGATCGGCGATCATCGAATTCCTGACCGCGGATGTCGACGCGGAGTACGCCCGCCTTCGCGACGTCGTGGATTCGTGGGTCAACGAGCCGACGGACATGCCCTGGGGCAACCGTTCGCTGCTGCGCGACCCCGACGGGAACCTCGTGAATCTCTTCACCCCGGTCACCCCGGCGGCTGTCGAGAAGTTCGCGCGCTTCTCGGGAGGAGACGACCGGCACCGGGGTAGGTGACCCGCGGATACACGCCGTGTCCTATGGTCGAGGCATGGTGGATCTGCGGGTCGGGTTCCTCGGCGATGGGCACATCAACCGGGTGCTGCGCCGGGCGGTGCACGAGTCCCGTCCCTATCGGGTGATCGGCGCCTATGGCCGGGATGACCCCCTTCCGGGAGCGGGTGCGGTCGACGTGATCGTCGAAGCATCGACCCAGCAGGCCGTGCAGGAGCGGGTGCCCGCGCTGCTGGACAGCGGCGTGGACGTCATCCTGCTGTCGGTCGGCGCGCTCGCCGATGCCGGATTGCGCTCGGCGCTGCTGAGGCGGATGCCGGGCCGCGGCCTGCTCATTCCCTGCACCGGCGCGATCGGCGGACTGGACCAGGTCCGCGCGCTGCGCGCCGCCGGGCCGTTGACCGCCGTTTCACTGGAGAGCCGCAAGCTGCCTGCCACACTCATCCAGCAGTGGATGCCAAGCGACCTGCAGGCGACGCTGCGCGCCGGCGACGCGGAGATCGTGCTGGCGGATGGGCCGGCGGGTGAGGTGGCACAGCGATTCCCGGCATCCGCCAACGTCGCTGCAGCGCTCGCGCTCGCTGCGGATGCCTGGGACATCGCGACTGCGAGGGTCGTCGCCGATCCCGATGCGGCGGCGACCCGGCACGAGATCCGCGCCGCTGGTGCGCTCGGCGAGGTGCGCGCCATCGTCACCAATGCGCCGTCGCCCGAGCGCCCTCGATCCAGCGCCGTGGTGGCATGGGCGGCACTGCGGGCACTGGACGATTACGCGAGGCTTCGACGGTTCCCGGAGGCCGGCGGTGTCGCGTTCCTCTGATGCGGTTCTCCTTCGTGCGCCAGGAGTGCTGAGACGAGAAGCACGCGGCCACGACGGACCGCCTGCTTCTCGCCTCTGTTCGCCCTACGCGGCAGCGGCGTCTGCGAAGCTCGCTGCGACGCGCTTGCCGTGCTCCTCGGCCGCCTCATGCGCCCGAGCGCGGTTCTCCTTGGCGAGGTCCACCAGGTGGGCCATCGCCGGGTTGTGCTCGGCGAGTGTCAGCTCGGTCTCGATGATCTCGGTCTCGTAGCCGAACACGTCGCGGAAGATGCGCACCAGCCACGGGGTGCCGTGGTCCCAGCCGTAGCGCGGTGTTCCCTCGGAGTATCCGCCGCCACGGGAGGCGACGATGAAGGCGGTCTTACCCTCGCCGGGGCGTGTTCCGGGGCTGAAGCGGCTGTCGGTGATGATGGCGTCCAGCCAGGCCTTGGTGTGCTGCGAGACGCCGAAGTTGTAGAACGGGGCGCCGATGATGAGCACGTCCGCGGCGTCGACCTCGTCCGCGAGCATCCGCGCGTAGTCGACGGCGGCGACCTGCTCGTCCGAACGCTGATCCTCGGGCACGAACCCGGCATTCGCGGCCAGGCCCCACGTGGCAGGCGGCACCGGGTCGGCGGCGAGGTCGCGGCGTGTGACCGTGGCCACGTCGCCGAGTTCCGAGGTCAGGGTCTCGAGCAGGGTGTCCGACAGTGCGCGGCTGACGGACGCCTCACCGCGGATGGAGGCGTCGAGGCGGAAGATGCGGGTCATAGTGTGTCGCTTTCTCTGTTTTTTGGGGGTGGGATCTACAGGTGCCGTCCGCGGCTCAGCCGGCGTCGACGTTGAGGGCGAAGTCGAAGTGGCCGAGGGCGTTCTGCGCCAGGCCGATCAGAAGCGTGCCGGTGGCCTCGAGGTTGCGTGCCATCGCCAGCCCGCCGACGTCGAGGGGACGCAGGCCGAGGCTGGTGATGAACTCCGAGACGCGCTCCTTGGCGGCCGGATCGTCGGATGCCACGAACGTGTCACGGCTTCCGCCGCGGGCCAGCACCTGGCCGACCAGGGTGTTGAACGCCTTCACGACGGTCGTCCCTGCGGGCAGCAGCTTGGTGATCTCCTGCGCGCCGGAGCTTCCGGCAGGGGTGACCAGGGCCCCGGGCTCGGGAGAGTACGGGTTGGTGATGTCGATGATCACCTTTCCGGCGAGCGCGTCGCCGTACGCGCCCACCACGGATGCGGCGACGGAGTAGGGCACCGCCAGGACGACGAGGCCGCCGGCCGGAACGGTGCCGTGCACGCCCACAGTCGCGTCGATCGCCAACCGGTCCGCGAATGCCTGGGCGCTCGCGGTGTCACGGCTGAGGACTTGGATGGCGTGTCCGGACGCGGACGCGCGTCCGGCGATCGCGGCGGCCATGCCGCCGGTGCCGATGATGGTGATGGTGCTCATGTCAGTCTCCTTCTGGGTGGTGTTCGGATGGCTCAACGGACCGGGAAGTAGTGGCCGTTGTCGAGGCCGTCGAGAAGGCTGGGTTCGAGCGGCTCCCAGCCCAGGTCCCGACGGGTGATGAGGTTGGATGCCGGGTAGCTGTGCGTGACGATGTTGGAGAGGAACCCGAAGTATCCGGGCACCATCAGCTCGTCGAGCGGAACGCTCACGGCGGGCACGCCTACCCGCGCGCCGATCGCCTCGGCGAGCGTGCGGAGAGGAACTTCTCCATCGGCGACGGCGTGCCAGTAGCGGCCGGGTGCGCCCTTCTCCAGCGCAAGTCGGTAGATGCGGGCGACATCGCGGATATGGATGGCGTTCCACAGATTCGAGCCGTCGCCCGGATAGCCGGCGAATCCCTTCTCCTTCGCCAACGCGATGAGGGTCGGCAGGAATCCTGCCTGATCGACCGTGCTGTGCGCGATGTTGGCTATCCGAACGACCGAGGAGCGCACGCCCTGCTCGGCGAAGCCGATGACGGCGGATTCCACGCTGTTGCGCATCCGAAGAGTACCGCTGTGCTCCGCGTCTGCGGGCAGCGCCTGATCGGTCTCGATCGCAGGGCGTCCCAGGTGTCCGGGGGAACCGATGCTGCCGGCCGCGACCAGGGGCTTGCCGGTTCCGGCGAGGGCATCACGGTACGCGTTCATGACCTCGATCTCTGCGGCGGCGACGGCATCCATCCCGCCGACCGGCAGCAGATCCTGACGATGGGCGACGTGGATGACACCATCGGACTCGGAAGCGGCCTGCTTGAGGTCGTCGAGGTCGCGGAGGTCGCCGCGGCGGGCCGTGGCGCCGAGCGCGGTGACTGCCGCTGCGGCCTCGTCCGAGCGGACGAGGCCCGTGACCTGGTGGCCCGCGGAGATGAGTTCGGGGATGATATGCGAGCCGGAATGACCGGTTCCGCCGGTGATGAGTACGTGCATACCGGGGTAAACGGACTATCCCCCGTTTATTATTCCGCCTAATCTGAAACCGTGAGCATTCCTCTTCTGCAGCCAGGCGGTCCGCGCCCCAAGCGTGCGGATGCGGTGCGCAATCACGAGCGCCTGATCGCCGCCGCTCAGCAGGTGCTCGCCGAGCGCGGCCCGTCGGGGATCACGATGGACGGTCTCGCTGAGCGCACCGGACTCGGCAAGGGGACGGTCGTGCGCGCCTTCGGCTCGAGAGCGGGCATTTTCCGCGACCTGCTCGGCACTGACGAGTTCGCCTTCCAGCAGCGTGTGATGCAGGGGAGCCTCCGCTGGGTCCGGGGCTGACCCGGTGCAGCGGCTGATCGCCTATGGTCGTGGGCGCTACTCCCATCTGGTGAACCATCTGCAGGTCATGCGGGAGACTCTGGAGCCGGGCAGTGAAGTGCCCGCCTCGGGTGTGCAGTTCACCCAGATCCACATCCGGATGCTGCTGGCGCAGGCGCATATCGGAGTGGAGGACCTCGACAACCTGGCCGTCCAGCTCACGCTGGCACTGGAAGGGCCGCTGCTGCTCGCGCTGAGCGCTCCGCCGCCGCCCACGGCGCGCAGCGTCGGCTCGTTCGAGGACAGCTGGCAGACGCTCATCGAGCGGGTCTGCACGCGTCCTGCGGCGACCGCGGACTAGCCGGCAGTCAGATCGCGAGGATGCCGGCGACGCCCGTCAGCGCATCCGGAAGGAGTCGGTAGTACGCCCACGTGCCGCGTTTGGAGCGTGACAGGAATCCGGCTTCGGTAAGCACCTTCAGATGATGCGACACGGTGGGCTGCGAGAGTCCGACCGGCTCGATCAGATCGCACACGCAGGCCTCCTGCCCCTGAGAAGACGCGACGATCGACAGCAGTCGCAGGCGGGCCGGATCGGCGAGGGCCTTCAGTGTGGCGGCCAGGTGCTCGGCATCCGCCTGCGTGAGCGGCTTCTTCACCAGCGGTACGCAGCACGTCCCGCCGCGTTGCGCGGTGACGTCGGTGACGTCGGTGACCTCGAGCATCGTGACCATGTATCGATGATAGTCGATATTGACAGGCATCTATATCTGCGTCGATACTGAACATCGACGCTTATCGATATATGCCGGGAGGCCAGCATGACCCTGATCGATCTCACACCCCGTTCGGCCGTGACCGATCGCCTGGCGACGCTGCCCGTGGTGATCATCGGCGCCGGCCCGATCGGTCTGGCCGCCGCGGCGAATCTGGTTGAGCGGGGCATCGACTTCGTGGTGCTGGAGGCCGGTGACCGCCCGGCCTCCTCGATCCGCCTGTGGGGGCACACGCGCCTGTTCTCGCCGTGGCGGCACCTGATCGACCCCGCGTCACGAAGGCTGCTGGACGCCGCCGGGTGGGCTCCGCCGGTAGATGAGGGCCGGGCGCCGAGCGGACATGAGCTCGTCGACGAGTACCTGATGCCGCTGGCCGAGCTCGACGCGATCCGCTCCCGGATCCGATACGGCGCCCGCGCGAGTGCGGTGACCAGGCAGGGCATGGATCGCACCCGAACGGCGGGTCGGGAGTCGACGCCGTTCCTGCTGCGCGTCACGACGGCGGACGGGAGGGTGGAGGAGATGACGGGACGAGCGGTGATCGACGCATCCGGCACCTATACGAGCCCGAACCCGTTGAGCTCATCCGGCTTGGTGCCGATGGGCGTCGGCGGCGCCGGCGACCGCATCATCCACGCGCTGCCGGATGTGCGCGGCACCGATCGCGCACGGTTCTCGGGCCGTCACACCACCGTCGTCGGCGCCGGCCATTCGGCGGCGAACACGCTGATCGCGCTGGCCGAGCTGTCGCGGACGGAGCCGGACACACGTGTGACGTGGCTGATCCGCAACGCGTCCGCCGTGCGCGTGTCGTCCTCCGCCGATGACGAGCTGGCCGACCGCGCGCGCCTCGGCTCCCGCGTCGACCAGCTCGTGGACGACGGCCTGATCGAGAAGATCGACTCGTTCGAGATCTCCGCCGTCGAGCGCCAGGGTGACGGCATCCGACTGATCGGCACGCGCCGCGGCGAGCCCGCTGTCCACGACGCCGACCTGGTCGTGGGGGCGACGGGATTCCGACCCGATCTGGACATGCTCCGCGAGATCCGGCTGCAGCTGGACGACATCGTCGAGGCGCCGGTCCGGCTGGCTCCGCTGATCGACCCGAACCTGCACTCCTGCGGAACCGTCGCCCCGCACGGTTTCGACGAGCTGCGGCATCCGGATTCGGGCTTCTTCCTCGTCGGGATGAAATCCTACGGCCGTGCGCCCACGTTCCTGCTTGCCACCGGCTATGAGCAGGTCCGCTCTGTGGCCGCCTGGCTCGACGGCGACATGCGGGCCGCGACCGAGGTGCGACTCGCGCTCCCCGCGACCGGCGTATGCTCCACCACCAGTGGCGGCGGCGGATGCTGCTGACTACGTAGACCGACGCAGATCTCGCGAAGCGGATTTCGTGGGTGGCCGTCCGTACTCGGTGGCGATCAGAGCGCAGGCAGCTCGGCCCGTCGCGGCGGATCGGCGCCGGGGCGAGAGACGGTGATCGCTGCCGCTCTCGCGGCGAACGAGAGTATCCGCTCAAGGTCCGGCGCGTCGATCTCACGCAGCAGCGGCCGCGCTTCGGCACCCGCGAAGCGCAGGTGCAGGAGGCCGTGGATCAGCGCCCCCATGAACGTGTCTCCGGCGCCCACTGTGTCGACCACCGTGACGGGCCGACCCGGACTGCGAGTGACGCCACCTCTCGTGACGGCTGCCGCCCCGTCGCCGCCGGTGGTGACCACGACGACCGCCGGACCGGAGCGCCTCCACGCATCCGCGCTGTCCAATGGTGACCGCTCCGGATAGAGCCAGGTCAGATCCTCGTCGCTGGCCTTGACCACGTCTGCCAGCGCCACCAGCGCCTCCACGCGTCGACGCGCATCATCCCGATCGGGGATCAGCGCTGGGCGGACGTTGGGATCGAAGGTGATCAGTGCCGTGCTCTCAGCCGTCCGCAGGAGCTGCTGGACCACATCCGCCCCCGGGTGCAGGATGCTCGCGATCGAGCCGGCATGCACGACGCCCGGGGTCCCGATGGACAGGTCGGCGGGGAGACGCCAGGTGATATCGAACTCGTAGGTCGCTGAGCCGTCTGCGGCGAGACGCGCGGTCGACGTCGCGGTGCGTTCGCCCTCGACGGCACTCAGGCGAACGCCCGACTCCGCGAGCCAGGCGCGGATGACATCGCCGTGGGCATCGGCGCCGACTGCTGCGACGAGCTCGGCGGCATCGCCCAGGCGACCGACAGTCAGTGCGACGTTGGCGGGACTGCCGCCGGGGACCTCGTCGACGCGTCCATCCGCGCGGTGGACGATGTCGATCAGCGCCTCGCCGATGACGACGACGCGGCGATCGGCGCCGGGCGTGGGAGTGATGACGCTCTCATGCTCAGTCATGGACGTGTGACCCTCTCCGAGATCGTGCGCACCGACCCGCGGGTGACCACAGGCATCGGAAGCAGCTCATGCGAGAGCTCGCGCTCTCCGAGCAGCATGAGCACTCCCTGGTGCGCCATCTCCTCGTAGGGCAGTCGTGCGGTGGTGAGCCCTGGGCGGACCATCGCAGCGAGATCCTCGTCGTCGAACGAGACGATCGAGATATCGTCCGGGACGCGCAGACCGAGTTCGGCGAGCGCCTGCATGATACCGAAGGCCATGCCATCGGTGGCTGCGATGACGGCGGTGAGCTCGGGATGAGCGGGGAGCATCCGCATCGCCTCTCGATATCCCACCTCGGGATTCCAATCATCGACGTCCACACGAACCGGGGTGACGCCTGCGGAGGACAGGGTCTCGTCGAGTCCCTCGAAACGGCGCGTGATCGTCACGGATCGACGTGGGTTCGCCGCTGCGGGGAGGTCGCCGATGAGGCCGATGCGCCGATGGCCGGCATCGAGCAGCACAGATGCCATGGCGTGCCCCGCCTCGTATTCGTCGGGGAGCACGCTGGGCAGGTCATCGGGGGTGCGGCCGTTCACGATCACGACAGGGACGCCGTGAGGGGCGGTCGGGACATCGACCATGCGCGCGGCCATCAGCCCTACGACGATGCCGTCGACGCGACGGTCGACCATCTCCCGGAACGACTCGGTGAGCTGCATGAGATCATCACCGGTCTCAGCGATGAGCACGGTGTGATCGAGTTCCTTGGCTGCACGCAGCGTGCCTCGCACCATCGCCGATGCGAAGCGGGTGATCGTCACCTGATCGGAGATGAACCCGATCGAGCGCGTCTTTCCGAAGCGCAGGCTCTGGGCTGCGGGATCGGGACGATACCCGAGTTGATCAGCTGCGGTGCGGATGCGTCCTGCTGCCTCCTCGGACAGGCGTGACGGACGGTCGTTCAGGACCAGGCTCACCGCCGTCTTCGAAAGCCCCGACAGACGGGCGACGTCAGCCAGGGTCGGTCTGCTTCCTCTCGCCATCGAGCACCTCCTCCTCTCGACCAACCTAGCGGATGAATCACGATGATAAATCAGTTGATCAAAGTTCTTGCGCGGAATCCCGGGTGCCTGCTACATTGCGATAAATCGGTTCACCGCAAGTTCATCGCACAATGGGTGCGAGCCGATCCGCTCTCAGAGAGGAGAAGTAGATGGCACGAGAATTTGGCCCACTGCTGGGCCGCCGCGATCTGATGAAGCTCGGAGGAATCAGCCTCGCGGGACTCTCGCTCGCCGGACTCGGCGCAGGGCTGACCGGCTGCGCGCCTTCCGGCGGCGAGTCCGGGGCCGGAACGCTCAGCATGCTGTACTTCGGCGACCAGAAGGCGGCCACGACACTCCAGAACGCTCTGCAGCCCAAGATCAAGAAGATCGACAAGGATCTCGCGCTCAAGATCACTGCGATCAACGGCACCGACTGGAACGACTTCCTCGCCAAGGTGCTCACTCTGATCGCCTCTGGTCAGGCACCCGACATCGTGAGTGTCGCGACTGAGGGGCTGCAGCTCATGGCCGGCAAGGAGCTCATCGTCCCGCTGGACGAGTACGTCACCAAGGACATGGCCTCCTTGAAGTCGAGCTACTTCGACGACATCCATCCCGCGCTCATCGAGGCGATGATGGTCGACGGGCACCTCTACAACATGCCCGACAGCTTCAACGCCGGCAGCATGTTCTACAGCAACGACGTCCTGCAGAAGGCCGGTGCCACAGCGCCCGCGACCGGCTGGACGATCGATGACTTCCACTCGACGGCTGAGCAGATCGCGAAGGTGGGTGGAGACATCCTGCCGTTCAACTGGGTCGTTCGGCTGTGGGGCAGCTGGACCTCGTTCCTGTACGCCAACGACGGAAACCTCGTCGAGGAAGGCAAGTACAGCGGCGGCGAGTGGCTGTGGGGCAAGGCGTACGACTCGAGCGACGCGAGCGTCGCGGGCCGCAAGGGCGGCTGGAAGTGGGGTGCGCCCACCGCCAACGCGGCGAGTACCGTCGAGGCGCTCGAGTACGTCATCGACCTGCAGAAGGCCGGTCTGTCACCCTCGCCCGACGTGGGAGGCGGCGCCACCCTGCAGGGCCTGTTCTCGTCCGGGCGCATCGGCATGACCGTCGGTGGCGGATTCTGGGCGGGCGGTCTGCACAATGCCGGCATGACTGACGGCAGCTTCGACGTGCAGGCCTTCCCGACCTGGAAGAGCAACAGATCGCTGTTCGGCACCGGCGGGTACTCCATCTTCAAGTCATCGCAGAAGAAGGATGTCGCCTGGGAGGTCATCAAGATGATGATCGAGCCGGAGAGCTTCGACATCATGTTCCCGGGCAACATCACCACGCCAGGACGCAAGTCCCTGATGACGGCCGAACGCTACAAGAGCACCGGTCCCACCAACTGGTCGGTGTTCTACGACCAGCTCGACGGCTCGGTTCCGATCTCGGCGCCGTCGTACTACAACGCTCTGGCGACATCCTTGAACCAGCGCACGACGGAGGCGATCTCGTCGGGCAACGCGAAGAAGGCGCTCGACGCGATGCAGAGCGACCTCGAGAAGGTGGCGAAGGGCAGCTGATGTCCGTCTCCGCCTCCACAGCGCGCGCGCAGCGCGCCCCATCGCGTGAGGCGACTCCTCGCCGGTCCGTCCGCCGCCCCGGTGCGCGGCTGACGGCCCGGCGGGAGGCCCTGTTCGGCTACGCGATGATCGCCCTCGCGATGACTTTCGTGACGGTGTTCACGTTCATCCCGATCGTCGCCTCTCTCGGACTGTCGTTCTTCGACTGGGACGTGATCTCACCACCGAAGTGGGCAGGACTGGCCAACTATGAGCGCTTCTTCAACGACGGGCCGGTGCTGCAGTCCTTCGGCGTCACCATCGTGATGGCGCTCGCGATCGTGGTGCTGCAGCTGTCGCTGGGGCTGTTCCTCGCCGTACTCGTGAACCAGCGCACCTCCAACTTCGGGCGCACGTTCTTCCGCACGGCGTTCTATCTGCCGCTGCTGGCCTCCACCGCGGCGGTGGCGATCTTCATGGGCTATCTGTTCGACTACAAGTTCGGCGCGATCAACTACTACCTCGGGCTGCTCGGTGGAGCCGGGGTGCCCTGGCTCACGAGTTCCTTCGGCGCGCAGGTGACCATCGTGCTGATCGTCGTGTGGCAGCAGGTCGGTTTCACCTTCGTGCTGTTCGTGGCCGCGCTGATGTCCGTTCCCACCGATGTCCTCGAAGCGTCCTCGATCGACGGCGCGGGCCCACTGCGGACGCTGTTCCGGATCAAGGTCCCGTTGATCAGCCCGACCATCCTGTTCGCAGCCGTGATCGCGTTGATCAACGCCATGCAGCTGTTCGACCAGCCGTACATCATGACCAAGGGCGGGCCGGGATCGGCGACCACGACCGCGGTGATCTCGATGTACCGGACTGGATTCCAGAACCTCGAGTTCGGATACTCCTCGGCGATCTCGATCGTCCTCCTGCTGCTGATCCTCGCGATCACCGGCGCTCAGTTCCTCGCATCCCGGAAGCTGGTGTTCTACCAATGAGCACGACGACCGCCATCCTCACCGGCAAAGCGCCGGTCGTTCAGCCCGTGATCGGCAAGCGCCGTCGAGTCTTCAAGATCGGCAAGATCGCAGGCCTCATCACGCTGATCCTCGCCGCGGTGTTCGCGCTGGGGCCGCTGCTGTGGGCGCTGACCACTTCTCTGCGCACACCCGCCGAAGCGTTCAACAACCCACCGCAGTGGATTCCGTTCTCCCCCGACTTCAGCAACTATGCGGCGGTGTTCGAGCAGATCCCGATCGGCCAGTTCTTTCTCAACAGCGTCGTGGTGACCGTGCTGATCGTGGTGGGACAGACGGTCACGTGCACGCTCGCCGGATACTCGTTCGCGGTGATCTCCTTCCCCGGTAAGAACTGGATCTTCGGCGCGTTCCTCGCGACGATGATGGTGCCGCTGCAGACGATCATCATTCCGGTGTTCATGATCGTGAAGACGCTGGGACTCACAGACAGTCTGTGGTCTCTGATCATTCCCGCTCTCGGCAGCGCCTTCGGCACCTTCCTCATGCGGCAGTACTTCATGCAGATGCCTCGTGAGCTCGGCGAGGCGGCGCGCATCGACGGGGCGAGCCAATGGGGTGTGTTCTTCCACGTCTACGCCCGCATGGCTGCGCCGGCGATCTCGACCCTCGCGATTTTGAACTTCTCAGGCTTCTGGGCGGAGTTCTACCGGCCCCTGATCTTCCTGCAGTCGCAGGGCAACTTCACGTTGCCACTGGGGCTCGTGGGACTGCAGGGCAATCTCGGCACGGGTTCGATCTCGGTCGTGCTCGCCGGAGTGGTCATCTCGATGATCCCCAGCGTGCTGCTCTTCATCTTCGCGCAGCGCTATTTCATCGCCGGCGTCACCGCGGGTTCGTCCCGCTGAGCCCGCGTATTCATCCGGCATCCGAAAGGCATCCTCCGATGGCATCCGCCTCCGATCACCACCTGCCCGCCTACCACGTGCATACTTCGCGCGGCTATCTGAACGACCCCAACGGGCCGGTGGAGCTCGAGGGCACCACGCATCTGTACTTCCAGTCGCGCCCCTACCCGCACAAGGACGTTCCCGTGGAGTGGGGGCACGCCTCGACGACCGACCTGATCAACTGGCGATTGCACCGTCCCGCGATGTCGCCGCTGCCGGGCGCACGCGACGCCGACGGCTGCTGGTCGGGCAACGCCCTGGTCGACGGCAGCGAGGTGCACGCCTACTACTCGGGCAAGACGGCGGGCGACACCTACCAGTCGGTGCTGCGAGCGGTGTCCACTGACGGCGGAGCGAGTTTCGGCCCACCCCGCCAGGTGCTCGCCGACCCGCTGCCGGATGAGCAGGTGACGATGTTCCGCGACCCGTTCGTGTACCGCGAGGACGATGCGCTGACCATGATGGTCGGCGCCGCGCGCGCTGACGGCTCGGGCGCCATCCGCCGCTATCGCAGCACCGATGGCATCTCGTGGGCGTACACGGGTGATGTGGCGGGTCGCGTGCGGGGGATCGTCGGCGGCGAGGACACCGGTGAGGGCTGGGAGTGTCCGCAGATCCTGCCGACGGATGCCGGCGAGATCGCGCTGATCTCCTCCTGGAGCTTCGCAGACGGTGTCGGGCATGTGCTGTCCTTTCCCGTAGGAGGGGACGCTCCGGTCGTGCCCGTGCCGCAGCGCGTCGACCACGGCACGAGCTTCTACGCGGCATCCGTGATGCGGGAGCACTCATCGGGTTCCCCGGTGCTGTGGGGCTGGATCCGGGAGGCCCGCAGCACGGTCGCGTGGCAGGATGCCGGATGGGCGGGTGCGATATCCCTGCCCCGCACGGCATGGTGCGCGGCAGATGGCTCGCTGCGTACCGCGCCGCATCCGGCTGTCGATGCGCTGCGAATCGACACGGGGCGGCCGGCGGACGGCGCGCGCATCGATGGGCGTGCGGAGATCGTCGTGCCCGAGGGCGGTGGGGCGGTGCGGATCGACTTCGGCGCCGACGAGTACTGCACGATCGACATCGACCCGGATGCCGGGATCGTGACGCTCGACCGCTCCCACGCGGCCGGGGTCGACCCGCTCGACGGCAGTCGCTCGGTGGCACCCGACGCGTTCGATGCCTCCGGTCGTCCCGCGGTACGGATCTTCGTCGACGGGTCCATCCTCGAGATCTTCACCTCCGCAGGGCGCTCGGTCACCTCTCGCGTGTACCCGCGCAGCGCGCCGGAGTGGACCGTGCACGCTCCAGCGGGTGCCGTCCTGTTCGACATCCGTCGTTCGATCGAGGCGGAGAGCACCCGATGAGCGCATTCTTCCAACCCGAAGGCGGCTGGGTGGGCGATGTCATCCCGTACGAGAAGGACGGCGTCTTTCACCTCTGGTATCTGTTCGCAGACCGGATGGCCGGCGCGGACGGTGCGCCGGCCAACGGGATGCCCTGGCATCTGGTCACCACGGAGGACTTCGTCACCTTCACCGACGGCGGCGAGGCCGTGCCGAGCGGGGAGCGGATGCCGAGGACTTCAACGTCTACACCGGGTCGGTGATCGTCGACGACGAGGGCGTGGCGCATCTGTTCTCCACCGCCCAGAATCCGAAGCGGCTGGGTGACGACGGGCGGCCCCTGCAGCTGGTCGCACACGCCACCGGCGGCGAGGGACTGGGCGGATGGGTGAAGCATCCGACGCTCACCTTCGGCGCTCCTGCGGGGTATGAGGCTGGCGACTGGCGTGACCCGTTCGTCTTCCGCGACGGCGGAATCTGGCGGATGCTGGTCGCTGCGCGGCATGCAGACGGCCCCGAGCGACGCCGCGGCACCGTGGCGCAGCTGACCTCGACCGACCTCGAGACCTGGACGCCTGTGGACCCGATCTGGGACCCGCGCCGGTACATCGCCCACGAGTGCCCGGAGGTCTTCCGGTGGGGTGACTGGTGGTACCTGGTGTACTCCGAGTTCAGCGACGCCTTCTGCACGCGCTATCGGATGGCGCGCTCCTCGCAGGGGCCCTGGCTGCTGCCCCCGGGTGACGACCAGATCGACACGCGTGCCTTCTACGCAGCCAAGAGCGTCGAGCGCGGCGGGAGGCGGTTCTTCGTCGGCTGGATCGCCACGCGGGAAGGCGAGACGGACGACGGCGCATGGCAGTGGGCCGGGACTATGTCGGTGCTCGAGGCCGATCAGCGGCCTGATGGCAGCCTGTCCTTCCGGCTTCCCGAAGAGATGACCGCCTCGTTCGGCGAGAGCCTGGGTGCAGGCATGCCGGCGCTGCCACTCACCCTGAACGCCGTCGACCGGTATGTCGACGTCGTCGGCGTGGAGGACATGCCCGACGCTTTCCTGCTCAGCGCCGAGATCGAGATCGACGAGGCGACCGAGGAGGTCGGTGTGCTGGTGCGCTCCAGCTCCGACGGCGATGAAGCGGGCGCGATTCGGCTCGAACCGCGGCGCAGTCGGATCGTCTTCGACTGCTGGCCGCGCACGCTCACCGGCAGCGAGCAGTGGCAGATCTCGGGCGACGTCCCCTTCGTCTTCGAGCGTCCGTGTCCTCTGGCTCCCGGCCGACACCGCGTCGACATCCTCGTCGAGGGCGAGATCGTCGTCGCCGTGGTCGACGAGCGGGTCGCGCTCAGTACGCGACTGTACCGCCGGGCCGGTGAGCGGATCGGCTTCTTCGCGAACGGCGGCGGCGCCGAACTCGTCTCGCTCGACATCCGGAGGCGAGCATGATCGCCTCCCCGACGACGCTTCAGGAGGAACGTCTCATGTCCCGCCCGCTCGTGCACTTCACTCCGGCGCACAACTGGATGAACGACCCGAACGGTCTGCTCTTCCACGACGGGCGATACCACCTCTTCTTCCAGTACAACCCTGAGGGGATCGGGCACGCCAACATGAGCTGGGGACACGCCTCCAGCACCGATCTGATCGACTGGACCGAGCATCCCGTCGCCATTCCCTGCGACGAGAACGAGCAGATCTTCTCGGGCTCGGCTGTGGTCGACGAAGGCAATACCGCCGGATTCGCCGGCCCGGGCGAGACCGCCCTGGTCGCGATCTACACCTCGGTGTCGGCGGTCACGGGCATCCAGTCCCAGACGCTGGCCTACAGCGTCGACGACGGCATGACCTGGACCAAGTACGGCACTCCGGTGCTTGACCGCGGGTCGAAGGACTTCCGCGACCCGAAGGTCTTCCGCTACCGGGGGCCGTCCGATGACTACTGGGTGATGGTGGCGGTCGAGGCGGTGGATCGCCAGGTCGTGCTGTACCGGTCGGATGATCTGAGGGAGTGGACGTTCCTGTCCGTCTACGGTCCTGCGGGTGCGGTCGACGGCATCTGGGAGTGCCCCGATCTGTTTCCGCTGGCCGTCGATGGGGACAGTGGCGATGTGCGCTGGGTGCTGGTGATCAGCATGAGTCCCGGCGCAATCGCGGGGGCTCCGGCACGCAGTACATCGTCGGCCGCTTCGACGGGGTCGCTTTCACCGCTGATGTTCCGCTGGCGGCAGGGGAGTCGGATGCTGTGGACTGGCTCGATTTCGGCCGGGACTGCTACGCCGGAGTGACGTTCAACGGGCTGCCCGACGAGCGTCGCACATTCATCGCCTGGATGAGCAACTGGGACTACGCCCGCGAATGGCCGGCGGAGGGTGCGCGCGGAGCCATGACTGTAGCGCGACGACTGTCGCTGACCATGGTGGACGGGAGGCCGCAGCTGACGGCCGCGCCGGTGCTGCCGGACGGCGTCGTCGTCGAGTCGAGCGCTGACGGGACGTGGCTGCTGCCCGACGCCGCGCGCATCGAGATCACCGGTCGGGCAGGAGAAGTCGAGCTGATCGTGCGTGACGGTCCGAAGGCGGTCCTGAGCTGGACGCCCGAAGAGGTCGTGCTGGATCGGACCGCGTTCATCGGTATCGACGATTCGTTCCCCAGCCGGGAGAGGATGCCGCTGCCCGTCACCGTGACGGGCTCGCTGACTCTTGTGGTGGATCGCGGTTCGGTCGAGGTCTTCGCGGCCGGAGGTTCCCGTACGCTCACCGACCTGGTCCCGTGGAACGGGCCCGTCACGCTGGTCCCGCGTGAGCCGACCACGCGCGAGAGCATCGCCGTGCAGGCGTTGACGTGAGCGGCCGACCCGGTCGAGTCCCTCTACGACGAGGACTGCGTCGCAGGTCGCAACGCACAGCCGCATCGGCGAAGCATAAGTGGAGGGGCTGACGGGAATCGAACCCGCGCTGTCTGCTTGGGAAGCAGAAGTTCTGCCATTGAACTACAGCCCCGCACGCCTTGCGGCGCTTCGCCAGCATAACAAACCCGGCGCGGGGGTATGGCACCACGGTGCCATACCCCCGCGCGCCAGGATCATCCCGCAGGCGGACGCGCGGGACACGCCAGTGAACGTAGCGTCGTAGACATGATCACAGCAGAAGGCCTCAGCAAGAGGTACGGAGACAAGGTCGCCGTCGACGACGTGTCGTTCACGGTGCGTCCGGGCAGCGTCACGGGATTCCTCGGGCCGAACGGTGCGGGAAAATCCACCACCATGCGCATGATCGTCGGGCTCGACCGCCCCACCACGGGGCGCGTCACCGTCAACGGCAAGCAGTACGCCAAGCTGGGCGCACCGCTGACCGAGGTGGGCGTGCTGCTCGATGCCAAGGCCGTGCACACCGGCCGGTCGGCACGCAACCATCTGCGCGCCATGGCGGCGACGCACGGCATCCCGTCCGCGCGCGTGGACGAGGTGATCGACATCACCGGCATCGGCTCGGTCGCCCGCAAGCGCGCCGGCGGCTTCTCGCTCGGCATGGGGCAGCGCCTCGGCATCGCCGCAGCGCTGCTCGGCGACCCGCACACGCTCATCCTCGACGAGCCGGTCAACGGCCTCGACCCCGAGGGTGTGCGCTGGGTGCGTCAGTTCGTGCGTCACGCGGCATCCGAGGGACGCACCGTGCTGCTCTCCAGCCACCTGATGAGCGAGATGGCGCAGACCGCCGACCATGTCATCGTGCTCGGACGCGGGAAGGTGCTGGCGGATGCCGCGCTGCCCGACCTCGTGCGCGCCTGGACCACCGAGCGCGTGCACGTGCGCAGCCCGCGCGCCGCCGAGCTCGCCGACGCCGTCGCCGGCCGCGACGTCGAGGTGGTCACCACCGACCGGTTCACCCTCGACGTGACCGGCCTGCCGGCATCCCGCATCGGCGATCTCGCCTTCGAACGCGGCATCCCGATCCACGAGCTCACCCCGACCAGCGGGTCGCTCGAGGACGCCTACCTCGCCCTCACCGGCGAGTCCGTCGAATATCGCACACGTGCCGTCCCTCAGGACGGCGCCCCGCTCGAAGGAGCACTCTCATGACCGCGATCCAGGCCCGTGCCACGCACATCCCGGCACCCGCGAGAAACCTGACCTTCGTTCGCCAGCTGCGCAGCGAGCTGATCAAGCTGGTGACCGTGCGCGGCACCTGGTGGTCGGTCGGCATCGTCGCGGCCCTCAGCATCGGACTGGCCTTCATCGTCACGGCTACGATCTCCCCGCCGATGGACAACATCATCATGGCCGTGGTCGCCCCCGTGCAGTTCACGATGATGCTCGCCGGCATCCTCGGCGTCATCTCGGTGTCGGGCGAGTACTCCACAGGCATGATCCGCTCCACCTTCACTGCGAACCCGGTGCGCGGTGCCGTGGTCGCAGCCAAGGCGACCGTGCTCGCGGCGTTCATGTTCGTCGTGGCGCTGGTCATCTTCGTCATCGCGGCCGTCGGCATCTCGCCGCTCGCCGCCTCGAAGGACATGGCGCTGGACTGGTCGGACCCGGCCGCCGTCATCCTGCCCATCCTCGCCGCCTCCGCAGCCATGGCGCTGTTCGCTCTGCTGGGCGTCGGCCTCGGCTTCGTGCTGCGCTCGGGTGCGGGAGCGATCGCCGTCACCGTCGGCATCCTGTTCGTGCTGCCGGTGATCGTCAGCCTGCTCGGTGTGCTCGCACACGACGTGCAGTGGATCGGCGAGCTCGGCAACTACCTGCCCTCCTCGGCGGCGCCGCTCGCGATCCTGCCGCAGGACGGCGCGGCCATCAGCACGCCGGTCGCCTGGATCACGCTCGCCGCATGGCCGGCCGCCGCGCTGCTGGGCGGATGGGCCGTGGTGCGCGGACGGGACGTCTGACCCTTCGGCCGGCTCAACGCCCCACGCCGTAGAGTCATCAGCGTGTCCAGATCGCACAGCCGCAGCTCCGCCGTCCTCCGGGACGACGAGCTGCGGCTGCCGCGTCCGCCCGGCATCTTCCGGCAGTTCTGGGCGCGGCATCCGCGCGTCACCGACATCCTGGTCGCCCTCGTCTGTCTGCTGCTGTCGGTGGGAGCCAGCGCCGCGCCCGGCTCGCGCGCGAATCCGATCTCGCCGTGGGGAGCGGTCGTCGTGGGCATCGTCCTCGTCGCCACCGCCGTGCTGCTGGTCTGGCGTCGGCGCTGGCCCGTCGCGGTGCTCATCGCCGCGATCGTGTGCGATGTGCTGCTGCTGGCCGTCACGCGCTCGTCGGGCGGGCCCGCCTTCGCGCTCGCCGTGTACACCCTCGCCGTCCACCGCTCGCCCAGGTCGAGTTGGATCGGCCTCGGAGCGGGTGTGGCGATCACCGGTGGCCTCGCCTTCGCCTGGTTCGGCCTCGGCGGGCTGAGCCTGCAGACGACGGTCAACACCCTTCTGTCCGTGAGCATCCCCGGGCTGATCGGCGCGCTGATCGGCATCAACATCGGCAACCGCAAGCGCTACATCGAGGCGGTCATCGACCGCTCCCGGCAGCTGCTCGTCGAGCGCGATCAGCAGGCTCAGCTCGCGGCGGCCGCCGAGCGCGACCGCATCGCGCGCGAGATGCACGACATCGTCTCGCATTCGCTGACGGTGGTCGTCGCGCTCTCGGAGGGTGCGGCTGCGACATCCGATCGCGACCGGGCGCGCGACGCGTCGATGGCCGCAGCGACCACCGCTCGCGATGCACTCGCCGAGATGCGGTCCATGCTGGGGGTGCTGCGTGACGGCGACGCGGATGCTCCGCTGGCGCCGCTGGATGCGGCGAGCCCCCAGACACGGTCGCGACCGCACAGCGCGCCGGATTCCCCGTGTCGCTCACCACCCGCGGAGAGGCGGATGCTGCACCGGCGCTGCGCTTCGCCATCGGACGCATCGTGCAGGAGGGCGTCACGAACGCGATCAGGCACGCGCCCATGGCGAGCAAGATCGACGTGCGGATCGACAACGACGCGACGCCGATCATCATCGAGATCGTGAACGACGGCGTAACCGGGCCGGTGTCCGAGGGCGGGTTCGGCCTGCGCGGCCTCGCCGAGCGCGCCGCATTGCTCGGTGGCGTCGTCGTCTCCGCTCCCGCGGGAGACGGACGATGGATGCTGCGCGCCGAGTTGCCGCGTCAGGCCGGCGATTCGTCTGGCACGTCCTCGCCCCTGATCAGCGACGCCGCCCCTGCTGATTCACGTGGACCAGCAGGGGCGGCGGCGACCAGCAGGGGCGGCGACGCAGAAGCGCAGTCCTCGACGAGTCCGGCCCCCTCGATCCCCACGCCCGCCCAGGAGGTCGACCGATGACCGACCCCATCCGCGTGCTGCTGGTCGATGACCAGTCGCTCATCCGCATCGGCTTCCGCCTCGTTCTTGAGGCAGAACCCGACATCGAGATCGTCGGCGAGGCCGGCGACGGCGCCGACGCGATCGCGCAGACGGCGGCGCTGCAGCCCGACGTCGTGCTCATGGACGTGCGGATGCCGGGCCTCGATGGCATCGCCGCCACCGAGCAGATCGTGCATGAGCATCCGCAGGTCCGGGTGCTGGTGCTCACGACCTTCGATCTGGATGAGTACGCGTTCGGCGCGATCCGGGCCGGAGCGAGTGGATTCCTGCTGAAGGACGCGCAGCGGCACGAACTCGTCTCGGCTGTGCGGGCCGTGCACCGCGGCGATGGGGCGCTCGCGCCGCGCGCCACCAGGGCGCTGCTCGACCACCTCGCGACCCAGCCCGCCACCGCAGCGGGAGAAGCTGCCGCGCGCCCCGCATCCGACCCCCTCGTCGAACTCACCGATCGTGAACGCGACGTGTTCCACGCGATCGCGCAGGGCCTGAGCAACAGCGAGATCGCGGAGAGCTTCTTCCTCAGCGAGTCCACCGTCAAGACGCACGTCGGCCGGGTGCTGGCGAAGCTCGACGCCCGCGATCGCGTGCACATCGTGATCCTGGCCTACCAGTGGGGGCTGGCCGAGACCGGCTGACCCCGCTTCGCGCACTGATCCGTGCTCCGGTGTCCCGGCGCACCGTTGATCCCTCCGCCGGCCGCGTCCCACAACTGGTGGGTGCAGCCCGCCCGGACCCGCCACCACTGAGACATGGTGTGCGGTGGGGCACAGAAATAGAGAGTCCGGATGCCGGGGACTCGCCACTTGTGGGACATGGCCGGAGCATGCAGGAGGGCGACCGAGTGGTTTCGCGCGGGATGAGCCCGCAACCGAGCCATCCCGCGCCAGTAGGCTGAAGACGTGCTTCTCAGCGACCGCGACATCAAAGCAGAACTCGCATCGGGCCGCATCGGTCTCTCCCCGTTCGACGACGAGATGGTGCAGCCCTCGAGCGTCGACGTACGGCTGGACCGGTACTTCCGGCTGTTCGACAACCACAAGTACCCGTTCATCGACCCCTCGGTCGAGCAGCCCGAGCTGACCAGGCTGATCGAGGTCGCCCCCGACGAGCCGTTCATCCTGCACCCGGGGAGTTCGCGCTCGGCGCGACCTTCGAGCAGGTGACGCTGCCGGACGACATTGCCGCCCGGCTGGAGGGCAAGTCGTCGCTGGGGCGCCTCGGTCTGATCACGCATTCCACGGCAGGGTTCGTCGACCCCGGGTTCACGGGGCACGTCACCCTGGAGCTGGCGAACGTCGCCACTCTGCCGATCAAGCTGTGGCCGGGCATGAAGATCGGGCAGTTCTGCTTCTTCCGGCTCAGCTCGCCGACCGAGAACGCGTACGGCTCGGGCCCGTACGGCAACCGCTACCAGGGCCAGCGGGGCCCCACGGCATCCCGCGCGCATCTGAACTTCCACCGCACCGATGTGGGCACGACGGATGCAGGAGCGATCGGAGGCTGACATGACTGATCCCGACGAGGGCGCGCAGCAGCCGGATGCCTCGGCGCCGGAGCCGGAAGTGCCCGACCTCGAGATCCCCGAGGCCGAGGTGCCCGAGCTCGACCAGCCCGAGCCGGCGATCCCGGAGGCTGTGCTGCCGGAGTCCTTCCTGGCCGAGCCGGTCATCCCACCGCCGCCCGCGGAGACACCCGTGACGAGGGCGGACTGGCGTGAGAAGTGGCAGGATCGCTCCGGCGCACCCGATGCCCCACGGGCAGGGCGCCGTGCGGCATCCGGTCTCGCCGCCGCGCCGAAGGCACCGGCATCCGATCCGCGACTGACCGCACCCGAGCCCGACCCGGCCGTGGTGCCGCCACCTTCGGGCGCGACGTCGGGCGGCTACCGGGGCCTGACCATCGCGATCTACGGCTTCCTGGGCGTGCTGCTGGTCGGCGCGGTGGTGCTGATCTCGACGCTGCTGTCCTGATCTCGACGCTGCTGTCCTGATCCCTCCGGACCCGCTCGCGGCGCCTCCCGGACGAGCGGTCGGATGCCGCGGACGGATGGTCGGGTGCTGCATCCGCACACCCGGCACGCTGGAAGCATGACCACGACCGCACCCGTGCCGACCGTCCCCGCGACGGTGCGACGCATGCCCTACGCCGCGCTGCTGACGATGATGGCGATGAGCTTCCTGCTCGTCAGCGCCGAGTTCCTTCCCAACGGGGTGCTCACGGAGATCGCAGCCGAGCTCGGTGTGACTGCCGGGCAGGCCGGGCAGCTGGTGACCGTCACCGCACTGGCCGGATTGATCGTCGCGCCCACCATCGGGCTCGCACTGCCTCGGTTGGACCGGCGCACGCTGCTGGTGTGGATGGCTGTGCTCGCCGCGATCTCGAACCTGATCGTGGCGATCGCGCCGAGCCTGCCGCTCATGCTGCTCGCCCGGGTGCTGCTGGGAGCCGCGCTTTCGGGCTTCTGGACCATGTCGATCACGGTGGCGGCCAGCATCGCGGGCCAGGAGCGGCTCGGGCGCGCGGTGATGTTCACCGCTGCCGGAACCTCCCTGGCGACTGTCGCCGGCGTGCCGGTCGGCGTGGCGCTCAGCGAACTGCTGGACTGGCGCGGCGTCTTCGGCATCGCCGCGGCGGTCACCGCACTGCTGGCGGTAGGACTGCGCACCCTGCTGCCAGCGGTGCCGGCGCAGAACGTCGCGCGCATCGCGGTGCTCGTCGAGACCCTCCGGCGTCCCGGCATCGGGCTCGGGATCGTGGGGCACGTGCTGGTGATCTTCGGACATGCGCTGGCCTACACCTACATCCGGCTCGCGCTCGAGCGTGTGCAGTCGGGCGGCGTCCCGATCGATGCGAGCACGATCATCGTCCTGCTGGCCGTGTTCGGCATCGGCGGGTTCATCGGAAACCTCGTGATCGGAGCCGGGATCGACCGCACCTACCGGGTGCTGGCGGTGGTGACCCCGCTGGCGATCGCCGTCACCATGATGCTCGTCATCCTCGCTGCAGCATCGCTGTGGACGGTCGGGGCCGCCGCGTTCGTATGGGGCTTCTTCTTCGCGTCGTGGCTGCTGATCGTGAACACCTGGGTCGGTCATCGGATGCCCGATCGGCTCGAGGCCGGGGAGGCCTCGTCGTGGTGGGATTCCAGGGAGCGATCATGCTCGCCGCAGGGGTGGGTGGGCTGCTGGTGGATGCGCTGGGCATCGGCCTGGCCTACGCCGTGGGCGCAGCGCTGCTCGCGGTGGGTGCTGTGCTGTTCGGCGTCTCCGGTCGCCAGGCCAGCTGAGCCGCGGTGTTCGGTCGGCTCGCTCAGGCGGATGCCAGGGCGCGGCGGCTCCGCCACGCCGATGGCGTCATGCCGGTGTGCCGACGGAACGCACGGCTGAAGCCCTCGCCGGAGCCGTAGCCGAGCTCACGGGACACCTCGCTCACACCGCGCCCGTCGATGAGCAGCGCCCGTGCTGCACGCATCCGCACCTCGGCGACGTACTGCGCCGGGGAGACCCCGAAGGTGAGGCGGAAGCGCTCGGCGAACACCGAGCGCGACAGCGCGCTCACGGATGCCATCTGCTCGACGCTCCAGTCGCGGCCGGGGTCGTCGTCGATGGCTCGGACGACGCGATCCAGGAACGGGTCGTTCGAGCGGGAGGGCCAGCCCTGCGGGGCGCAGCCGATGCTCGACCAGGCGCGGATCACAGACTGCAGCAGCGTGGTCGCCATCATGCGGCAGATGACCGGGTCGCCGCCACGGTCACTGACCACCGCGGCGTCTCCGCCCATGTGCTGGGCGAGCGCGGCCGCCGCAGGCTCGAGCTCGTCGAAATGCCGGATCCATGCGGTGTCGGGCAGCAGTGCGCTCAGATGCGCGGCGCTGTCGGCCCAGCGTAGCCGCGAGACGAGCACTCCGGTCCCGGCGGGGATGCGCAGAGTGAGGGAGCGACGTGCCACGAGCAGGGCGTCGCCGACGTGGAGGGTGTCGGGGAGCCCGGCATCCGACGGCGTCCTGACGCTGCCGTTCAGCACGTACACCAGGGAGATGTCGTCGAGGATCACGGCTTCGTCGACATCCGGAAGGATGCGCCGTTGGGAGCGGATGCCGATCGCGACCTCACTCAGCACGCGCTCCAGTGCGTCGCTCGACGCCGAGGAGGCGGACCGGATGTCCAGGGCGGGGCTGACCATGAACGGTTCAACCTGCTCGGAGCGGTGGGTATTCCAGTCGATCCTGCGGTCTCCGCCGGGGCGGCGGATGGGAAAGGCTGGTGTGAAGCGTCCTGGAACAGCGAAAAGCATCCGCGCCGATGGGACGCGGATGCTTTTCGCTGGTGAGTTCAGGGCTCAGCCGTGCGTGTGGATGTGGATGTGGGTGGCAGGCATCAGGTGGCCGCGGAAGCCGTGGCCGCGGTGGCGCCGGCCTTCGAAGCCGTGCCCCCGGCCTTCGAAGCGCTGGCCCCGACCGTGACCGCGGTGGTCGCGGCGGCCGAAGCCGTCACGCTGGCCGAAGCCGTCACGCCGGGCGTGCGGACCGAAGCCGCCCCGTCCGGTGCGCCGGCGGTCGCCGCGCTCCCTGCGGGGGAGCCTGCGGCCCTCTTCCCAGCCGAACTCGCGGGCGATCTTCTCGAGGGAGGCGGTCATGGTGGCGTACTCCTCCGGTGTCACTGCGCCGGCGACGCGAGCGCGGAGCTCGTCTACGGCGACGCTGAGACGCTGTTTGGCCAGTGAGCCCGACTCCGTGAGGGCCCAGCCCTCCGGGCCGCGCTCGACCCAGCCGCGTTCGATGAGCCGCTGCAGGCGGTGTGCCTTCAGGGGGCGGTCGGTGGCGCCGGGCCGTGCGGCGAAGGTGCCGTCGATGCGGTTCAGCATCCGCCAGTCGCGGCGGGTGATGCCCTCGTCCTCGAAGACGGTGGCGAACTCGGCGCGCATCAGACGGTCGACCGCGGTGATCCAGTAGCCGAAGGGGCGGGTGTTGGTGTCATTGCTGTTCGTTTCGGTGTTCATGGGAATCCTTTATATGTCATTGAGCATGTACATGCATTATGACATGTAATTTAAGTGCATGTCAAATCGCATGTAAAGTCGAGGTATGACCGCAGACCCCGTGGACCCCGCCGACGCCATCGCGGCCGCGCTCTTCCGGCTGCGGGGACGGCGTCCGCATCAGCATCCGCATGGACACGGCCCCCACGAGCGTGGACTGCACGGCACGCGAGCTCGCGATGCCCGAGCTCAGGGGCGTCGCGGCCCGTGGGGCGCGGATGGCGGCATGCGCCACGGCGCCCCTGCGGTGATCCGCATGGTGGAGGCGCTGGCCTCGGCATCCGAACCGCTCAGCGTCAGCGGTCTCGCTGAGGCGATCGGCGTCGATCAGCCCCGCGCCTCCCGTCTTGTGCAGCAGGGCGTGGATCGCGGCTGGGTGCGTCGCGAGGCCGACCCCGACGATGCGCGCCGCACGCGCATTGCGATCACCGACGACGGCGCACGCCTGTTCCGAGGCGTGCGCGGCGAGCGTCGTGAGGCGCTCGGGCGGGCCCTCGCCGCCTTCACCGAGGAGGAGAGCGCCGAGCTGGCGCGGCTGCTCACCAAACTGGCGGAGAACTGGACTGCGTGATCAGACCCCGACGTCCTTGGGGAATCGCACCATCAGCAGCAGGATCAGGCCGATGAGCAGGATCAGCCCGATGCCCAGCACGCCGTAGACGATTCCGCCGAACCACAGCAGGAACAGCGACCAGGCCAGTGGCGAGAGGAACGAGGCGACCCGGCCGGTCGTCGCGTACAGGCCGAAGATCTCGCCCTGCTGGCTCGGCGGGGTCAGGCGCGTGAGCAGGCTGCGACTGGATGCCTGGGTCGGCCCGACGAACGCGCACAGCAGCAGGCCGCAGACCCAGAACACGATCGTGCCGAGATCCTTGAGGGCGAAGACCACGAACGCCATCGCGACGAGTCCCGTCAGGGTGATCACGATGAGGCGCCGCGGGCCGATCGCGTCGTCGATGCGTCCGGCGAGCAGCGTCGAGACCCCGGCCACCAGGTTCGCGGCGAGCCCGAAGACAATCACCTCCAGGAACGAGAACCCGAAGCCCTGTGCGGCGAGCACGGCGCCGAAGGCGAACACCCCGGCCAGACCGTCGCGATAGACGGCCGCCGCCAGCATGAACCAGAAGGTCGGTCGGTTGGTGCGGAACAGCTTCGCGATGTTCTTCGCCAGCACGACGTACGAGCGGAAGAAGCCCACCTTCTGCGACGGCGCATACGCCGGCGACTCGGGCACGTTACGGAACATCGGGATCGCGAACACCAGCGTCCACACCGCGCAGATCACGGCGACGAGCTTGAACGAGAGCGGGTCGTCCTGTCCGATCAGGAACAGCACGGGGATGCAGGCGATCAGCGCGACCACGCCGCCGACGTACCCCAGGCCCCAGCCGAGCCCCGAGATGCGCCCCACGTTCTGCGGCGTCGACACCTCCGAGAGCATCGCGTAGTAGCTGACGTTGCCGATCTCGCTCACCACCGCCGCGATCGCGACAGCGAAGGCCCCGTACCAGAAGTACGCGGGCTCCGCCTCGATGAAGAGCAGGGCGAACTGGAACAGCGCGACCCCGATCGTCGCGCCGACGACCCACTTCTTCTTGTTGCCGCGTGCGTCGGCCTGCTGGCCCAGGACCGGGGCCAGCACGAGGATCACGATGCCGGCGGCGAAGTTCGCCCACCCCCACCATGCCGACAGGTCGGTGAGACCCTGGCAGTACGCCGAGCTCATGAACTCGCTCTTGTTGCAGTTCATGTATGAGCCGTCGGCCAGCAGGCCCGACTCGCGCACGGCGGGATCGAGGAACATCCGGCTCGTCAGGTAGAGCGCGATCCACACGAAGGTGAGGATGACGGTGTTGAACGGCTGCAGCGCCCAGTCCCACATCGCCCACGAGATCACCTGCTTGCGGGTCGCTTCGGGTGCCCCGTCGTGGTCGCGTCCGAACGCCGTCAGCGCGGCGGTGTTGATCGGCGTCTCTGCCGCGGAGTGATCGTCGCTCATGGTCGAAGTCTGGCCGGGACGGGTGAACGGCGGGTGGCGGCGCGCCGTGCGCAACCGCCCCGACGCTACGGATGTCGGCTCAGATCACGGATGTCGGCTCAGATCTGCAATCTCGACCGACATCCGTGAAATCGGCCGACATCCGTGCGGGCGACCGCGTCGCGCTGAGTCTCCGGCGTCCAGGTCTCGATTCGTCCCGCTACTCGCACGTCATGACGGAAGGTCGATCAGGATGGCTGTCTTCGACAGCACCTCGTGCGCGACCTCTCCGATGTCTGGGCCCTCACAGGACACGAGCAGGCTGAGTCCGCGATTCGCCGCCACGAACGCCCGCGCCGCGCTGAAGAGTCCCACGTCGTTGATCGTGACCGAGAACTGGCGGCCCTCGACGAGTGACCCTCCGAGCTGGTTCAGCAGGAATCGTCCATCGAAGCCGCGGTCCGAGCCCTCGGCTGCGGTTGTGCCCAGCGCCTGCCACATCAGCACGTCGGACGCCTGACGGTCGTCCATGTCGCTGATGCCCTCCGTGCGGTCCAGTCTGAACAGCTGAAACGTCGCGGTGCAGGTGTCGGCGGCGTTGTCGTATGCGAAGCGGCCGAGTGTGGACTTCGAGGGGTCCTTCTTCCACCCGGCATCCCCGCCGAGCCCGTCTCCCCAGCCGATGCTCGTGTCCTCGGTCAGTGTCGCGCCGTCGGCGAACGTGAACGTCGTGACCTCGTCCGGGGATGGCGACGGAGCGGGACGGGCTGTGGTCACGGGCGTCGAAGTCGGCGTGCTTCCGGCCGGGCTGCACCCGGCGAAGGAGGCGGCGGCGAGGACTGCGATGGCGGGAATCGCGATACGGCGAAGAAGTCGCTGGAACATGCCCGCCAAAATAGGGAGATCGGCGGATGCCGCGTTTCGGCCCTGTGGATAACCCCGGGATGCACGGCGGTCTCCACCTTTCGGATGATCTTCTGGCTGCAGGCCCGGTTCCGCCCGGAATCCCAGGTGACAGAAGGGGCCGGTCGCCTAGCGTGGGGACAGATCGAACCGAGGAGATCCATGTTCCGTAGCCCCGCCCGCCTGTTCCGCGTCCTCGCGATCGCCGAGGCGATCACCTGGACCCTGCTGATCAGCGCTCTGATCGCCCGCGCCGTCGGCCTGCCGGCGACCCTCGTGACGATCGGCGGTGGCATCCACGGCTTCGTCTTCCTGTCCTACGGGGCGACCGCGGTGCTGCTCGCCTTCCACCAGCGCTGGCACGCCGGCGTCGCGATCACCACCATCGCCAGCGCGATCGTGCCCTACGCCACCATCCCGGCGGAGATCTGGCTGCACCGTTCCGGACGGCTCGAGGGTGAATGGCGCCTCACCGAGACCGACGATCCGCGCGACCGCACCTGGTACGACCGCACCATGCGCTGGTTCCTGCACCGGCCGTGGGTTCTCGCGGTGCTCATCCTCGTCGCGATCGTCGTGATCTTCAGCATCCTGCTGATCATCGGTCCTCCCGGCGGCAAGTGAGCCGACGGCTCAGGCGTTCGGAGCTGTGGACGACTCAGACTTGAGTCGACTCGTATCAACTTTCTTGACAGCATCCGATCCTGTGCCTACACTTGAGTCATTGCGACTCAGGTTTTCTGGGTTGCCCGTGACCCACAGAACCTCACCGCGTCAACTACAAGGAGAAATCACATGGCACGTGCTGTCGGAATCGACCTCGGAACCACCAACTCCGTCGTCAGCGTCCTCGAGGGCGGCGAGCCCAAGGTCATCGCCAACGCCGAGGGCTTCCGCACCACCCCTTCGGTGGTGGCATTCACCAAGGACGGCGAGGTGCTGGTCGGCGAGACCGCCAAGCGCCAGGCCGTCACCAACGTCGACCGCACCATCTCGTCGGTCAAGCGCCACATGGGCACCGACTGGTCGTTCGACCTCGACGGCAAGAAGTGGACGCCACAGGAGATCTCCGCGCGCATTCTCCAGAAGCTCAAGCGCGACGCCGAATCCTACCTCGGCGACACCGTGACGGATGCCGTCATCACCGTCCCCGCATACTTCAACGACGCCGAGCGCCAGGCCACCAAGGAGGCCGGTGAGATCGCAGGGCTCAACGTGCTGCGCATCATCAACGAGCCCACCGCCGCAGCCCTCGCCTACGGCCTGGACAAGGGCAAGGAGGACGAGCTCATCCTCGTCTTCGACCTCGGTGGCGGAACGTTCGACGTGTCGCTGCTCGAGGTGGGCAAGGACGACGACTTCTCCACCATCCAGGTGCGCGCCACCGCCGGTGACAACCGCCTCGGCGGCGACGACTGGGATCAGCGCGTCGTCGACTACCTGATCAAGCAGTTCAAGGAGACCAGCGGCGTCGACGTCTCGGGCGACAAGATCGCCCTGCAGCGCCTCAAGGAGGCCGCGGAGCAGGCCAAGAAGGAGCTGTCCTCCTCGACCAGCACGAGCATCAACCTGCCGTACCTCTCGCTGACCGACTCCGGCCCGGTGTCGCTGAGCGAGAACCTCACCCGCGCCAAGTTCGAGGACCTCACCAAGGATCTGCTCGACCGCACCAAGAAGCCGTTCGACGATGTCATCCGTGAGGCGGGCGTCAAGGTCGCCGACATCGACCACATCGTGCTGGTCGGTGGGTCGACCCGCATGCCGGCCGTCGCCGAGCTCGTCAAGCGCGAGACCGGCAAGGACGCCAACAAGGGCGTCAACCCCGATGAGGTCGTCGCCGTCGGCGCCGCCCTGCAGGCTGGCGTGCTGCGCGGTGAGCGCAAGGACGTCCTGCTCATCGACGTCACGCCGCTGAGCCTCGGGATCGAGACCAAGGGCGGCCGGATGACCAAGCTCATCGACCGCAACACGGCCATCCCGACCAAGCGCAGCGAGACCTTCACGACCGCCGACGACAACCAGCCGTCGGTCGCGATCCAGGTCTTCCAGGGTGAGCGCGAGTTCACCCGTGACAACAAGCCGCTGGGCACCTTCGAGCTGACCGGCATCGCCCCGGCCCCTCGCGGCATCCCGCAGATCGAGGTCACCTTCGACATCGACGCCAACGGCATCGTGCACGTGTCCGCCAAGGACAAGGGCACCGGCAAGGAGCAGTCGATGACCATCACCGGCGGTTCGTCGCTGTCGAAGGAGGACATCGACCGGATGGTGCGCGAGGCCGAGGAGAACGCCGCCGAGGACAAGAAGCGCGCCGAGGCCCTTGAGCAGCGCAACCAGGCCGAGTCGCTCGCCTACTCGATCGAGAAGCTCATCAAGGAGAACGAGGACAAGCTGCCCGAGGACGTCAAGACCGAGGTGCAGGCCGATGTCGACGCCCTGAAGACGGCTCTCGCCGGCGAGGACGACGACGCGGTGAAGGCCGCCTTCGACAAGCTGAACGCTTCGCAGGGCAAGCTGGGTGAAGCCATCTACGCGCAGTCCCAGGCCGACGCGGCCGCCGGCGACGGCGCAGCATCCGAGGGCACGCCCGAGGCGGACGCCTCGTCCGACGAGGACGTGGTGGATGCTGAGGTCGTGGACGACGAGGACGAGAGCAAGTAACCATGACGGACAAGAACTTCGACGAAGTTCCTGACGACGAGGGGTCGGATGCCACGGCATCCGGCCCCGCGCCGGATTCAGGAAACCCCACCGGGCAGAACTCTGCAGATCAGAACCCTGCAGATCAGAACCCTGCCGACCAGGACTCCGCCGAGGCGGCGGCCGCGGAGGGGTCGGACGACGAGCTGACGATCGACGACATCCTCGGCGCCGAGCAGACGCCGGAGGCGGCCTCGGAGGACGGCTCCGACGCGGCGCCGTCGGACGTGCAGGCCGAGAACCCGCACCTGGACGACCTCAAGCGGCTGACCGCCGAGTACGCCAACTACCGGCGTCGCACCGAGGAGCAGCGGCACCTGGAGATCGCACGCGCCAAGGGCGAGGCGGCCAAGGGGCTGCTGCCCGTGCTGGACGACCTCGACCGGGCGCAGCAGCACGGCGACCTCGTCGAGGGCTCGGCCTTCGCCGTGATCGCCGAGAAGGTGCGCGCCGTGGTCGAGAAGCTCGGCGTCACCGCCTACGGTGAGGCCGGCGAGGAGTTCGACCCGCAGCACCACGAGGCGATCTTCCAGCAGCCCACTCCGGGCGCCGAGACCTCGACCATCCTCGAGGTGGTCGAGGTCGGGTACCGGTTGGGTGACGTCGAACTGCGTCCGGCGAAGGTCGTCGTCGCCGTTCCCACGGAGTAGGTGATCGATGGCCAGCCAGGATTGGTTTGACAAGGACTTCTACAAGACGCTCGGCGTCTCGAAGGACATCTCCGACGCGGAACTGAAGAAGACGTACCGCAAGCTCGCGCGCAAGTATCACCCGGATTCGAACCCGGGGGATGCGAAGGCCGAGGCGAAGTTCAAGGAGATCAGCGAGGCGTACAGCGTGCTCAGCGACGCCGAGCAGCGTCGCGAGTACGACGAGATCCGTGCGATGGGGTCGGGTGCGCGTTTCACCGCCCCCGGCGGCGGAGGCGCGGGCGGCTTCGAAGACGTCTTCAGCCGGTTCGGGCAGGGCGGCCGGCAGGCCGACTTCGACGACATCTTCTCGATGTTCTCGCAGGGTGGTGGTTCGTTCGGCTCCGGCCGGTTCGGACAGCCGACCGGCGGGTACCGGGGCTTCGGCGGCCCGCAGAAGGGTGCCGACGTCACCGCTCGCACCACGCTCGATTTCATCACCGCAGCACGCGGCGAGACCATCACCCTGCAGGCCGAGGACGGCAAGCCGTTCAAGATCAAGGTACCCGCAGGTGTCGCCGATGGGCAGAAGATCCGGCTGCGCGGCCGCGGTCGCCCCTCGCCGGACGGCGGCGAGCCCGGCGACATCGTCGTGCAGGTCACCGTCAGGCCGCATCCGGTGTTCAGCCGTGACGGACTGAATCTGCGCCTGACGGTGCCGGTCACGTTCACAGAGGCGACCCTCGGCGCGACCATCGAGGTGCCCACCCTCGGCGGCGATCCCGTCAAGCTGCGCGTCGCACCGGGAACCCCTCCGGGCGGGTGCTGCGGGTCAAGGGCCGCGGCATCGTGTCGGCGAAGAAGGGCACCGGCGACCTGCTCGCCGAGCTGCAGGTGGCCGTCCCCTCGCACCTGGACGACGCCGCACGCGAAGCGCTGGAGCGCTTCCACGAGCTCGAGCCCGCTGAGAATCCCCGCGCCGAGATGATGGCGAAGGCATCCTCCGCCGGTCGTTGAGCGGCAGAATCGAGACGAAACGCATGGATGCCGAGTCCCCCGTCTTCGCGATAGCCGTCGCAGCAGAGCTGTCCGGCATGCACCCCCAGACGCTGCGGCAGTACGACCGCATCGGCCTGGTGGTGCCGCGACGTACGCGGGGCGGCTCGCGACGCTACTCGATGCGCGACATCGAGCAGCTCCGCGAGGTGGCGCAGCTGAGCAGCGAGGGGATGAGCCTGCCGGCGATCGCCCGGCTGCTCGACCTGGAGGACGAGGTGCGGATGCTGCGCCGCCGCGTCACAGAGCTGGAGGGCGCCCTGCGCGCCGAACGCGAGAACCGGCCCGGCGTGCGTGTGTTCGCCGCGGGTTCCACGGGCCAGGTGTTCTCGGTCGGCTCCGCCCGCCGCATCCGCCGTTCCACCGAGGTGGTGCTGTGGCGGCCTCGCATGGTCTCCGGTGATGACACCGGCGATGAGCGCGGCGACGACACACCTCCCACCCCGCGCTGACCGATCGCCGAAACCCCTCACCAGCGTCGAAACCCCTCGTGAAGTACGCACTTCATGAGGGGTTTCGGCAACCAGGAGGGTCTCGGCGCGGGATCAGATCCCCAGCACGGCCTTCGCGATCAGGAAGTAGATGATCAGACCCGTCGCATCGACGAAGGTCGTGATGAACGGGTTGGAGAACACGGCCGGGTCGACCTTGATCGCACGGGCGGCCAGCGGCATGATGCCGCCGATGGAGGCCGCGACCGTGCACACCGCGACGAGTGTGAGTCCGATGACCAGACCGATGTGCCACTCGTAGATCAATCCGGCCAGCACGAAGCCGAGTGTTCCCAGCAGCAGCCCCAGGCAGAACCCGACGCGCACCTCGCGGGAGAGCACCCGCATCACGTCGCGCGGGGTGACCTCGCCGAGGGCGAGTGAGCGGGTCACCGTGGTGGCGGCCTGGTTGCCGGTGTTGCCGCCGGTGCCGATCAGCAGCGGCACGAACAGCGCCAGCACGGTCAGCTGCGCCAGTGTCGCCTCGAACGCATCGAGCACCTGCACGGTCAGTGTCGCGCCGACCGCGAGCACGAGCAGCCAGACCACCCGCGAGCGAACCAGCCGACGGATGGGGGTGGAGAGGTACGAGCGGCGCAGCGGCTCCACACCACCCTGGCGCGCGGCATCCTCGCTCTCCTCCTGCTTCAGGATGCGTGCGGCGTCATCGATAGTGAGGATGCCCACCAGGCGCTGCTCGCTGTCCACCACCGGCATCGCCAGCAGTCCGTAGTCGGTCGTGCGGCGAGCCGCCGCCTCGGCATCCTCCATCACATCCGCGATGTGTGCGTCGCGCATCAGCTCGCTGACCAGGTCGTCATCGGATGCCGACATCAGATCGCGCAGGCTGACCACCCCGACCACGCGACGGCCGCTGTCGGTCACCGGCAGCGTGTAGACCGTCTCGGCGCTGTCGAGTGCAGCACGTACGCGTGTGAGCGTCTCGGCGACGGTCAGGTGCGGGTGGGCGGTCACGAACTCGGGGCTCATCCGCCGGCCGATGGAATCCTGCGGATAGCCGAGCATGCCGGCGGTGAGCTCACGCTCCCGGCGGGTAAGTCCGCGCAGCAGCTGCGGGGCAACGGATGCCGGCAGCTCGTCGAGAAGCCAGACGCGGTCGTCGGGATCCATCTCCGCGAACAGCGCGGTGATCTCGACATTGCGCAATGCGCGCACCAACTCGCCGCGCGTGCCGGGGGAGAGCGCCTCGAACACATCGATCGCACGTGACTTGGCGAGCAGGCGATAGACGATCGCGGCATCTTCGATGCCGAGTCGATCCACGAGTTCGACGATCTCCGGCACGGACAGCGGAGTCAGCACGGCGGATGCGCCGGGCAGGTCGGACTGGGAGATGAGCCGACGGATGTCGTCGGCGGCTTCGGAGACGGTCTGAAGCTGGGAGGGAGTCATGGGCGTGCCTTCAGGAAGGCACCGCGCGGGACGGGTTCGTCGGAGCGGGGCGTGCGTCGCAGTCGACGCCGCCGCTCAGCCGAGCGGTGCGGAAGTGGGAGAGCTGACGTGTCTGCGACTATGACTGTCACTGGACATGATGAAACCACCTCACTTCCGGGTGCTCGGGGGTACGACCTGTCGAGTCTAGTCGAGGTCGCTGGGCGTGCGACGGCACGGCTCGGCGAGGGCGGCGACCGCGCGGGCCGCGGCGGCCACCACGCTCTCGGCGAGTGCATCGTCGCGGTCGACGAGCCAGGTGAGGGTCAGCCCGTCCGTCACGGTGAGCAGCAGCCGGGCGACCGTCGGCAGCGGCACGGTCCACCGCTGTCCGGTCTGCTGCACGGCGAGTTCGAGCAGGCGTATCGCCAGGCGCGTGTACTGGTCGTACTGCTCCTGGGCCAGTGCCACGCGCTCGCGCAGCGCGTACTGGGTCAGCTCCAGCATCGCCTGCTCGTGCGGAGGATCCGCGCGCAGGTGATCCAGGTAGCCCGTCAGCCCTTCGGCGAGCAGCTCCGTCAGGCTCTTGCCCGACATGTCCGCCGGAGCGATCGCCTTCTCCTCCTTGGAGAGGACCTCGGTGACCAGCAGGTCGATGAGCTCGTCGCGCGAGGTGAATGCGTAGTGGAAGCTCGCCAGCGACATCCCCGCTTCGGCCACGATGGCGCGGGTCGACGTCGCGCTGAGACCCCGCGCGGCGATCACCCGCAGCGCGGCCGCGATCAGCGCCCGCCTTCGCACCTGCACGGGGGTGCGTGCCATCGGATCCTCCGTCCCGCTTGCTCTGCAACGAGCGGACTCCTAGAGTAGCGGAAGTGGGACGAGCGACCCACTACACGACCAAGTGGCGGACGATGCGGTCCGCAGCCGGGAGACGATGATGTTCAGCCACAGCCCCGCCGACGACCCCTCCTCGCTCGGACGAGCTCTTCCGCCGTCCTTCGTGATCGGCACCGCCACGGCATCCGCGCAGATCGAGGGAGCCACCACCTCCGGTCGCCGCAGCCCCAGCGTGTGGGACCGGTTCAGCGCCCAGCCCGGTCGCATTCTCGACGGCAGCACCACGGTGGTGACCGCCGACCATTACCACCGGCACGCCGAGGACGTCGGTCTGATGGCCGAGCTCGGCGCCGACGCCTACCGGTTCTCGCTGGGGTGGACCCGGCTGCAGCCCGGCGGCAGCGGCCGGCTCGACCCCGAGGGCGTCGCCTTCTACGACCGTCTTCTCGACGAGCTGCACCAGGCCGGTATCGCCCCGTTCGTGACGATCTCGCACTGGGACGTCCCCGAGGAGTACGAGCAGGGCTGGCTCTCCCGTGACACGGCATACCGCCTCGGCGAGTTCGCCGGCCTCGTCGCGGAGCGCTTCGGCGACCGCGTGGGCTCCTGGATCACCATCAACGAGCCGGCCACGGTCACCCTCAACGGCTACGCGCTCGGGCTGCACGCCCCGGGCCAGGCACTGCTGTTCGACGCCATGCCCACCGTGCACCACCAGCTGCTCGGGCACGGCCTGGCGGTGCAGGCGCTGCGCGCCGCCGGCGTGCCCGGCCAGATCGGCATCACCAACGTGCACACCCCCGTCGTGCCGGCCTCTGACACCGAAGAGGATGCCATGATGGCCGCACTGTTCGACGTGGTGCACAACAGGGTGTTCGCCGACCCGGTGCTGCGGGGGCGCTATCCGCAGGTGCCCGACGAGCTCGCGCCGATGTTCGCCGCGTTCGCCGAGGTGCCCGCCGACGACCTGGCCCTCATCTCGCAGCCGCTGGACTTCTACGGACTGAACTACTACATGCCCAGCCGCGTCGCAGCCGGCGCCGGCAGCGGTGAGAGCCCCGACGGCATGAGCGAGGCGATGACCGAGCTGCCCTTCCGGCTCGAGACATTCGAGGAGTACCCCACCACCGGCTTCGGCTGGCCGATCGCCCCCGACTGCTTCGGCACGGCGCTCGCCGAGGTACAGGAGCGCTACGGCGATGTGCTGCCGCCGGTCTACATCACCGAGAACGGCGCGAGCTTTCCCGACGAGTTGGATCCCGCCACCGGCGTCGTGCAGGACGACGCGCGGATCGACTACCTCGCCGGTCACCTGCGCGCGGCCCTGGACGCCGTCGCCCCGGGCGGGCCGGCCGAGGGGCTCGACCTGCGCGGGCTGTTCGTGTGGTCGCTGCTGGACAACTGGGAATGGGCGGCCGGCTTCACCCAGCGCTTCGGGATCGTGCACGTCGACTTCGACACCCTGGAGCGCACACCCAAGGCGTCGTACCGGTGGCTGCAGGACGTGCTGCGCGCCCGCCGGGAGGTCTAGCCGTGTCCGTCGCCGCAGAACCCTCCCGACCGCACGCGGCGCCGCTCGCGCCGGTCAGCCGCTCCTGGCTGCTGCTGTTCGGGCTGGCGTGGTTCGGACTCTGGCTGCTGATCATGCTGCCCGGCCAGTTCATGGTCGTGAAGCTCGCCAGCATCATCGACCCGGCCGACAAGGTCGCGATCGGCTCGTTCCTCATCTCGGAGATGGCCGTTGTCATCCTTGTCGGAGTGCCGACGATCGGTTGGCTGTGCGACCGCAGCCGCCCGCGTTTCGGCCGCCGACGCACCTGGGCGCTCGGCGGGCTGCTCGTTGCCACCATCCCGTTCGCCTAGGTCGGGCACCAGAGCACCTGGCAGGGTGCGGCGCTGCTGCTCGCGCTCGTCGCACTGGGGCAGGCGACCGTGCTCGTCTCGCTCTCGGCGATCATCGCCGACCGTGTTCCCGAGGATCAGCGCGGCCGGGCCTCGACGGCGATGGGGCTGCCCCAGGTGATCGCTCTCGCCGCGGGGATGATCATCGTCACCGAGCTGGTGACCGACGTGGGCTGGAGCTGGATCGTCATCGCCGCGATCGCCCTGTTCGCACCGGTGCCGTTCATCATCGCCTATGACGAAGCAGACCCCATCGAGGGCAGCGCCCGGCCGAAGGCATGGCGCTGGAACCCCGGCGCCCTGCGCGGCTACCGCGACCTGGGCTGGGCCGGTCTCTCCCGTGTGCTCGTGAACGCCGGCAATCTGCTGGGCACGACATACCTGCTGTACTTCCTGTCGGACTCGCTGCACCTGCCCAACCCCGACAACGCGCTGCTGATCCTGACGCTCGTATACCTGGGGGCCTGCGCCCTGGCATCCTGGCTCGGCGGAGTGCTGACCGATCGCTGGCGCGCCCGCCGTGCTCTGGTCGCGGTCAGCGCCGCACTGCAGGCCGCCGCCGCGCTCGCACTCGCCCTCGTGCCGACCTGGGAGAGCGGCGTCGTCGCCGCCGTGCTGCTGGGGCTGGGCTACGGCGCATTCCTGTCGGTGGATCAGGCGCTGCTCACCGACCTGCTGCCCGACCCGCAGACCCGGGCGCGCGACCTGGGCATCGTCAACTCGGCCCAGCACCTGCCCATCGCCCCGCTGGTGGGCTGGCTGGTGCTCTCGGTCGCCGGCTACAGCCAGCTGTATCTGACCGCCGCCCTGATCATGGTGGTGGGCGGAATCGTCGTCTTCCGCATCCGCTCGGTGCGATGAGAACCTGCTGAATCGGAGCAATCATGAAGGCCATCGTCGTCATGTTCGACACCCTCAACCGGCGCTTTCTGCCGCCGTACGGCGCCGAGGGGTGCACGCCCCCAACTTCGAGCGCCTCGCCGAGTGCACCGTGCAGTTCGACAACTGCTACGGCGGCAGCATGCCCTGCATGCCCGCGCGTCGGGAGCTGCACACCGGGCGCTACAACTTCCTGCACCGCGGCTGGGGACCGCTGGAGCCCTTCGACGACTCCGTGCCGCAGATGCTGGGCGAAGCCGGCGTGTACACGCACCTGGTCACCGATCACCAGCACTACTGGCTCGACGGCGGTGCCACCTATCATCCGCGATTCCGCACCTTCGAGTTCTTCCGCGGGCAGGAGGGCGACGAATGGAAGGGCCACGTCGCCGACCCCGACCTGAGCACCGTGACGCCCTACGCGAGCAACCGCGACCTGCGCCGCCAGGACGTGATCAACCGCCAGTACATGACGACGGAGCAGGAGCACCCGCAGACCAGGACGTTCGACGCCGGTCTGCACTTCATCGAGACCAACCTCGACAGCGACGACTGGTTCGTCCAGATCGAGACGTTCGACCCGCACGAGCCGTTCTTCAGCTACGAGCAGTACCACCGGCTGTACGCCGACACGTCGGCGCAGGTCGACCGCGACTTCGACTGGCCCGACTACAAGCAAGTGACGGAAACGGATGCCGAACTGGCGCACCTGCGCGCGCGGTACTCGGCACTGCTGTCGATGTGCGACCATTCGCTCGGTCGCGTGCTCGACCTGATGGACGCCCACGACTTGTGGGACGACACGATGCTCATCGTCTGCACGGATCACGGCCTGCTACTCGGAGAGCACGACTGGCTCGGCAAGAACGTGCCGCCGCTGTACGACGAGACCATCCACACGCCGCTGTTCATCTGGGATCCGCGCTCCCGGGTCGCAGGGGAGCGGCGCGACCAGCTCGTGCAGACCATCGACTTCGGGCCGACGCTGCTCGACCTGTTCGGCGTTCCGGCGACGCCGGACATGCAGGGTGAGAGTCTGGCCCGCGTGATCGAGGAGGGCAGCCCCGTGCGCGAGACGGCGCTGTTCGGCCTGCACGGCGGACATGCGAACATCACCGACGGGCGCTATGTGTACATGCGTGCCTGCGTCACGCCCGACAATCAGCCGCTGGCGGAGTACACCCTGATGCCGACCAATATGCGCGGGCGGTTCGGAGCAGACGTGCTGCGCGCGGCCGAGCTGGTGCCGCCGCTGGGTTTCACGAAGGAGATGCCCGTGCTCCGGGTACCGGCGCTCGCGCCCACCAACCCCGCGGCGTTCGGGTCGATGCTGTTCGACCTGCAGAACGACCCGGAGCAGCGCGAGCCGATGGACGATCCTCGGATCGAGCTGCGGATGGCGCAGCTGCTGGTGGAGGCGATGCGCGCGGCGGAGGCGCCGGCGGAGCAGTACACGCGCCTCGGCCTGCCCGAGACCGGCGACGTCACGACGGATCACCTGGTGCTGGCGGAGCAGCGGATGCCGGAATCCGACGTTCCCGCCGATGACCTCGCGGCGCTGCGCGCCTCGGCCGTCGGCATCCGCACCGTCAGAGAGCTGCGGGCCGACCCGCACGCGCTCGCCGTGATGCGCGCCGTGCTGGGCCCGATCGTCGACGGGCCGCTTCCCGACGAGGCTCTGGAGATGACCCTGCTCGACATCGCCACGGTCACCGTCGGCATGGTGCCGATGGAGGCTGTGCGCGCCATCGCCGACCAGCTCGGCGCTGCGCAGCCCGGCGACAGCTGATCAGGCAGGCGGCAGGCGCAGGACGTTCGACTCGCCGCCGGTCAGGTCCGCGGAGATACGGATGCTGCGGGCCAGATCGTCCAGCGCCGGCCCCAGCGTGCCGAAGCGCTCGCGGTCGCTGCAGACGACCGTGAGGGTGATCAGGTGCGTGCCGGTGTCCCAGGTGTAGCTCGCCGACGGCGGCGACGCCGGATTCGGCGGCATCGGGATGACCAGCTTCTCGCCCACGCCGAGCGGGGTGGGGAAGTTCTCGGTGTCGTCGTACTCCATCGGCATCGATGCGCGCGCCATGCGCAACTGCGCGGTGAGCTCCTGCACGGTCGCCATCGCGACCACGAGGTCCGGCTCGGCCCTCCACGTCCACACCAGCACGCGGCCGTCGGCCTTGCGCATCGCAAGCGGCACCGCCTGGCTCGCCAGCCAGGCGGCCATCCGCGAGCCCGGTCGGCTCTCTGCGCCGAGGGCCGAGTTCGCCTGCGTCATCAGCATCCGGATCGCCGCCTTCCGGTGACGACGGCCGCGCAGGCCGAGCGAGCCGGTGACGGGAATCCACAGTGCCGGATCGGCGGAGGAGGTCAAGCGCATGCCTCCACCGTACGGGTCGCCGCGGGGGATGGGCTGGGAGCGGCTGGCCTCTCGAATTGCCGCAGGATGCTCGGGTAGAGTGGCCTGCGCCCCAGCGGTCGTCGCCTCGGGCTTCGATCCCAGAGCTACAGATAGGCAGTACCTCCTTGACCTCCGGACGACCCCTGAAGATCCTCCTCGGCTGCGACACCTTCGCACCCGACATCAACGGCGCCGCGCGCTTCGCGGAGCGGCTCGCCGCGGGTCTGGTGCACCGTGGGCACGAGGTGCACGTCGTGGCGCCCAACACCGCGTACCGCAAGAATCCCGCGCACACCGAGATCATCGAAGGCGAGCCGGTCACCATGCATCGGCTGCCGGCGGTGCGCTGGCTGCCGCATGACTGGCTGCGGTTCATCTGGCCATGGCGCTCCAAGCACTACGCCCGCAAGGTGCTCGACGAGGTGCAGCCCGATGTGGTGCACATCCAGTCGCACATCGTGATCGGCCGGGGGCTCACCCGCATCGCCCACAAGCGCGGCATCCCGGTGATCGCCACCAACCACGTGATGGCCGAGAACATCCTCGACCACACCACCATGCCGAAGTTCATCGATGACATCGTGCTCAGGCTCGCCTGGGACGACGCCGCGCGCACCTTCGCCATGTCGCGTGCGGTGACCACACCCACACGCAAGGCCGCCGACTTCCTCGAGCGCACCATCGACATCTCCGGCGTCGTGCCGATCTCCTGCGGCATCGACCGCAGCAATTACACGCCCGTGATCGGGACGCGCGAGCGGAACCGGATCCTGTTCGTGGGGCGCCTGACCGGCGAGAAGCAGGTCGATGTGGTGCTGCGCGCGATCACCAGGCTCGACCCGGCACTGCACGTGACCTTCGACATCGCCGGCGGCGGTGACCAGCGCAAGGCGCTGGAGGCGCTCACCGTGCAGCTCGGCCTGACCGACCGGGTCACCTTCCACGGCCGGGTGACCGACGAGCAGCTGCGTGAGCTGTACTCCCGGGCATCCGTGTTCGCGATCGCCTCCATCGCCGAGCTGCAGTCGATCGTGACGATGGAGGCCATGGCATCCGCTCTGCCCGTCGTCGGCGCGAACGCCGTCGCGCTGCCGCACCTCGTGCACGACGGCGAGAACGGCTACCTGTTCGAGCCGGGCAACATCGATGACCTGGCCGAGAAGCTCACCCGGGTGCTCACCGCGGAGCCGGCGGAGTACGAGCGGATGCAGCGCGCATCGCTCGACGGGGTCGCCGTGCACGACATCAACCGCACCCTGGACACCTTCGAGGCGCTGTACCGCGACGAGCCGCTGCCGGAATAGCGGCCCGCCGCGGTGCGCCGTCACGCGGCGCCGACGTGCGTCGTCACGCGGCGCCGACCAGACTGAGCGGGGCGTAGTCGGTGTAGCCCTCGGCGGTTCCGCCGTACGCCTTCGTCATGTCGGGGGCGGCCAGCTCGGCACCCGCGGCGAGTCGCTCGACGAGATCGGGATTGGCGATGAACAGCCGGGCGAACGAGACGAGATCGGCCGCCCCGTCGTCGACGAGCCGCAGCCGCTCCGGGTGCGTGCTGATGTCGGGCGCCGAGGCGTTCAGGATCAGTGCGCTGCTCCACTTCTCTCGGATGCGCGGTGTCAGGCCGGGGTCGCCGGCGTCGACGAGGTGCAGGTAGGCGAGCCCCAGCTTGTCGAGCTCGCCGACCAGCAGCGGGTAGAGGGTGGTGTGGTCGTCCTCGGCGGTGTCGCCCAGCCTGTTGTTCGGGGAGAGGCGGATGCCGGTGCGGTCGGCGCCGATGGCCTCGGTCACGGCGCGAGTGACCTCGACGGCGAAGCGGATGCGGTTCTCCGGACTGCCGCCCCACCGATCGGTGCGCAGGTTCGCGTTCGTGGTCAGGAACTGGTGCAGCAGGTAGCCGTTGGCGCCGTGCACCTCGACCCCGTCGAATCCGGCCGCGATGGCGTTCTGTGCGGCGGAGCTGAAGTCGGCGATGGTGTCGCGGATGCCGTCCTCGGTGAGTGCGGTCGGTGTGGCGTGGTCCTGGCGCCCGGTCGGGGTGAAGATCTGCCCGTTCGCGCGCACGGCGGAAGGAGCGACGGGGATGAGGGCGCCGTTGCCGGCAGCCTCCGGGTTGCTCGGATGCGAGATGCGGCCGGTGTGCATCAGCTGGGCGACGATCCTGCCGCCGTTCGCGTGCACGGCATCCGTCACCCTGCGCCACGACTCCACCTGCTCGGCGGAGTGCAGCCCGGGAGTCGCCGGGTAGCCCTGTCCGATCGCGCTGGGCTGGATGCCCTCGGTGACGATGAGCCCGGCGCCGGCTCGCTGCGCGTAGTACTCGGCCATGTCGTCGGTCGCCAGGGTGCGGAATGCCCGGCTGCGGGTCATGGGCGCCATCACGATGCGATTGCGCAGCGGCAGAGCGCCCACCTCGATCGGGTCGAAGGCGGTGGGGGTGGGTGTGCTGGTCATGGGATCTCCTGTCCGACGGCTCGACGGCCGTCTATGTTGTTCGAACAACATACGAGCGGGTGTATTCCCTGTTCGAGCAACTTCTTTCATGGTATGCTCGGAAGGTGCGCTGCGACCGGCGTACCGCAGTCGCGGTCAGTCGCGGGCGGCCTCGGATGCCGCAGTGAGCCGCTCTTCGAGCTCATCCAGCATCCGCACGACCTCCGCCTGTCGTTCCGCCGGGAGGTCGCCGACGGTGAGCCGCTCGAGCTCGGCCCAGGCATCCGCGACCGGCTGACGCAGCGGCAGGCTCTGGGGGTTGCCTCGACGATGACGGCCCGTCGGTCGGTGGCGGAGGTCTGTCGCTGGACGAGTCCCGCCTTCTCCAGTCGCGCGATGCTGCGTGTCATCGAGGGCGCGTCGGACTCCAGCCGCCGCACCAGGTCGACCAGTCGCTGCGGGCCGTCGCGCCAGAGCGCCATCAGCACGAGCTCCTGTCCGGGGCGCAGGCCGGTCTCGCGCAGAAGCCTCGCGGCGAGGGACTTGTGCAGTCGAGCCACGCGGAACACCGCATGACTCACCGTGCCGTCATCGTGCGGGCCTGATGTGCTCACGGCTTCAGCGTAGGCAGAGCTGATTGTCCGAGCAAGTGCTGTGCTTGCGCGCTCCTGGTCGGGCCTCAGTACAGCACGGAGAACATCAGGCTCGAGACGAAGCCGGTCAGCGTTCCGAGCACCTCGATCGCGCCCACGCCGATCGCGATTCCGGCCAGCACCGGCTGCGAGCCGCGACGGGCGGCGACGATGCCGAGGATCAGCGCCAGTGCGCCCAGCACCAGGCTAAGGATCGAGTGCATCAGCGTGAACAGCTGATAGATCACCGGTTCGGCGCGCAGCCCGGAGATGACGAACGGCGTCGCCATGGCGAAGAGCAGCCCGAGCACTGCGGTGATCACGGCGAAGATGAACGCCGTGCGGCCGAGAGAGCCCGCGCCCGCGGCGGTGGGCGAGGAGGCGTACGGATGAAGCCCATAGGCGTTCGCGGGGACCTGCTGGTGCTGGCCGTGCTGGTTCGCGTACGGAGGCTGGGCCGGCTGCTGGGGATCGCTCATGCCGACGAGCCTATCCAGCGTGGGTCGCGGTCATCCCCACTGCCCCGGATCGGCGAGCACGTGGGAGACGACCTCGGCATGCTCCGACGACACCTCGGCCGTGCAGAACAGCAGCGACATCGTGGGATAGCCGTGGGTGTTGTTGTCGCGGATGATCGCACGGTCATCCTCGGGCGGGAGGGTCGCGCTCTCCGCGAGCAGGTCGATCCAGCGCGCCGCCCATCCGGCATCCGCAGGGCGAGACGAAGCGAATTCCGGAAGCCAGCGTCGAATCCTCGCCGTGTCGGGATCGTCGAGATCATCGTGCGCGATCATGTGCACGCCCTCGGTCACCCGGGTCTCGCGCAGATCGCGGCCGTCCCACGACAGCACGCGCGATGCGGCCGGGGTGACCTCGAGCAGGTTGAAGCCGTGCATGGGCAGCGGCCCGCTGGTCGGAGTGCGCCCGGCCACCGAATCCAGTGCCAGCGACCCACGCGAGCGCACGGCGCTCTCGGGAAGATCCAGCACATCGGCACGGTTCAGCAGCACGGCGAGTCGCCGGGCCTGCGGGTCGTACGCGAGCCAGGCGCCGCCGGCACGCCGGTCGCGGATGCCGATCACGCCCGGGTGGTCGGCCGGCCACCACGGGCCCAGGTCGTCCCACTCCCGCTGCGGATCCTCGTCGCGCACGGCCAGCAGCCGTGCCCTGTCGCACTCGACATCGATCACCACCGTGCACATGAGCCCGAGTCTATGGTCGCCCCATCCCGCCCCCTTGTTTCATGTAGCGCAAATTGCTGGGTTCGGCCCGGAATCCGAACCATTTGCGCTACACGAACGGGGGATGGGGGCGCCTGAGGCAGAATCGAACCGTGAACATCGTCGTCGGAGTCACGGGCGGCATCGCCGCGTACAAGGCAGTGCACCTGGTGCGCCTGCTCATCAAGGCCGGGCACGAGGTGACCGTCATCCCGACCGATGATGCGCTGCGCTTCGTCGGCCTGCCGACCTGGGAGGCGATCAGCCGCAAGCCGGTCACCACGAGCGTGCACGAGGATGTCGCCACGGTGCGGCACGTCGCGCTCGGGCAGGCGGCAGAGCTGATCATCGTCGCGCCCGCCACCGCGAACACGATCGCGAAGATGGCGGCCGGGCTGGCGGATGACCTGCTCGGCACCACGCTGCTCGCCACCATGGCACCGGTGGCGATCGCCCCGGCCATGCACACCGAGATGTGGCGGCATCCGGCCACTCAAGCGAACATCGGCGTGCTGCATGAGCGCGGCGTCGCGATCCTCGGACCGGGGAGGGCGAGCTGACCGGCGGCGACTCCGGACCCGGGCGGATGCTGGAACCCGAGCAGATCGTGGAGGCGGCCCTCGCACTGGTCGACAGGCGCGGCGGCGGCGCTGACGACCTCGACCTCGACGGACTGCAGGTCGCGATCTCGGCCGGCGGCACCCGCGAGCCGCTCGACCCGGTGCGCTTCCTCGGCAACCGGTCCAGCGGTCGCCAGGGTGTTGCGCTCGCGCTCGCCGCGGCCGATCGCGGTGCCCAGGTCGTGCTGGTCGCCGCGAACATCGACGACGGCGTGCTGGCGGAAGCCGTGCAGCATCCGCTCATCCGTATCGAGCATGCCGGAACCGCAGCCGAACTCGGCGAGGCCATGCGCGGGGCCGCCGAGGATGCCGCCGTGATCGTGATGGCCGCGGCCGTCGCCGACTATCGGCCCGCCGAGGTCGCCGAAGGCAAGCTCACCAAGGAATCCGGCGTGCTGGAGAGCATCGACCTGGTGCAGAACGAGGACATCGTCGCCGCGCTGGCCGCACGGCGGCATCCGGGTCAGGTCGTCGTGGCCTTCGCGGCCGAGACGCCGCAGGATGCCGATGAGCTGCTCGCTCGCGCACGGCGCAAGCGCGAGCGCAAGGGGGTCGACCTGCTCGTGGTCAACGAGGTCGGCTGGGATCGCGGGTTCGAGGCCGCCGAGAACACCGTGCAGATCATCGGCGACGGCGGGGCGGTGCTGGCGAAGGCGTCCGGTTCGAAGCGCGCCGTCGCCGACGACATCTGGGACGTGATCGCCGCGAACCTCGGGTGAGCTCAGCCGCCGAGCTCGGCGAGGAGCGCGTCGACCCGGCGTCGGATGATCGCGGCGGCGCGTGCCGGCGGCATCCTGCTGGGCTCGTCGAGCACGGCGATCGTCAGGCCGTCGGCGAGAGCCAGCAGCTCGCTGGCCGCATCGTCCAGAGCGGATGCTGCCGCCCGCGGAGCAGCGGCGGCCAGCAGCCCGACGACGCCCGCGTGCGTGCGGGCCCAGAGCTGCTCGTAGCGGGCGCGCACTTCGGCATCCGCCACGGCGTACGCGGCGAACGCGACCCAGACGCGCGAGACGGGACTCGCGGGATCGGCGGGCACCAGCAACTGGGCTACGGCCCGCACCCGGTCGTCGGGGTCGGCCTGCGAGAGCCGCGCGTCCGACGCCTGCTCTGCGATCTGCGCGACGCGGTCCATCGCCGCCAGCAGCATGGCCTGCTTGGTGGGGAACCAGTGCTGGACGGTGCCGATCGCGACCCCGGCGCGGGCGGCGACGGCGCGGATGCTGAGGCCCGCCATCCCGTCGGCGGAGATCACGTCGACGACGTGATCGAGCATGCTCTCGCGGGACATCCTTCGATGCTACCGACGTGCGTCGTCCTGCTGCCCCGGCCGCTGCGCAGTGCGCTGGCGCTGCAGCTCCGCGTACGCCCGCCGCGCGATGCGGACCACGCCGTTCAGCGGGTCGGGGGCGTCGTCACGACCGCTGACGACGGCGATCGCCACGAGCAGGGTCCCGGCGCCGAGCAGGCCGAACTGGGCGGTCTCGAGGGCCATCGTGGCGAAGAAGCGCATGGCGCCGTCGAGGTCGTCGAGGTCGACCGGCATGAGGCGCATCGCGATGCCGAGGGTGGCGGCGATCGCCCCGGCGAGCGCGAGCGGGAATCGCGGAACAGCGCGACCGGGACCGAGACAGGCGGCGATCAGCAGCAGGAGAAGCCCGCCCGCCACCAGGCCGAAGCGGATGAGGCCCCAGCCCTCCAGCCGCTCGAGCACGCCGTGCATCCCTTCGCCTCCGAGCCAGACCACGCGGGCACTGAGGAACTCCGCGACGGTACCCAGGCTCGCCAGTAGCGCGCCCGTCATCCCGATCGCGGCTGGGAGAGGAGCGCGACGGCGGTGCACGATCAGCACGGCCAGGGCGGCGAGCGGAGCGAGCATCCCGATGAGTCCGATGATCTTCGACACTATGCCTCCATACGTATGTATAACCAATACCATACGACTGTATGCCCCAAAAGGGAAGGCTTTGCTCGCGAGGGGAACTGTGGCTAAACTTGAGTCATCACCACTCAACTTTGAAGGAGAGTCTCCTCCAGGAGGATCGAATGACCAACCCCGCACAGAGCAACGAAGAGCAGCAGAGCGCCCTTGAGCAGTTCGGCATCAACCTCACGGATCGCGCCCGCCAGGGCAAGCTCGATCCGGTGATCGGCCGTGACAGCGAGATCCGTCGTGTGAGCCAGGTGCTCACCCGGCGCACCAAGAACAACCCCGTCCTGATAGGGGAGCCCGGCGTCGGCAAGACCGCCGTGGTCGAGGGCTCGCGCAGCGCATCGTCGCGGGAGACGTCGCCGAATCCCTCAAGGACAAGGAACTCGTCTCCCTGGACATCTCCGCCCTCGTCGCCGGTGCGATGTACCGCGGCCAGTTCGAGGAGCGTCTGAAGAGCGTGCTCAAGGAGATCACCGAGTCCGACGGCAAGGTCATCACCTTCATCGACGAGCTGCACGTGCTGATGGGCGCCGGCGGCGGGGAGGGATCGGTCGCGGCATCCAACATGCTCAAGCCCATGCTCGCCCGCGGCGAGCTGCGCATGATCGGCGCGACCACACTCAACGAGTACCGTGAGTTCATCGAGAAGGATGCCGCGCTGGAGCGCCGCTTCCAGCAGGTGTACGTCGGCGAGCCCACTGTTGAAGACACCATCGCGATCCTGCGCGGACTCAAGGGCCGCTATGAGGCGCACCACGGGGTGACGATCTCCGACAGTGCGCTGGTGGCATCCGCCGCACTCTCCAACCGCTATCTGCCCGCCCGGCAGCTGCCCGACAAGGCGATCGACCTGATCGACGAGGCCATGTCGCGACTGAAGATGGAGATCGACTCGTCGCCGGTCGAGATCGACGAGCTCAAGCGTCAGGTCGACCGGATGAAACTCGAAGAGCTCGCTCTGAAGAAGGAGAAGGACGACGCGTCCAAGGAGCGGCTGTCGACCCTGCGTGAGCAGCTGGCCGAGCTCGAGCAGGAGCTGGCCGGGCTGCAGGAGCGCTGGGCGCGCGAGCGCTCGGGCCTGAACCGGGTGGGTGAGCTGAAGAAGAAGCTCGACGATGCCGTGACCCAGCGCGACCTCGCCATGCGCGAGGCCGACTACACGAAGGCGTCCAAGCTCGAGTACGAGACCATCAAGCGACTGCAGGCCGAGATCGCCGAGGCCGAGCAGAACGAGGCCGCCGTCTCCAGCGAGGGCCGGATGGTCAACGAGCAGGTCACCGACGAGGACATCGCCGCCGTGATCGCCGCGTGGACCGGCATCCCCGTCGGTCGGCTGCTGCAGGGCGAGAGCGAGAAGCTGCTGCACCTGGAGAGCGAACTCGGCAAGCGGCTGATCGGGCAGAAGGATGCCGTGAAGGCGGTGTCGGATGCCGTCCGCCGCTCCCGCGCGGGTATCAGCGACCCCGGCCGGCCGACCGGGTCGTTCCTGTTCCTCGGCCCCACCGGGGTCGGCAAGACCGAGCTGGCCAAGGCGCTCGCCGAGTTCCTCTTCGACGACGAGCACGCCATGGTGCGCATCGACATGTCGGAGTACGGCGAGAAGCACTCCGTCTCGCGGCTGGTCGGTGCCCCTCCCGGCTATATCGGCTACGAGCAGGGCGGTCAGCTCACCGAGGCGGTGCGCCGCCGCCCGTACTCGGTCGTGCTGCTCGACGAGGTCGAGAAGGCGCACCACGAGGTGTTCGACGTGCTGCTTCAGGTGCTCGACGACGGCCGGCTCACCGACGGTCAGGGTCGCACGGTCGACTTCTCGAACGTCATCCTGATCCTCACCAGCAACATCGGCTCGCCGATCCTGATCGACCCGGCGATGTCGACCGACGACAAGCGCGAAGCCGTGATGGCGCTGGTGCGGCAGTCATTCCGACCCGAGTTCCTGAACCGCCTGGACGACATCGTGATGTTCTCTGCACTCAGCCAGGACGACCTCGCGCAGATCGTCGAGCTGTCGGTCGACCAGCTGCAGCGCCGCCTCGGGGACCGCCGCCTCACGCTGGCCGTCACCCCGGACGCCCGGTCGTGGCTGGCAGAGCGCGGCTACGACCCGGTGTTCGGCGCCCGCCCGCTGCGCCGGCTCATCCAGACCGAGGTGCAGAACCGCCTCGCCACGGCGCTGCTCTCGGGCAGTGTGCACGATGGCGACACGGTGCGCGTCGATGTCGCGGTCGACGGATCGGGGCTGGCGCTCACCAGTCAGGCCTGATCCTCGGCATCCGTCCCTCGAGACTTCCTTTCCAGCACGAGACCAGCCGCACTGCATCCCTTCTCATGCTGGAAAGGAAGTCTCGCGGAGGCGGGAGGCGGGAGGCGGGAGGCGGGAGGTGGGCGCCGCTACGGGCGCTGCTACGGGCGCTGCGAGGTCGCCCAGCCGGCGGGGCCGAGGGAGCCGGCGGGGTACTCGTCCATGGGCACGTCGCCCCGGGCCCACGCGTCGCGGACGGGCTGGATGATCCGCCAGCACTGCTCGGCGGCATCCCCCGCACCGACAGCGCCACGTCGCCGTCGAGGATCTCGCTGAGCACCTCGGTGTAGGCCAGCAGCGTGCCCTTGCCGAGGTTGCTGCTGAGAACATCGCGGCGCAGCGCGAACGGGTCGTCGCCGCCGTTGACGTTCAGCACCAGGTCGATCTGGTCGGGGCCGAGCACGAACCGCAGCACGCCGCCGTCGGCCGGACGCTCGGTGAGCCCGTCGGGGATGTGCCGCACCGGCTTGAAGGTCACCACGATCTCGGCCGTGCGCTCTTTCATCGCCTTGCCGCTGCGCAGCGTGAAGGGCACACCGGCCCAGCGGGCGGTGTGCACCTCGCACGTGATCTCGGCCAGCGTCTCGGTGTCGCGGGAAGGATCCACGCCCTCCTCCTCGACGTACGAGGGAACGTCGCGCGCCTCCTGCACCTTGTGCACGTCGTCCTTCACCGCGAGCCGACCGGCCGTGTAGCGACCGCGCCGCGAGGAGCGCACCGGGTTGTCGTCCCAGATGCGCGTGGCGCGCAGCGCCGCCGCCATGGCATCGCGCAGATCGACCTCGTCCAGGTCGTGCGGCTGCTCCATCGCGAGCACCGCCAGCACCTGCAGCAGGTGGCTCTGGATCATGTCGATCATGGCACCGGCGCCGTCGTAGTAGCGGGCGCGGTTCTCCAGCGCGAGCGCCTCGTCGTAGCGCACCAGCACCGACTGCACGTGATCGGCCGACCACACCGGCTCGATCAGCCGGTTCGCGAAACGCACGCCCAGCACGTTCAGCAGCGTGGAGCGTCCGAGGAAGTGGTCGACGCGGAAGATGCGCTCCTCCGGCACCAGCTGCCGCAGCAGCGCGTTCAGGTCGCGGGCGCTGTGCTCGTCGCTGCCGAACGGCTTCTCCAGCGCAAGGACGGTGTTCGTCGGCAGAGTGATGCCCTTGAGCACCTCGCAGGCGGCGATCGTCACCGCCGGCGGCAGGGCGAAGTAGATCACCAGGCGTCCCTGCACGCCCTCCACGAGTGCGGCCAGCGCATCACGGTCGGTGACGTCGGCCTTCGTGTACGTGGTGTCCTCCACGCGCGAGGCCTGCTCCTCGGCATCCGATGCGGCGAACGCCGAGCGCACGCAGTCGCGCCAGCGTTTCTGACTCCAGTCGTCGGATCCGGCACCGCGCAGCGTGAGCCGTCTGCCGGGCTCGCGCTCCATCAGCTGACCGATCGCGGGAAGCAGCAGGCGCGAGGTGAGGTCGCCGGATGCGCCGAGGATGAGAAGTGTCGTCTCGGAAGCCATGTGATCACGATATGCCGTGTGAGATTTCATTGCGATGGGAGACGGTGCGAGACTGCCGGACATGGCCATGCGGATCGAGGACTACGCACTTCTGAGCAATTGCCGCACCGCGGCGCTCGTGTCCCGCGAGGGGAGCATCGACTGGCTGTGCCTGCCGAGACTGGATTCGCCCAGCACGTTCGGCGGGCTTCTCGGCGATGACTCACACGGCCGATGGGCCCTGCGGCCGGCCGACCCCGACGCCACCGTCACCCGCCGCTACGACCGCGATACCTTCGTGCTCATCACCAGGTGGCGGACCGCGGATGCCGTGGCCGAGGTGCACGACTTCATGCCCATCGACCCCGACCCCGCCGTCGACGTCCGCCGCACCGACCTCATCCGGCGGGTCGTCGGCATCGAGGGGGTGATGCGGTTCGAGCAGCAGCTCAGCATCCGCTTCGACTATGCCCGGGCGATGCCGTGGGTGCGGCAGACCGGAACCGACGAGCATCCGCAGCTGGTCGCGATGGCCGGACCGGATGCTGTGATCCTGCGCGGCGCCGCACTGAAGGCTGCCGACCACCAGCACAGCGGCGAGGTCACCGTCGCGGCCGGTGAGACACGTGATCTGCAGCTGACCTGGTTCCCGTCGCACCGCACCGCACCCGATCCGCTCGACGTCGACGATGTGCTCGCGCGCACCAAGCACTGGTGGCAGAGCTGGGCGGACCGGGTGGAGCACTCCGGGCCCCACCACGAGCAGGTGGTGCGCTCGCTGCTGATCCTGCGGGCGCTGACCAACCATGAGACCGGAGGGATCGCCGCTGCGGCGACCATGGCGCTGCCCGAGGAGATCGGCGGGGAGCGCAACTGGGACTACCGCTACGTGTGGCTGCGTGACGCCGCGCTCACCCTCGAGGCGCTGCTCGACCATGGGTTCCTGGCGCTCGCAGAGCGCTGGCGCGAGTGGCTGCTGCGCGCGGTCGCGGGTGACCCGGCCGACCTGCAGATCATGTACGGGCTGGCCGGTGAGCGCGATCTCACCGAACGGACGCTGTCATCGCTGCCCGGATTCGAGGCATCCGCCCCGGTACGGGTGGGCAATGGCGCCGCAGCGCAGTATCAGGCCGATGTGGTGGGGGAGGTGCTCGTCACGCTCTCGGCAGCGCGCTCGGCTGGCCTGAAGGAGTCGAAGTTCTCCTGGCCCCTGGAACGGCAGCTGCTGCGGTTCGCGGCGGAGCAGATCGACCGGCCGGACAACGGCCTGTGGGAGATCCGCGGCGACACCCACATGTTCACGCATTCCCGGGCGATGATGTGGGCGGCCTTCGACCGCGGAGTGCGCGCCGTCGAGGAGTTCGGGCTGGACGGTCCCGTCGACACCTGGCGTGAGCTGCGGGCACGGATGCGGGAGGAGATCGACCGCGAGGGCGTGCGCAACGGCCACTTCACCCAGTACTACGGCACCGACGAGGTCGACGCCTCGCTGCTGCTGCTCGGCGAGGTCGGCTACTGCCGGCCCGACGACCCGCGGATGCTGGCGACCGTCGAGCGCATCGAGCAGACGCTCATGCGCGACGGCCTGCTGCACCGCTACCGCACCGACACCGGGGTCGACGGTCTGGCCGGGAGTGAGAGTCCGTTCCTGGCGTGCTCATTTTGGCTGGTCGAGCAGTACGCGGCGACGGGGCGGCTCGACGATGCGAATGAACTGATGGATCGCCTGTGCTCCCTGACCAACGACGTCGGGATGCTGTCTGAGGAGTATGACCCGCGCGAGAACCGCCAGGTGGGCAATACGCCGCAGGCATTCTCGCATCTCGCCCTCGTGAGGGCAGCGGACGCTCTGACTCGCACGGAGCTGCGGCCGCGCTGATCGCAGGGCTCGGGTGCGTCCGTCTCCACCGACCGCGTACGGTTGGGTGACATGAACCCACCGACCCGCGTGACGATGATCACGTCGATCGGCATGCTCTCCGCCGTGCTGTTCGCCTCGGCAGTGCTGCTGTCGGCAGCGTCTGTGCTGCTTGTGCATCTGGGCCGTGTGGTCGCCTCCGATATCCTCACCGTGCTGGCGGCGTCCGCCGCGGTGCTCGGCGTGCTGCGTCTGCTGATCGCCCGTCGTCGCGACCTCGAGGACAACGCCCGGCTGCGGGCGCTGGCGGCCCGACGTGCGGATCAGGTGTCGCTGCTCAGCCATGAGATCCGCACCCCGCTAGCGATCATCCAGGGCTCAGCGGAGTTGCTGGCCGAGCAAGCCCCGGGGCCGCTGCTGCCGCGTCAGGAGCAGTTCGTCGGGCGCATCGTCGACAACGCCGGCCGGATGTCGGCTCTCGCCGAGCAGTTGCTGATGCAGGCTCGGCTCGATTCCGATGCGTTTCAGATGCACCCGGAGCGCGTCGATCTGCGCGCCCTGACTCGCAGCGTCGTGCTGGAGCTGCAGCCCATCACCGAAGTGCCGATCGTGCTCAACGCGCCCGGCGCTCCTGTGCGAGCCGACGTCGACCCTCAGCTGATCCGACAGGTGCTGAACAACCTGATCGCCAACGCCGCGCGCTCCGACCCCGGCACAGCGGCGATCGAGGTACGGCTCACAGCAGGCGAGGACGATGTGATCGTCGCGGTCAGCGACGGAGGATCGGGGATGACTGAGAAGCAGCGTGATCACCTGTTCCGTCGCTTCGTCAGCGGCCGACCACTGGGCAACGGCACCGGCATCGGACTCTTCATCTCGCAGCAGCTCATCGAGCTGCACGGCGGCCGCATCTTCGTCGATACGATCACCGGGAAGGGCACCACCATGCTGTTCACGATCCCCAGGAGGCACCGTCATGGATGAGCCGCTCGTCTTCGTGGTCGATGATGAGCCTGCCATGCTCGACGTGATGACGTTCGCGCTGGAGACGCAGGGTTTCCGCTGTGAGGCCTTCCGCAGTGCCGAGGCCGCGTGGACCGCGCTGAGCACGCAGCGCCCCGACCTGGTGGTGCTCGATGTGATGCTGCCCGGAATGAGCGGGCTGACCCTGTGCACCCGCATTCGCGCGACCACCGACGTGCCGGTGATGCTCGTCACTGCCAAAGGCGAACCGGCCGAGCGCATCGCCGGTTTCGAAGCGGATGCCGAGGACTACGTCGTCAAGCCCTTTCACCCTCGTGAACTGGCGCTGCGAGCCCAGCGCTTGGTGCGTCGGCGTGAGACGACCGGTCAGGCGCTCACGGAGTTCGGCACGCTGCGGGTCGAGACCGGGACCGATGCCGTGCTCGGCACCGCCCGGATGACGCTCACCGGCAACGAGTACAAGGTTCTCGCTGCGCTGCTGGCCGAGCCGAATGAGACCATCGGCTTCCGCGAGCTGCTCATTGCCGGATGGGGCGAGGCCGACCGCCTGGGCGGCCGCGAGATGATCAAGACCGCCGTGTACCGGCTGCGGCACAAGCTGGATTCAGCGGTGCCGAGCGGTGGGCGCGTCATCGAGAGCGTGCGCGGCATCGGCTACCTGTTGCGCTCCGTCGAAGCCTGAGCGGAGTGCCGTTCGGTCACAGGATTGTGACCGAACGTCACCGAGCTGTCACCGATCTGCCTTGATCGTCTTCGTATCGTGAGAGAGCAATCCCTCGCTGCACGCCGAGCGTGCGAACAAAGGAGTTCGATCCATGAAGCGTCCTGTCCTCACCGTCGCCACCGCACTCGGCGTCTCGGCCGCACTGCTCACCGGCTGCACCCCGGCCCCATCCGACGGAGCCGGTGACGATGCCGGCGCCGAGAAGGAGCTGACGTTCATCTGCAGCCCACAGGAGGACTGGTGCCAGGCACTCTCGGCTGCGTTCACGGCCGAGACCGGCATCGCGGCCAACTACGTCCGCCTCAGCGGCGGAGAGGCCGTCGCCCGTCTTGCTGCGGCCGGCGACACACCCGAGTTCGACGCCTGGTTCGGCGGCGGCGCCGACGGCCACATCGCCGCAGACGAGCAGGGCTTCCTGGACAAGTATGTCTCCGAGAACGCCTCGCAGATCCCCGGGGAGTACAAGGAGGCCGACGGCACCTGGACCGGTATCTATGTCGGTGCGCTGAGCTTCTGCTCCAACACCGATGTGCTCGATCGCATCGGCATTGCCGCTCCGGAGTCATGGAGCGACCTGCTCGACCCGAAGTTCAAGAAGAACCTTGCAATGGCGCACCCGGGCACCTCCGGCACCGCATACCAGGCGCTGTGGACGCAGGTGGAGCTCAACGACGGCTCAGAGGACAAGGCCCTGGACTACTTCGGCAGGCTGCACAGCAACGTCCTGCAGTACTCCAAGAGCGGTTCCGCGCCCGGGCAGATGGCCGGTCGGGGCGAGATCGCCACCGGCATCATCTTCGCCCAGGACTGCCAGAAGTTCATCAATGAGGGGTTCACGAACTTGAAGACCACCTTCCCCGCGGAGGGCATGACCTACGAGGTCGGCGCGGTCTCGCTCATCAAGAACGCGAAGCACCCGAACGCTGCCAAGAGGTTCATCGACTGGGCACTCACCGCTCAGGCGCAGGACATCGCTCCGACGGTCGGCACTTACTCGGTCCCCACCAACCCGGATGCCACGATCACCGACGACATGATCGACCTGTCGAAGCTGAACCTCATCCATGCCGACATCAAGGAGCAGGGTGATGCGCGGGTGGAGTTCACGTCGCGCTTCGACACCGAGGTGGCCCCCGCTCCCAAGGAGTGACCGGACCGCCGACGCATCCCACGCCGACGAAACGACGGAGAACAGGCTTCATGACCCTCACGCTCGAGCAGGCCGCAGCGCCTGCAACTCGCCCGATCACCGTGGGCCGCCGCAGAAGCGACGCCAGCGTGGTCACCCTGGTGGTCATCGTCAGCCTCGTGCTGCTGATGATCGTCGGCTACCCCCTCATCACGCTCCTGGGCGCCGCGGGCTCCGACAAGGGGCTCGCGGTGCTGGGCGCCGTGTTCACCAACCCTGCCAACCAGCGGATCGTGGGCAACACGGTCGTCCTTGGCCTGTGCGTCGGTGTGCTGGGGACCCTGGTCGGGTTCGTGTTCGCGTTCGCCCAGGTGCGGCTGAGCTTCCGCGGCAAGCGGGCGCTGAACCTGCTGGCAATGATCCCGATCGTGGCTCCGCCGTTCGCAGTCGCCACCGCGGTGATCACCCTGTTCGGGCGCAACGGCTCCATCACCAACGGGATCTTCGGCTGGCAGGCCGACATCTACGGGCTGCCGGGCCTGGTGATCGTGCTGACGCTGTCGTTCTTCCCGGTCGCGTATATGAACATCAAGGGCATGCTCGAAAGCCTGGACCCGTCGCTGGACGAGGCGGCCGCCGGCCTGGGGGCCGGCAAGCTGCGGGTGTTCTTCACGGTCACGCTGCCGATGATCGTGCCAGGCCTAGCCGGATCATTTCTGCTGCTGTTCGTGGAAGGCATCGCCGACCTCGCCAACCCTCTGGTGATCGGCGGCGACTTCACCGTGCTCTCCAGCCGGGCCTATCTCGCCGTCACCGGTGAGTACAACACCGCCGCCGGCGCCGCGTACTCGTTGGTGATCCTGCTGCCGGCCGTGCTGGTGTTTCTCGTGCAGCGCTACTGGGTCTCTCGCAAGAGCGTGGTGAGCGTCACGGGCAAGCCGACCGGATCGAGTGAGCTGATCACCTCCGCCAGCATCCGCATTCCGATCCTGGCGATCGTGGGGGTGATCTCCGCGCTCGTTCTGGTGATCTATGCGACGGTGCTCGCCGGGGGATTCGTGAAGGTGCCGGGTGTGAACAACTCCTTCACCCTGGATCACTTCCGCTTCGTGCTTGCGGGACTCGGGTCGAAGGCCATGATCGATACCACGATGCTCGCCCTGATCGCGGCGCCCATCGCGGGCATCCTGGGCATGCTCATCGCCTGGCTCGTGGTGCGCAAGCTCAAGCGTGCAGCTGGGCTGATGGACTTCGTCGGGATGCTGGGACTGGCGGTGCCGGGGACTGTGCTGGGTATCGGCTACGCGCTCGCGTACATGAGCCCGACCACGCTGTTCGGGTTCCAACTGCTCCCCCGCTCGCGGGAGGCTCGGCCGCGTTCGCCGGCAGCATCGCAATCGTGATGGTGTATATCGCCCGTTCGCTCCCATCCGGCCAGCGCGCCGGAGTCTCGGCCCTGCAGCAGGTGCATCCCGCGATCGAGGAGGCCTCCACCTCGCTCGGAGCCGGTGGCGCCATCACGTTCACCAAGGTGACCCTGCCGCTGATCCAGTCGGCCCTGATCACCGGTGTCACCTTCGCGTTCGCGCGGTCGATGACCACTCTGTCTCCGATCATCTTCCTCACGACGCCCGGCACGAAGATCATGACCTCGCAGATCCTGGCCGAGGTCGATTCGGGCCGCTTCGGAAACGCCTTCGCCTACTGCACCGTGCTCATCGCGATCGTGCTGGTCGTGATCCTCCTCATCAACGTCATCATCAGAAAGGTGGTCTTCCGTGGCCGCACTCACCAGCGCTGAGAACACCGGGACGATCGGCCTCGGCGGGCTCGCCGAGTTCAGCGTCGACGAGCCCACCGGACGCATCACCCTCACCGGGTTGACCAAGAGGTACGGCGGTCATGTCGGCGATGTCGCCGCCGTCGACAGCATCGACCTCGAGATCGGCGCTGGCGAATTCGTCACCCTACTCGGTCCCTCCGGTTGCGGGAAGACCTCCACGCTGCGGATGATCGCCGGCTTCGAGGAGCCCACGGCGGGCGTCGTGCAGCTGGACGACGCCGTGATGAACCAGATGCCGCCGAACAAGCGACCCATGTCGATGGTCTTCCAGTCGTACGCGCTGTTCCCTCACCTGTCTGTGCGCGACAACGTCGCCTATGGACTCAAGCTCAAGCACACACCCGCGGCCCGCCTGACCGAGGAGGTGGACACGGTGCTGGCGATCATGAACCTCACCCCTTATGCCGATCGTGCTCCGCATCAGCTCTCCGGCGGGCAGCAGCAGCGGGTGGCGCTGGCTCGTGCGCTGGTGATGCGGCCGAAGGTGCTGCTGTTCGATGAGCCGCTGTCGAACCTGGATGCGAAGCTGCGCGTGCAGATGCGCAATGAGATCCACCGGTTGCAACGGCGGCTGGGCATCACCAGCATCTTCGTCACGCACGATCAGGACGAGGCGATGACCCTGTCAGACCGCGTGGTGGTGATGAACAGGGGGCGCATCGAGCAGATCGCGGCGCCTGAGGTCGTGTATCGGCGGCCTTCATCGGTGTTCGTCGCCGACTTCATCGGACGGGCGAACTTCCTCGACGCCAGCGTGGTGGGCGAGCCGAAGGACGGGATGGTGCGTGTGCACGCATTGGGTCGCCGGATCGAGGTCCCCTGTCATCCGGATGTGATCGCCGACAGCGACGTGCTGCTGATGGTGCGCCCGGAGTCGGTGCGCCTGGAGCGCGTCGACCCCGATGACGTCATCGACACCACATCGGATGTGCGGGATGATCATGGGCGGGTTCTCAGCGTGATGTTCCACGGCGACACTGTGGAGTACGACATCGAGACCGACTCGGGCACGATCGTCGCATCCGTGTCCGACCCCACGATGGACGGCATGTTCGCGCCGATGGACGTCGTGCGCGTGGTGGTGCCGAGCGACCGTGGCTGGGTGCTGCCGCAGGAGACCGCCGTCGACTGATCCCGGATGCACGAGAGCGCCGTCCCGATCCGGGGCGGCGCTTCTCTGCGTGGGCTCAGGCGCTGAGCAGCACCGTCTCGTTCAGCGGCCGGCGCACACGCGGTGCGACCTCGCGCTGCTGAAGCGGTTCGGGCAGTGTGCCGGCGTCGCCCAGCTCGCCGAGGGCGACGACCGTCATCGGGACGAATCGCTCGTCGAGGCCGGTCAGCTCGCGGATCTGCTCGGCCACGAATCCGCTCATCTGGTGCACGACCAGACCGTCGTGGTGAGCCTGTACCGACAGGTGGGCGACCGCCTGACCGAGGTCGTATGCCGCGTGCGTGATGGGGGTGCCGTCTTCGGAAGCCGTCTCGGCGATCGCCACGATCAGCACGGCGGCATCGCCCGCCCAAGCCTGGTTGAAACCCTTCAGCGCCGCGTGGATGCCGTGGTGCAGGGCGCTGCCGCGGCGGGCGACGATGAAGCGCCACGGCTGGCAGTTCGCGGCGCTCGGCGACCAGCGTGCGGCCTCGAGCGCCGAGGCGAGCTTGGCTTCGTCGATCGCGTTCTTCGCGTCGAACGCCCGCGGGCTCCAGCGGTTGGCAAGGACGTCGAGGACGGGATGCTCGGTGCGGGCGGCGCGGTCGAGGACGGGGATGGTCATGGATGAGGCCTTTCGGGGGTGGTGACGGTTGCCGGCGGACCCCATCGTCCTGATCGCCTCAACGATCATATGCGCGCGCATATTCCGCCGGCATCCGTCACCGGTGTCCCGAGCCGGTCGCAATCGAGGAGTCACACGCTGTCGATGCGTCCCACGGTCGTGCCTGTCGCGGCGAAGGAGGCGCGCGCCCGCTGCCAGACTGAAGAATCACCTGTTGCAGCGGCCCGCAGATAAGCGGCAGTGAGACGGGCGATGACTGCGACGCGTTCCGGGTTCTCGTCCGTGGTCTCGGCGACTTCATACCCCGGGATGCCTCCGAGAGAGTGCTCGGCGCCGAACAGGGTGAGCAGATCCGTCGCGCCCGGGCTCTGATGGAATGCATCCGTGAACCAGTCAGGGCCGCGAAGGGACAGCGGCGACTGGTCGTGATCCCCCGCGACGACCAGGATCGGGGTGCGGAGCTGAGCGAACGAGGGGCTCATGAACGGGAAGTTCGCCTGTGCGAACGGGTGCAGCTGCTCCCCGCCGACACCGGTCGCGGCCAGCAGCACCCCCGCCGAGACGCGCTCGTCCAGATAGTCGGCACCGAGGGACCCGTCCGCCTCGATCGTGCGGGCGCCGAGAAGCATCTGAACTGTCTGAGCTCCCCACGAATGTCCGGCAGCGACGACCGTATTCTTGTCGATCCGGCCGGCCAGCCCGGGAACGGCGGCCTCGATGGAATCGAGCTGATCGAGGATCTGTGTGAGGTCGTCGTGGCGGCGGATCCAGATCGACCCGAACCGGTCATCGTCGAGGCCGATGCCGTGACGTCGGGAGTCCAGATGCGTCGGCTGCACGACGACGAATCCCTGCGAAGCCCAATAGGCGGTGAGTGGGGCATAGCCGTCAAGCGACCACCCGTTGCCATGCGAGAACAGCAGCACCGGAAGGTCGTCTCCCCGTACGGGGGCTGAAACGCGCACGTCGAGGGGGAGGTCACGACCAGGCGAGTTCAGTATGACCGGGGCAACGGAGACGACGGGTTGGGGGAAGCTGAGGACGGCTGTCAGGGAAGCGACGGGAGTGGAATCGGCGATGCGGAAAGGTGTGGACACGCGGCTGCTTTCTCGATTGAGGTGCACTCCGCCATAATTAAACGGAGCGATGTTCCGAAACTATACGGAACAGCATTCCGCTTAGCAACTTCGAGGAGCCCTCATGCCAGCAGCCAACCCGTCTCGCGGGAGACGGAGCGATGCCATACGCAACCAGCAACAGATTTTGGATGCTGCAGCGGTCGTCTTCGTCGAGTCGGGCGTGCAGGCACCGGTACGCCTCGTCGCAGACCGCGCAGGAGTGGGGGTGGGAACCCTCTACAGACATTTCCCTACGCGTGCCGACCTCGTCGTCGCGGTATACCGTCACCAAGTCGACGCGGCGGCCCAAGCTGGCCCCGCCCTGTTGCGTGAGAGCCCGAGCCCCGCTGACGCGCTTCACTCCTGGGTGGACATCTTCGTGGACTTCCTCGTGACCAAGCATGGGCTCGCTGACGCCCTGCACGACGACGCGGACGGCTTCGCCATCCTGCATCGATACTTCATCGATCGGCTCGTTCCGGTGTGCGCCGACCTTCTGCAGGCGGCCGCCGCTGGCCGCGCGACGGTGACGGCGTACGCGTTTCTGCGCGGTATCGGCAACCTCTGCGTCGGAGGTGCGACACCCGACTACCGGCCGGTGCAGCTCGCGCACGCCCTCGTCGAAGGAGTGCTCTTGGCGGCTGCACCGACGCGGTCTCGGTAGGCTCAGCCCCGCAGGGCCTCCATGAGCTTGACGCGTGCGCCCATCCGTAGCAGCGAGTTCTCGTAGATCTTCGCGCCCACCAGGATCGCCGCGATGCAGGTCACCACCAGGAGGATCAACGACAGCAGCGGCTCCCACCACTGCGCCTCGCCGACGAACAGCCGCACCGGCATCGCAACCGGCGCCGAGAACGGCACGTACGACAGGATCGTCATCACCAGCGAGTTGTCGTTGAAGAAGATCACCAGGAAGTACGGGGCCATCACGAGCATCATCAGCGGCATCGTGGTCGAGCCGATGTCCTCCTGTCGTGACACCATCGCCGCGGCACCGGAGTACAGCGAGGCCAGCAGGATGAATCCGAACAGGAAGAAGACCGCGAACCACAGCACCGGTGCGCCCAGACCTGCGAGCACGGCGTTCTGACCCGTGACGATCAGCCCCACCACGGCGATCGCCGCCAGCAGCAGGATCTGCGCCATCGCGAGGATGGTGTTGCCGATCACCTTGCCGGCCAGCAGCACGCGGGTAGGGATGGCAGAGATGAGCAGTTCGACCACACGCGTCTGCTTCTCCTCCACCACACTCTGCGCGATCGTCGAGCCGAAGGTGGACGCCGCCATCAGGAACACCACGCCGAAGCCGATGGCCACCAGGTAGCGCAGCAGCGGATTCGTCGTGTCGGGCTGGAGGATCTCCACCTGCGGGGCCTTGGACAGCGCCATGACCAGGCTGTTCGGGGTGTCCTTCTTGGTGAGGATCACCACGCCGGTCGGGTCGTCCTCGGCGGGAAGCACCGCGGCGGTGACCTCGTCATCGAGCACGAGCTTCTCCGCTGCGGCACGATCGGCCACCTCGGTGACCTCGACATTCGGCAGCGCCTTGACGACCTCTGCGCTCTGCGAGGTCGCGGCGATCGCATCGGGGGTCGGTGACTTGCTCATGAAGCCGCCGATCAGCACACCGGCGAGGGCAGCCAGGAGCAGGATGCCGGTGGCGATCAGGAACGCCTTGCTGCGCAGTTTGGAGGCGACTTCGCGCTCGGCGACCAGCCAGACGGCGGATGCGGAGTTCTGAGCCCCGGAACCGGTTGAACGGTGAGGTGCAGACATCATCGGATGACCTCCTTGAAGATCTGGGCGAGGGACGGATGCTGTGGGGCGAAGCCGGTGACCTCGCCGCGCTCGACGGCTCCGCGCAGCACACGCTGCGCGGTGGCGGGCGTGTCGACATCGAACAGTGCCGAACCGCCCTCGAAGTCGATGACGCTCACTCCGGGCTCAGCACGCAGCCAGCCCGCGTCACCCTCGGAATCGAGTTGGTAGCGCAGGGTGGAGTGCTGGGCGCGCAGCTGCTCCCGCGTTCCGGCCGCGCGGATGGTGCCGGCGGCGATGATGATCAGGTCATCGCAGAGCCGCTCGACCACGTCGAGCTGATGCGAGGAGAACAGGATGGATGCACCGCGGGCGGCGCGAGTCTGCAGCACGTCGGCGACCACGTCGACGGCGAGAGGATCCAGGCCCGAGAAGGGCTCGTCGAGGATGAGCACCTCGGGATCGTGCACGAGGGCTGCGGCGATCTGCGCGCGCTGCTGGTTGCCCAGCGACAGCGACTCGATCATGTCGTTCAGACGCTCGCCCAGCCCCAGCTCCTCGAGCAGCTCGGTGGCGCGCGCCGTGGCATCCGCCTTGCTGAATCCATGCAGCCGCGCGAGGTACACAACCTGCTCGAGCACCTTCATCTTCGGGTACAGGCCGCGCTCCTCGGGCATGTACCCGAAGCGCCGCCGGTCTGCGCTGCTGATCGGGACGTCGTTCAGGGTCACCGCGCCGCCGTCGGCGGCGAGCACCCCAAGGATGATGCGCATGGTGGTCGTCTTGCCCGCTCCGTTGCCGCCGACGAAGCCCGTCAGCCGCCCGGGGGAGACGTCGAAGCGGATGTCGTCGAGCACCTTTCGCGAGCCGTAGCTCTTGGTGACGCCTTCGAGATGCAGTCTGCCTGTCACGTCGTCTCTCTTCGTTCGGGGTCGGTTCGCTGTCTTTCTCCACGCTACGGATGCCGTCGTGCGCGAGCATCCCCCTGTGGGGGAGATGTGGCTGTCCCTCCCCGGGCGGAGTCGGAGCGTCAGGTGTCGAGCGTCACCGCCGGCGGACGGATCGGCTGCTCCGCGGTCGAAGGATCAGGCGAGCCCATGCCGGTGCGCCAGCACGATCGCCTGCACACGATCGCGGGCACCCAGCTTCTGCAGCACGCGGGAGACGTGCGTCTTCACGGTGGCCTCGCCGATGAACAGCTCGGCGGCGATCTCGGCGTTGCTGCGGGCATCCGCCATCAGGGCGAGCACCTCACTCTCGCGCCCGGTCAGCGGCTCCGCCGGCACGGCATCCGCTCCCGTCGCACTTTCCGTCGCCTTCTCGTGGGGGGCGGTGACGGAAGGTGCGACGGGAGCGGGGTGGCGGCGAAGCGCGCGAGCACACGACGGGTCACCTCGGGAGCGAGGATGCCGTCGCCGGCGGCCAGTGCGCGCACCGCGGCGATCAGCTCCTCGGGGCCGGCGTTCTTCAGCAGGAAGCCGCCGGCCCCGGCATCCAGCGCCTGGAACAGATACTCGTCGCGATCGAAGGTGGTGACGATGGCGACGGATGCCGTGATCGCCGGATCCGCGACGATACGGCGGGTCGCCTCGACGCCGTCCATGTCGGGCATCTGCACGTCCATCGTGATCACGTCGGGCCGTAGCCGCGCCGCGAGCTCGACGCCTTCCGAGCCGGTGCCAGCCTCACCGACCACCTCGATGTCGGGCTGGGTGCTCAGGATGGTGCGGAAACCGGCCCGCAGCATGGCGTGGTCGTCGACCAGCAGTACGCGGATCATCGTGCCGCCTCCCGTTTCATGTCGCGTGAATTGCTGCGATTCGGCGCCGGATGCAGCAATTTGCGCGATTCGAACGAGGAATACGGCACCGTCACCCGCACCCGGAAACCGCCCTGCGTGCGCGGGGTCAGCTCAATGGTGCCGCCGGATGCCAGGGCCCGCTCGCGCATGCCCAGCTGGCCGAGCCCCGGGCGCAGCACCCCGATCACGCGTCCGGTGTTCACGACCTCCAGCTCCACGGCATCCGTCTCGTATCTCACTCGCACATCGGCCGTGGCCCCCAGACCCGCGTGCCGACGAGCGTTGGTGAGCGCCTCCTGCGCGATGCGGTACAGGTTCACCTCGACCGTGCTCGCGACCGGCACCGGCTCACCGACCACTGTGTACGCGGTGGGCAGCCCGGCATCCGTCGACGACTGTGCGAGCTGCGCGATGTCGGCGAGCCCCAGGACGGACGCCGGCTCCTCGTTCGCCGCGTCCCCCGGGGCACGCAACGTCTCCAGCAGCTGTCGGAAATCGTGGATCGCTTCGCGCGAGGCCCCTTCGATGCCGGTCAGCGTCTGCTTCGCCTGCTCCGGATCGTCGTCCACGACCAGCCGCGCGGCACCGGCCTGCACGCCCATCACCGACACGTGATGGGCGACGACGTCGTGCAGCTCGCGGGCGATGCGGACCCGGTCCAGGGCAACCGCCTGCGCCGCAGTCACCTCGCGCTCGGTTTCCAACTCGCGGGTGCGCTGCTCGAGCGCGTGGCGCTGCGCGGCAGAGTGCCAGGAGCGTTCGCCGAAGTAGTACGCGCCGCCGAAGTACAGCCCGTTCAGCAGCAGCTGGATCATCATGAACGCGACATAGGGCGAGAACAGGCCCGCAGCCATGTCCTCCTTGCCCGCTTCGGCGATGGCGTCGCGGTACATCACGATGATCAGCCAGATGAACATGCCGACGATGATGCCGACGCGCACGAGCATCGCCGCGCGACGGTTCTGCATCCACGCGCCCACCGTGTACAGCGCCACGAACATCGTGATGTTGACGACGTACACCTCTGGCACATGCAGGGTCACGCTGGTGAAGAAGATCACCGCGATCAGGATCGCCACCGGTGCGGGCCAGCGGCGACGCACGGCGAGCGGTGCCGAGACGGCGAACACGGTGAGCAGCGCCGACCACATCGGCGCCTGCTGGTCGCCGTACAGCCCGGCGACGGTTGAGAGGCCGGCACTGAGGACGCCGCCGACCAGCATCACCGCGGCCAGCAGCAGATCCTGTCTCAGCTCTCGCTCGGTCGGCGAGCGCGTGAAGGTGGAATCCGGCATCCTCTCACCGTAGGACGGATGCCGGGCTCGCACATCCGTCGCGCGGTGGATCAGGCGAAGATCATCGGCAGGTCATCGTCGTCATCCGCGCCACCGAGGTCGAGGTCGACCACGACGGGCACGTGGTCGCTGGGCTGCTCGCCCTTGCGTTCGTCGCGGTGGATGGATGCCGCGGTCACGGCGTCGGCGAACGGTCGCGATCCCAGCACGAAGTCGATGCGCACGCCCTCGTTGCGAGGGAACTTCAGCCGCTGGTAGTCCCAATAGGTGAAGCCCTCGGGGATCAGCGGGCGCACGACATCCGTCAGACCGGCGGACTCCAGCGCGAAGAACGCCGCGCGCTCCTCGGGCGAGACATGGGTGGATCGCCCGATGACGATGTCGGGGTCGCCGTTGTCCTGATCGAACGGGATGATGTTGAAGTCCCCGACCAGCGCGAGTGGGCGGTCGGGGTTCGCGGCGATCTCGGCCGCCGTCGCCGTGCGCAGCGCATCGAGCCAGCGCAGCTTGTACGCCAGGTGCGGGTCTCCTAGCGCGCGACCGTTGGGCACGTACAGGCTCCATACCCGGACGCCTCCGACGGTGACCCCCAGGGCACGGGCCTCAAGCGGCGCATCCGGGCCATTGTGCCCCTTTGCGAAGCCCGGCATGCCGGCGAACGCCGTGGAGACGTCGGTGACCGGCTCACGGCTGGCGATCGCAACGCCGTTCCACTGATTCAGGCCGTGCACCTCGACGTGGTAGCCGGCCTCTTCGAACGGTTCGTATGGGAACTGCTCGGGCTTGCACTTGATCTCCTGGAAGGCGAGCACATCGATGTCCTCGCGCACGGCGAAGTCGACGGCGCGCCCCACGCGGGTGCGGATCGAGTTGATGTTCCAGGTGGCCAGACGCATACATCCAGCCTATTCGGCGTCACCGACGTCGCTCACCCGCGGCGCCACCGCCGACATCGTCGTCCAGGTCGCAATGGATGCCGCTCATCGGCGATTCGGGCGGCAACGATTGCGACCTGGACGGGTAGAGGGTGCACGCGTGGCGTCTGTCACCGTTCGGCAGGGTCTCCGGTCCCGATCAGGATGCCGCGGGCGAGCGTGTGGAAGTGCCGGTTGAATCCCAGCACCGCCGGTGTGGCGCCGACTTCGAGGTCGAGGTGATCGACGTCGAGCGCGTCGACCACGAAGAAGTAGCGGTGCACGCCGGTGCCCGCCGGTGGTGCGGCTCCGATGTAGCGCTCCAATCGGGCTTCGTTGGGCAGCACCGCGCTGCCTGCGGGCAGGCTCTTGGCGGTTCCGTCGCCGCTCTCGATCCCGCGCGCGTCGGCGGGCAGGTCGTAGGCGGCCCAGTGCCAGAACCCCGAACCGGTGGGTGCATCCGGATCGAAGCACGAGATCGCGAAGCTGAGCGTTCCGGCCGGCGGCTGCGACCACTCCAGCGTCGGATGCCGATCCTCACCTCCACGGCTGGACGACCAGGCGAAGCCGGGCAGCGGCCCGCCGGCGGTGAAGTCGGGGCTGGTCAGTTCGAGCGGAGCGACTGCGCGCAGCTCGGCGAGGGCGGCATAGGGATCGTATGAGAACATGTGTGACCTCCTGCTCCCACGCTAACCGCGCTCCTGCGCACGTGCCAGCCCCGGCCCCGTACGCGCCGCCCGGTCCCGAATGTGCTGCGGCGCCCGAATACACTGGATGCCGTGACCGATCTCGCCGCCGACCGCCAGGCCCTGCTCGACCTCATCACCGCCGAGGCGGTGTTCCACGGCGACTTCACGCTCTCCAGCGGCAAGAAGGCGACGTACTACGTCGACATGCGCAAGCTGACCCTCGACCACAGGGCGGCTCCCGCGATCGGGCGCATCATGCTCGACCTCATCAAGGATCACGAGATCTCCGCGGTCGGCGGGCTCACGCTCGGTGCGGATCCGATCGCCAACTCCGTCATGCACGCCTCGGTCGGCACCGACCGTCCGCTCGATGCCTTTGTCGTGCGCAAGGAGCCCAAGGATCACGGACGCGGGCGCCAGATCGAGGGTGCTGACGTCGCCGGCAAAAGGGTCATCGTGCTCGAGGACACCTCGACGACCGGCCAGTCCGCGCTCAAGGCCGTCGAGGTGCTGCGCCGTGAAGGCGCCGAGGTCGTTGCCGTCGCCGTGATCGTCGACCGGAAGACCGGCGCACAGGCTGCCATCGAGGCCGAGGGCCTGCAGTGGCTGGCGGCATTCGACCTCGACGACCTGGGTCTCGACCCGCAGTAAGGGATCGCTCAGTGCCGCGCGGGTTCGCGTAACTTCGGAGATCTGCACGATTTCGGAGCCATCTGCTCCGAAATCTCCGAAATCATGCTGATCTCCGGCCGGCCGTCTCGTCGCCGACATGGACATGGCAACGTTTTCGTGGGACTCTTCCGTATGTGGCGAAAATGACCGATCGAATTCCCGACGCCACGGGCAGGCCGACCATGAAGGACGTCGCCGCCCGTGCTGGCGTGGGGTTGTCGACCGTGTCACGCGTGGTGTCTGAGAAGAGCGGGGTCAGCCGCGCCAAACGCAGAGCCGTCGAGCGGGCGATCGCCGAGCTCGGCTACAGCCGCAACGAGTTCGCGCACACGCTGCGCACCGGATCCGCACGCACCATCGGCGTGGTGGTCACCCGCATCTCCGACCCCTTCTACGCGCAGCTGGTGTCGACGATCGAGGAGCGCGCGCAGGAGCGCGACCTGCTCGTGCTCGTCGCATCGGCCGGCGACGATCCCGTCGAGGGCGAGCGGGTGCTGCGACGGATGCTGACCCGTCGCCTCGACGGGCTCATCGTCGTGGCGCACGAGGAGGCGGACGTCTCCTTCCTCGCAGCCGAGAAGGAGGCCGGGACCAGGATCGTCTTCGTCGACCGCCCGCCGCGCGGGCTGCATGCCGACCTGATCGCCGTCGACAACGAGCGCGGAGCAGCGGATGCCGTGGCGCACCTGGTGCAGGCGGGCCACCGCGTGATCGCGTGCCTCGCACACACCTCGGGCCGGTTCACCTCCGAGCGCAGGCAGGCCGGTTTTCGCCAGGGCCTGAGGGATGCCGGGCTGCCGGCGCGCCCGGAACTGATCGTCGCCGTCGACGACGACGTGGATGCGTGCGTTGAGGCGCTGCGTGAGCTGTGGTCGCTCGACGATCCGCCGACGGCGCTGTTCACCACCAACAGCCGCACCACGAAGGCCGTGCTGAAGGCGTTGCGACTGCTGGATGCGCATCCCGCACTGGTGGGTTTCGACGACTTCGATCTGGCCGAGCTGATGAATCCGCCGGTGACGACCATCGCGCAGGACCCCTGGGCGATCGGCGATGCCGCTGCCGGGCTGCTGTTCGATCGGATCGCCGGGCTGGCCGGTCCCGAGCGCCGGATCACGCTGGGCACGCGCCTGATCGTGCGCGGTTCCGGCGAGCTGCCGCCGGGCTGACCGGCGTGGGCGTTATCGGGTTGTGACTCCGCTCCGCTTGCGTTTGGCAACGTTTTCATATTCCATGGCATGAGGTCCGCGAAAGGCGGCCTTCTTCATCCAACGGAGGATCACATGCGCAAAGCACTCGCCGCAGTAGCGGGTCTGAGTATCGCTGCTCTCGCGCTCGCCGGCTGCTCCAGCAGCAACGGGGACAACGGCAACAGCGGAGACAACGGCGGATCGGACGACGCCAGCGAAGTCGAGGTGTTCACCTGGTGGGCATCCGGCTCCGAGAAGACCGGTCTCGACGCCCTCGTCAAGGTGTTCGGGGAGCAGTACCCCGACACGAAGTTCGTCAACGCCGCCGTCGCCGGCGGTGCCGGCTCGAACGCGAAGAACGCACTCGCGTCGCGTCTGAAGGCCAACAACCCGCCGGACTCGTTCCAGGCGCACGCCGGTGCCGAGCTCACCGACTACATCGAGGCCGAAAAGATCGAAGACCTCAGCTCTTTCTACGAGGAGAACGGTCTGAACGACGTGTTCCCGTCGACGCTGATCGACCGCCTCACGGTGGACGGCAAGATCTACTCGGTGCCGAGCAACATCCACCGCGCCAACGTCGTGTGGGTCAACAGCGACCTGCTGACAAAGGCCGGCATCGACCCGAAGACCGCGCCCGCCGACATCGACGCGTGGCTGGCCGACATGAAGAAGCTGAAGGATGCCGGTGTCGAGACGCCGCTGTCCGTCGCGACCGACTGGACGCAGGTGCAGCTGTTCGAGAACGTGCTGCTCGCCGACCTCGGCGCCGAGGGCTACCAGGGTCTGTGGGACGGCTCCACGAAGTTCGATGACGCCAAGGTCACCAAGGCCATCGACGACTACACGAAGCTGCTCTCGTACGCCAACACCGACGGCACGGGCCAGGACTGGCCGGTCGCGACCGACATGGTCATCGACGGCACGGCCGCCTACAACGTGATGGGCGACTGGGCTCTGGCGGAGTTCGACGCCAAGGGCAAGACCTACGGCACCGACTACACCACCTGGCCGACCCCGGGCACCGAGGGCACGTTCGACTTCCTCGCTGACTCGTTCACTCTGCCGGTGGGCGCCCCGCACGCCGGTGGTGCGAAGAACTGGCTGAAGACGATCAGCTCGGCCGACGGTCAGAAGGCGTTCAACCTCGCCAAGGGTTCGATCCCGGCCCGCACCGACGCCGATTCCGCCGACTACCCCGAGTACCAGCAGGGTGCGATGGCCTCGTTCGCCGAGGACACCGTGGTCAGCTCGCTGGCGCACGGTGCTGCGGTGAAGGTGTCGTGGCTGAACGACATCACCTCGGCGATCGGACAGTTCGTCTCCACCAAGGATGGCGCTGTGCTGCAGGACGCGCTCGTCCAGGCACAGACCAAGGGTCTGGGCAACTGAGACCAGGGGTCTGGGCAACCGGACCGCGATCCGAGTAGCATCCGTTTCACGCGCGGGGCGACGCAGCAGCGCCGCCCCGCGCACATCCCCGTCTGAAGGAGGACGCCGATGCGCAAAGGCATCCGCAACTGGGGGCCACCACTGCTGCTGATCTCGCCGACGGTGGTGCTGCTGGGCATCTTCGTCTACGTGATGATCGGCGTGAACTTCTCCACGGCCATGACCAAGGACTCCGCGCTCACCGCATCCGAGTTCGTCGGCCTGCAGAACTTCGCCGACCTGCTCACCGAGCCGCGATTCCTGCATTCGCTGGCCAACCTGGGCATCTTCACGCTGTTCTTCATGGTCGGCACCATGCTGTTCGGCTTCCTGTGGGCGTGGATGCTCGACAAGGGCGTGACCGCCGAGGGCGTGTTCCGCTCGATCTACCTCTTCCCGATGGCGGTGTCGTTCGTGGCATCCGGTGTCGTCTGGCGCTGGCTGCTCAGCTCTGCGCAGGGCGACCGCGCCTCGGGGCTGAACCGGCTGCTGCAGTCCGTCGGACTCGGCGGCCTGCAGAACGACTGGTACAACCAGCCGCTGTGGGGCATGGCCGCCATGGCGATGCCCGCCGTCTGGCAGCTCGCCGGCTATGTGATGGCTCTGTTCCTCTCCGGCTTCCGCGGCATCCCCGAGGAGCTGCGCGAGGCGGCCCGCATGGACGGCGCCAGCGAGTGGAAGCTGTACCGGCATGTGATCTTCCCGCAGTTGAGCCCAGTCGCGCTGTCGGCCCTCGTGATCGCCGCGCACATGTCGCTGAAGGTGTTCGACCTGATCATGGCCGTCACCGGCCCGGTGTACATCACCGAGGTCCCCGCGACCTACATGTGGACCGCGCTCACCGGCGGTGAGTACGGCAAGGCATCCGCCATCGCTACCATCCTGCTGCTGCTGGTGTGCATCTTCATCGTGCCGTACCTGATCTCCACGGCCCGCGCCGAGAGGAGGGCACGCAAGTGACCGTCGCAACCGGAATCGAGCGCCGCGCCACTACCGGCGGAAACATCCCCACCGCGCATCGCACGCGCGCGCGGATCGGCCGCACCACCAAGTACGTGCTGCTGCTGCTGTTCGTCGTGATCGTGCTGATGCCCGTGTACGTGCTGGTCGTCACGAGCCTGAAACCGCCGTCGGACGTCAGCGCGGTCACCTCCTGGACGTGGCCGTCGCTGTGGCCGTGGCAGGCGGATGCCGACGGAGCCACCGGCTTCGGCAACTGGGCGACCGCGTGGGAGGCGCTTGCCGCGCCGCTGGGACGCACCTTCCTGCTGGCGATCCCCGCCGCCATCATCTCGGCCATGCTCGGCTCGATGAACGGCTTCGTGCTCTCGCGGTGGAAGTTCCCCTACGCGAACATCGTGTTCACGCTGATCCTGTTCGGCATGTTCATCCCGTACCAGGCGATCATGGTGCCGCTGGTGCAGATGAAGACGACCCTCGGACTGCCCAGCAGCATCGTCACACTGCTGATGGTGCACATCATCTACGGCCTGCCGATCTGTACGCTGATCTTCCGCAACTACTACGAGGGCGTTCCCGAGGAGCTGATGGAGGCGTCCCGCGTGGACGGCGCCGGCATGCTCGGCTCGTACTGGCGCATCATCCTGCCGCTGTCGCTGCCCGGGTTCGTCGTGACGATCATCTGGCAGTTCACCTCGGCCTGGAACGACTACCTGTTCGCGCTGTTCCTCTCGGATGCCAACCAGGGGCCGGTCTCACTGTCGCTGGTGAACCTGTCGCAGGGCGCGCAGCTGTCGAACTACGGCGCCTCGATGGCCGGTGCGCTGATCGCGTCGATCCCGACGCTGGTGGTCTACATTCTGCTGGGCAAGTACTTCATCGGCGGTCTGATGAGCGGTTCGGTCAAGTCCTGACCCCGCAGTGATGAAGGCAGCCGCGCGTCAGCGCCGAGGGCCCTTGGGGCGATCATCGTCATCGTCCCAGGGGCCTTCGTACCATTCCCCGCGGTTGTCGCGCTTGCGCGGCTTGAGCAGCTGGATGGTGAGCAGGGTCAGCGCCGACAGGCCGATGACGACCATCACCAAGAAGAGCGTGTCCTGCTGAGTCATCGTGCTCCTTCCGTATCGGGATGCTCGGAACCCGTCAGCCAGATCGCTTCGGCGGCGCCGTCGGGCAGGGCGACCGGGGTGCCGTCGAGCAGCACGCCCTCACCGGTCGTCGTGAGCAGGTGCCCGACGCCGACGCCGGCATCCTCCAGCGCCTGGAGCAGTTCGGGGTCGCGGTCGCTCACCCGCAGCACCCGGCCCGCATGACCCTCGGGCGCGTCGGCAAGCAGCACGAACGGCTCGCGCTCGACATGCCCGTCGGCATCCGGAATCGCATCGCCGTGCGGATCGAAGCGAGGCCGACCCAGCCGCTCGTCGATGGCGCCCAGCAGGCGGTCGCTGATGGTGTGCTCGAGCACTTCGGCCTCGTCGTGCACCTCGTGCCAGGAGTAGCCGAACTCGCGCACCAGCCACGTCTCGATCAGCCGATGCCGGCGCACCATCTGCAGGGCGCGCTCGCGACCGGCATCCGTCAGCCGCACTGCGCCATACGGCTGGTGCGAGACGAGTCCCGCGGCGGCGAGCTTCTTCACCATCTCCGTGACGCTGGACGGCGCGATGCCCAGTGCGGCGGCGAGCTGCGAGGGGGTGATCGGGGCGTCTTGCCACTCGGTGTGCGCGTACACCGTCTTCAGATAGTCGTCGAACGCGGGGGAGTTCATGTCAGGACCCCAGGGCGGCCAGCACAGTGAAGGCCGCATTGCCGGCGAAGAACAGGATCGCGAAGCCCGCGAGGGCGGCGAGCAGCGAGAGGCGCCCGTCGTAGTCCTTGACACTGCGGGTGCCGATGGCGCGCGCACGGAACGCGAAGAACAGCGTCATGGCTCCCAGCCCCAGTTGCACCCACGGACCGCCCTGCGGCAGCAGCTTCGGCCAGATGATCAGGATGCCCCCGAGCGCACCGGCAGCGAGTGCGAACCAGGTGCTCAGGCGCATCGCACGACGTGCCTCGGAGTCGTCGCGGCGCTTGTCAGCGGGGGCGGAGGGCATGGTTCGAGCCTACCTTCCGCTCCCGTCGCAGAAACCGTCGGCGGGTCGCCTCGGAAAGCGACGGAAAGTGCGACGGGAGCGAGTCAGCCGGTCAGGATGAGCCACAGCAGCACGGCGTTGAGCACGATGATCAGCACCGAGAACAGGATGCCCAGCACGGTCGTGGCGCGTCGGTTCGCGTGCGCGCCGAGGGTGCGGCGCTGCGCGGTGAGGGCGACGAGCGGGATGAGCGCGAACGGGATGCCGAAGGACAGCACCACCTGACTGAGCACGAGTGCGAGTGTGGGATCGAAGCCGATGCCGAGGATCACGAGCGCGGGGATCAGCGTCACGAGGCGACGGGCGAGCAGCGGGACCCGGATCGTGAGCAGGCCGTGCATGATCTCGGCGCCCGCGTAGGCGCCGACCGAGGTCGAGGCGAGCCCGGATGCCAGCAGCCCCACGGCGAACAGCGTGCCGATCAGGACGCCGAGGTTCGCGGTGATCGCCGTGTACGCGCCCTCCAGGGAGTCGGTGCCGTCGGCGCCGGCGAGGTTCGCGGCGGCCAGCAGCAGCATCGCGAGGTTCACGGAGCCGGCGATGACCATCGCGATCGTCACGTCCCAGCGCGTGGCGGTGAGCAGGGTGCGGATCGATGGTCGACGCGAGCCCATCGCCGAGCCGAAGCGGTCGCGGGTGAGGGCGCTGTGCGCATAGATGGCGTGCGGCATGATGGTCGCGCCGAGGATCGATGCCGCCAGCAGCACGGAGCCGCTGTCGGCGAAGCGCGGCAGCATTCCGCCCAGAACTCCCGCGGGGTCGGGCGGGGCGACGAACAGCCCGGCGATGAAGCCGATCACGATCGTCGCCATCAGTCCGATGATGACGAACTCGAAATGCCGCGGCCCGCGCCGCGAGTGCACGGCGAGCAGGGCGATCGAGACGGCACCGGTGATCAGCCCGCCGTATATCAGGGGAATGCCGAACAGCAGGTTCAGTGCGACCGCGCCGCCCAGCACCTCGGCGATGTCGGTGGTCATCGCGACGAGCTCGGCCTGCAGCCAGTACGCCCGCCGTGCCCAGCGACTGCGGATGCGCGCGCCGAGCAGCTCCGGCAGGCTCTGCCCCGTGACCACGCCGAGCTTGGCGGAGAGGTACTGGATGAGCCACGCCATTGCGTTGCCGGCGAGCACCACCCACACCAGCAGGTACCCGTAGCGCGCCCCTGCGGTCATGTTGCTCGCGACATTGCCCGGATCGAGGTAGGCGACGCCGGCCACCATCGCCGGACCGAGCAGCCACAGCCGCCGCACGCGCGGCGCCGTCGTCACCGTGTTCGCATCAGGGGTGAAAGCAGATTTAGGCACACCGAAACCATAGCAATCTTTCGGTCTACCTAAAAGAGATGGATGGCTGCGGCAGGGATACGCTGAGGAGGATGGACGAGCACGCCTCCGAGGGGACACCTGAGCGCACGACCCACGGGGTGGGGCCCTGGCAGGGGAGTGGCCGAGCGGGGCGCACTACGACCGCGAGCTCCTCGAGCACGGAGACACCCGCAACGTCATCGATCGCTACCGGTACTGGCGGATGGATGCCATCATCGCCGACCTCGACACCCAGCGGCATCCCTTCCACGTCGCGATCGAGAACTGGCAGCACGACATGAACATCGGCTCCATCGTGCGCAGCGCCAACGCCTTCCTTGCCGACACCGTGCACATCATCGGCCGGCGCCGGTGGAACAGGCGCGGTGCGATGGTCACCGATCGGTATCAGCACGTCGTGCACCACCCGGATGTGGAGACGTTCACCGCGTGGGCGGCGGAGGCCGGCATCCCGATCATCGCCGTCGACAACGTCGGCGAGGCGGTTCCCGTCGATCGCGCCGACCTGCCCGAGCGCTGCGTGCTGCTGTTCGGACAGGAGGGGCCCGGGCTGTCGGAGGAGGCGCTCTCCTCCGCATCCGGCCACGTCGAGATCACTCAGTACGGCTCGACCCGCTCGATCAACGCCAGCGCCGCGGCCGCCGTCGTGATGTACGAATGGTGCCGCCGGTACGCCTGACCGGGTTGCGGATGGCCGGATGCCGCGCGCTCAGTCGCGCTGGATGCCGAAAGAGTGCTTCATCAGCGCGTTGACGTCGCTGTCGAGGCGATCGAGGCGGCGGTGCACACCCTGTATCTCAGCGCGGATGATCCGCACGAACATCGTGGACATCAGCGTCATCATGCCGAACAGGCCGGTGGCGAAGACGCCGATCAGCGTCCAGACCTGCGGTTCCGTCATCGTCAGCACCCCTTCATCATCGCCCGTTTCGCTCGACGATGCCAGGGTTCGTCGAGCCGCGCGGGCGCCGGCCCACGATCTGTGGACAACTCGTTCAGAAGCCGAAATGTGCAGGAAGAGTGGTTCACTTGAAACCCAGTCTCGCGTACACTGGCTCTCGGTCTCAAAGAAGGAGCGCACCATGGCATCCGACTACATCCCCCCGGTCGAGGACTACCGTTTCCTGTTCGGTGAGGCCTTCGGCCTCGACCTCGTCGCGCGAGGAACCGCCGGGGCCTTCAGCGCCGAGGACGCCACCGAGATCATCGCCGGAGCCGGCGAGTTCGCGGCATCCGTCCTCGCCCCTCTCGAGACGATCGGCGACCGCGCGGGCGCCCGCCTCGAAGACGGCCAGGTGCACCTGCCCACCGGATTCGCCGAGGCCTACCGGGCCTTCGTCGAAGCCGGCTGGATCACCGCCGAGGCTCCGGAGTCCGCCGGCGGCGACGGCCTGCCCGGCTCGATCCGCGCGGGGCTCGGCGAGATCTGGAACGGATCGAACGCGGCCTTCGCGCTGTGCTGGCTGCTGACGGCCGGTCAGATCCATGCGCTCGATGCGGCGGCATCCGACGAACTGCGCGAGACCTACCTGACCAAGCTCGTCTCCGGCGAGTGGACCGGCACGATGAACCTCACCGAGCCCGACGCGGGCACCGACCTCGGGGCGATCCGCACGATGGCGACCCCGCGCGACGACGGCTCCTGGAGCATCAGCGGCCAGAAGATCTTCATCACCTGGGGCGACCACGACGTGGCCGAGAACATCGTGCACCTCGTGCTCGCGCGCACACCCGACGCACCCGCCGGAGCGAAGGGGCTCTCGCTGTTCGTCGCCCCGAAGTTCTTGCCCGACGCCGACGGCAACCCCGGAGAACGCAACGCCGTCACCACCGTCGCCATCGAGCACAAGCTCGGCATCCACGGCAGCCCGACCTGCGTGCTCTCCTACGAGGACGCCACCGGCTACCTCGTCGGCGAGGTGGGCGGCGGCCTGGCCGGCATGTTCGTGATGATGAACTCCGCGCGCGCCGGCATGGGGTTCCAGGCCACCGGAATCTCCAATCGCGCCTACCAGCAGGCCGCCGCCTACGCGGAGGGACGCCTGCAGGGAGCCGTGTTCGATCGCCCCGCCGGCACCCCGATCGCCGAGCACCCCGATGTGCGTCGCCTGCTGCTGTCGATGCAGAGCCGCCTGTACGCGATGCGCGCCCTGGGCGTGTACCTCGGCGACCTGTTCGACCGCGCCGAGACCGACGGCACCGGCGTGCTCGCCGAGTTCCTCGTGCCGATCCTGAAGGGCTGGGCCACAGAGGACGCGGTCGCGCTGACCAGCGATGCGATCCAGGTGCACGGCGGCATGGGCTTCATCGAGGAGACCGGCGTGGCGCAGCACTACCGCGACGCGCGCATCATGCCGATCTACGAGGGCACCACCGCGATCCAATCGAACGACCTGATCGGGCGCAAGGTGATCCGCGACAGCGGCGCGACGGCCGAGGCACTGTTCTCCGAGATGGCGGAGACGGTCGCTGCGCTGCGTGCCCTGGACGACGCGGTGGCCGTGCGCACCGCCGAGCGGCTGGAGCGAGCTGTGGCAGCGGGGCGGGCGGCGACGGCATCCGTGCTCGGCTTCGGGCAGTCGCGTGACGCGTACGCGGTGAGCGTGCCGTACCTGATGCTGCTCGGCACGCTCGCGGGCGGCTGGATGCACGCCCTCGCCGTGGTCGCCGTGCTCAGCCGCGAGACCGCAGGAGAATCGGATGCCGAGCGCCTGCGCTCCGCTGACTTCTACGGTGCCCATCACCTGCCGCGGGTGCACATGCTCGCCGAGACGGTCGCGGCCGGTGAGGTGGCCTGAGGCAGCTTGAGGCTGAAGGCCGTCGCTCGGACTCAGCCGGCTCCGTTCAGGCGGCGACCTGCGTCCAGCGGTCGGTGCGCACGCGCCAGCCGAGCGTCGCCAGGCGCGCGAGCATGTAGACGCCGAAGAACGCCACGGCCAGCCAGACGAGTCCGGCGATCCCGTCGACTCCGGTGGCGGAGATGATCCACAGCGCGGGCAGGAACGGCACGAGGTTCAGCAGCCCCGCGATCGCCAGGTAGCGGGCATCGTTCGCGCCCATCAGCACCCCGTCGAGCACGAACACGACCCCCGCGAAGGGCTGGGCGACGGCGAGCACGATGAATGCCGGCTGCACGAGGGCGGCGATCTCGGCATCCCCGGTGAACACGATCCCGAGCACCCCGGACAGTCCGCCGATGAGGGCGCCGACGAGCACGCCGAACCACACTCCCCACGCGACCGTGCGCCGCAGCACCCGATGCACCTGCGCCATGTCGCCGGCTCCCAGGCTCTTGCCGATCATCGCCTGCGCGGCGATCGCGAGCGCGTCCAGTGCGAAGGCCGCGGTCGAGAAGATGGTGAAGGCGATCTGCCAGCCGGCAAGCTCGTGCGTGCCGATGCCAGTGGCGACGCCGACCGTCGCCAGCAGTGCCACGCGCAGGCTGACCGTGCGCAGGAACAGCCAGCCGCCCGAGCGTGCGGTGCCGCGGATGCCGGTGCCCTGCGCCTTCATCGAGGCGCCGTGCTTCCGCGCCAGGCCGCGGATGACGACCACGTAGGCGGCGACCATGCCCCACTGCGCGGTGACGGTGCCGAACGCGGAGCCCGCGATGCCCCAGCCGAGGCCATAGATGAACAGCCAGTTCAGCAGCGCGTTGGCGCCGAACCCGAGTCCGGCGATCCACAGCGGCGTGACCGTATCCTGCATCCCGCGCAGCAGCCCCGTCGCGGCGAACACGATGAGCATCGCCGGCAGCCCCCACATCGAGATCGACAGGTACGTGCGTGCTTCCTGTGCGACCGCATCCGTGGCGCCGAACAGCCCCACCATCGCGGGCGTCGACACCGCGCCGATGATCGCCAGCACCGCGCCCAGGGCCAGCGCGAGCCACATGCCGTCGATGCCGACCGACACCGCATCGCCGGGCCTACCCGCACCGAAACGACGCGCGACCGCCGGAGTCGTGGAATAGGCGAGGAAGATCATCAGGCCGACGATCGTCTGCAGCACGGCGCTGGCGATGCCGAGGCCCGCCAGCGGCACGGCGCCGAGGTGGCCGATCATCGCCGCATCGATGATGAGGAACGCCGGCTCGGCCACGAGCGCACCGAGCGCCGGCACGGCGAGGTGCAGGATCTGGCGGTTCAGCGAGCCGGATGCGGGAGATGCCACCTCATGAGCCTAGGGGTGGTGCGGACAGCGGTCCGGAGCCCGAATTAGGCTGTCGATATCGGAGGTGCGTATATGACCGAACCGAAACGGGACCAGGGCGCTGCCGAGCCCACGGCGCCGCCCATGGTGCTCAATGCCCAGAACGAGGCGCAGTTCGTAGAGACGGCGATCCAGCTCGCCATCAGACGCGGCGAGTTCGACAACCTGCCCGGCGCGGGCAAACCGATCGAGGGGCTGGGTACCAGTCATGACCCGGATTGGTGGATCCGCCGCAAGATCGAGACCGAGAACCTGTCCGGTCTGGGCCCGCCGGCTTTGCTGCTGCGCACCGAGGATCGAGAGCTGAACGGGGAACTCGATCAGCTCGGCAGGGAAGAGGATGTCCGCGCGGTGCTGGAGGATTTCAACCGCCGTGTGATCGAGGCGCGGCGGCAGCTGAACGGCGGCCCGCCGGTGGTCACGAAGACCAGAGATGTGGATGCCGAGGTCTCCGCGTGGCGGGAGCGCAGGGCGTCCGGTCGATAGGGGTGATCGACTGATCCGCAGACGGCGCGGAGCGGAGGAACCCGCTTCGCGGGCGGAGACGTCGGCGGTGGCGCATAGGGTGGAACGCATGACTGACGTTCTGCCCTCTGGTCTCGCCACGAGCGAGTTCAGCTCTGACATCCGCCCTCAGGACGACCTCTACCGCCACGTCAACGGCGCGTGGCTCGATGCCGCCGAGATCCCCGCCGACAAAGCGCGCTGGGGCTCCTTCCACATGCTCGCCGAACAGGCCGAGAAGGACGTCCGCGCGATCATCGAGGAGTCGACGGATGCCGAACCCGGCACCCTCGCCCGCAAGGTCGGCGACCTGTACTCGAGCTTCATGGACACCGAGCGCATCGCCGCCCTCGGCGTCGCCCCGCTGGTGGAGCAGCTCACCAAGGTCGATCGGATCGACAGCATCCGCTCCTCCTCGCCGCCGTCGGCACGTTCGACCGCGAGGGCGTCGCCGCCCTCATCGGCGTCTTCGTCGAGCCCGACCCGGGCAACCCCCAGCGCTACGTGCCCTTCGCCGTGCAGGCGGGCCTTTCGCTTCCCGACGAGAGCTACTACCGTCAAGACGGCTTCGCCGAGACCCGCACCGCCTACAGCGCGCATCTCGAGCGGCTCCTCACCCTTGCGCGCATCGCGGATGCCGCGGGCACGGCCGAGCGTGCCTTCGCCCTCGAGCACGAGATCGCCGGTCACCACTGGGACAACGTCGAGTCCCGCGATGCCGTGAAGACGTACAACCTGCGCAGCTGGGACGAGTTCCAGCAGCTCGTCGGCGTGGATCTCGCGCCGTGGCGGGATGCCGTCGCACCGGCCAACCCCGACGCGTTCACAGAACTCGTCGTCTACCAGCCCAGCTTCTTCGAGGGCCTCGGCGCGCTGCTCGTCGAGGAGCGTCTCGACGACTGGAAGGCCTGGCTGACCGCTAAGGTCGTGCACGGTCTCGCCGGGTATCTGACCGACGACATCGTCGACGAGAACTTCTCCTTCTACGGCACCGAGCTCACCGGCACCCCGTCGATCCGTGAGCGCTGGAAGCGCGGCGTCTCACTGGTGGAGGGGTCGCTCGGCGATGCGGTCGGAAAGATCTACGTCGAGCGGCACTTCCCCGCGGAGTCGAAGGCCGCGATGGACGAGCTGGTCGGCAACCTGATCGAGGCGTACCGGCAGAGCATCGAGAAGCTCGAGTGGATGGGCGCCGAGACGCGCAGGAAGGCGCTCGACAAGCTCGCCACCTTCCGCCCGAAGATCGGGCATCCCGAGGTGTGGCGCGACTACAGCGGTGTCGAGATCTCGGCATCCGACCTGATCGGCAACGCGCGTCGTGCCTCGGTCTTCGAGCACGACCGTCAGATCTCGAAGGTCGGCAAGCCCATCGATCGCGACGAGTGGTTCATGCCGCCGCAGATGGTCAACGCCTACTACAACCCGCTGATGAACGAGATCGTCTTCCCCGCGGCCATCCTGCAGTACCCGTTCTTCGACCCGAAGCGCGATGCGGCCGCGAACTACGGCGGCATCGGCGCGGTCATCGGCCACGAGATCGGCCATGGCTTCGACGACCAGGGCAGCCGCTACGATGGCGACGGCCGCCTGCAGGACTGGTGGACCGACGACGACCGGGCCGCGTTCGAGCAGCGCACCAAGGCCCTGATCGCGCAGTACGACGTGCTCGTGCCGCTGGGACTGAGCGAGGAGAACCATGTCAACGGCGCTCTCACCATCGGCGAGAACATCGGCGACCTGGGCGGTCTGGGCATCGCGCTGAAGGCATACGAGCTGTCGCTCGGCGGTGAGGACGCACCGGTCATCGACGGCTACACGGGCGTGCAGCGCCTGCTGTTGAGCTGGGCGCAGGTGTGGCAGCAGAAGAGCCGTGACGCCGAGACGATCCGTCTGCTGACCATCGACCCGCACTCGCCGAACGAGTTCCGCTGCAATCAGATCGTCAGCAACATCGACGCGTTCTACGATGCGTTCGACGTCGCAGAAGGGGATGCGCTGCACCTTCCGGAGGACCAGCGCGTCACCATCTGGTGAACGTCCGACCCCGCCGCCCGACCCACGGGCGGCGGGGTTACGATAGCCGGGACGGTCGGACGCGCACCCCGGGCGCATCCGGACACCGTCACCTCCCCCATCCCGTGAGGAATCACGTGTGAGCTCCCACTCCGCCCAGCTGCCCGAGCCTTCCGACGGTGAATCGCGTGCGCCCTCCGACGGTGTCGCCACGGCGTCACGACGGTCTCATCGCAGCAGCAGGCGCACTCCTCGACGGGCGGCAGTGGGACGGCGCTCGTTCAGCACTGCGCTGCGCGCCCTGGAAGAGCTCGCGCAGTCGGGGGCGCAGGTGTCGGTGCACGTCAGAGACCTCGACACCGGGCACACGGTGCTGTCCGGTGACGATCACGTGCCGCTGCCCATCGCCGGGCTCGGTGTCGTTCCCGTGCTCGTGGAGACGGCCGTGGCGCTGGATGCGGGCAGGCTGGATCCGCTGGGCATCATCGATCGCGCCGACGCCGACCTGGTCGCCGGCTCGGGGCTCTGGCGCAACCTGCGCGCGCCGGCCCTGCCGATGATCGACCTGGCGGTGCTGGCGGCGGCCGCCGGCGACCCGAACGCGGCCAACGCGCTGCTCGACGCCGTCGGACACGAGCAGGTCCGCGCACGCATGGTGAGCCTCGGCATGCCACGCAGCGCCGTGCTCGATCACTTCCGCGACAAGCGCGGCCCCGACGACGCACCGCACGTCGCCGTGGGCACCACCCGCGAGTTCGCCCAGCTGTTCTCCGCCCTCGTGAACTCCGCCGTCGTCGACGCTGGAATCAGTGCGCAGGTGGCCGAATGGCTGAGCCTCAATCACGACCTCAGCCTCGTCGCCGCCGCCACCGGACTCGACCCGTTCGCCCACGAGCACGACGCCCATGGGCTGCTGTTCATCAACAAGACCGGCCGTGATCGCGGCGTGCGCGCCGAGGCCGGGGTGCTCGCCGGCCCCCGCGCCGGCGTGGCCTATGCGCTGACGGTGTGCTTCGACGATCTGTCGATCAGCCATCGTCTGCGTGCGCACGACGCCTTCCGGATCCTCGGCACCGACCTCATGGAGTACACGCACTGAGCGATGCGGTCCGTCGCAGCACGTACGCCGAGGCGGCGCACGTGCTGGGTTAGCCTCGAACGATGATTCCTGACGACTGGACGCCGCACCGCCGCGACGACGGCGAGCTGCTCGGCTGGATCCATCCCGAGGGTGAGGACTGGGTGGCGGTCGACGTGCTGGGACGGGTGGCATCCGGGCCGGTCGACTGGCTCGACGCGGAGGTGGCGCTCGAAGAGGTGGGCCTGGCCTGGCTCGCCGACGCATGGATGCTGGAGGGTGAGGCGCCCGGGCCGCTGCGTGTGCGCTTCGTGGAGGTGACGCCCTCGGACGGCGAGACGATCGGCCGCGTGGTGGTGAAGGCCGACGACTTCGGCGACATGCAGCGCCCGCCGACCGAGCGGTTCGTGCTGCCCTGGCCCGCCCCCGCGCGTCTTCGCCCCGCGCGGCCCGGCGACCCGGATGGGCGCACGCTCTGACCAGGGCATCGCAGTCGGTCCGGTCTGCCGCCTGGCCAGCCCTGTCCGTCGACCGCAGGCCCGGCTAGGGTGTCGGCATGAGCACTGTGGCTCCGAACGATCCGGCGGCGGCGCGGGGCATCTCGCGCCGCACGCAGTCCGACATCTTCCGCGCCGGGATCAGCGGCGCGCGCCCGGCGGTTCCGGTCGACGCACGGAGGCTGGATGCCGCGGCCGAGGCCGTGCTGTCCACGGAGGCCTACGCGTACATCGCCGGCGGTGCCGGCTCCGAGCAGACCGTCATAGCGAACCGGAGCGCCTTCGATCGCTGGCAGCTCTGGCCCCGCCCGCTGCACGAAGTCTCCTCCCGCGACCTGTCGGTGGACTTCCTCGGCTGCACCCGCCCCACCCCGCTGCTGCTCGCACCGCTGGGGGTGATGGAGCTCGTGCACCCCGAGGCCGATCTCGCGGTCGCCCGTGCCGCGGCATCCGTCGGCGTGCCCTACACGGTCTCGAACCAGGCATCCTTCCCGCTCGAGCGGATCGCGCAGTCCGCACCCGGAGCGCCTCGCCTGTTCCAGCTGTACTGGTCGGCCTCCGACGAGCTGAACGCTTCGCTGCTCTCGCGAGCCGAGGCGGCCGGCTACGAGGCGATCGTCGTCACACTCGACACACATCTGCTCGGCTGGCGGACGCGGGATCTCGATCTGGCCTATCTGCCGTTCACGCGCGGCATGGGCATCGCCCAGTACACGTCCGACCCGGTGTTCCAGGAACTCGTGAAGCAGCGTGCGTCCGCAGCATCCGACACCTCCGACACCTCCGACACCTCCGGCGAGGGGAAGGCCGTGCGGGTGACGCCGAAGACGATCGCCGCCGGCATCTCGATCGCCCGCAGGGGCACCTCGCTCACCGGCAGCCGCAGCCTGCGCGACAACCTGCGCTCGCCGCTGCCGCGCGTCGCGGTCGAGACCTTCCTCGACGTGTTCTCCACACCCACTCTCACTTGGGACGACCTCGCGAAGGCGCGGGAATGGACGTCGCTGCCGATCATCCTCAAGGGGATCGTGCATCCCGACGACGCCGAGCGAACGGCGGATGCCGGGGTGGACGGCATCTGGATCTCCAACCACGGCGGACGGCAGATCGACCGCTCCGTGCCGACGCTGGACGTGCTGCCCGAGATCTCGGAGCGGGTGGGCGGACGGATGCCGGTGGTGTTCGACTCCGGCATCCGCAGCGGAGCCGATGCCGCGATCGCCCTCGCGCTCGGCGCGGACGTCGTCGCACTGGGCCGTCCGTACGCCTACGGTCTGGGCATCGCCGGCGAGCAGGGCGTGCGCGAGGTGATCCGCAACGTGCTGGCCGAGCTGGACATCACGCTCGGCCTCGCCGGTCTCACCTCGGTGGGTGAGCTGGATCGGGACGCGCTGCGTGCGGTGTGATTTCATAGGCGGATGAGCACAGCCGACGAGGTATTCGAGCAGCATCCCGCCGACACCGACTGGCACCGCTGGGCGCCGATCGGGCAGACCCTCGACGCGAGTCGCACTGTCGGCAGTGGCCCGGTGCCCAGCATCTCGGCGTTCGGACTGCTGCCGCTGGAGCCGATGCTCGTACCCGAGAAGCCGCGCAAGGGCGAACTCGACCCGTCGGAGTGCGGTCACTGCAAGCCGTCGAAGTTCACGATCTGGCAAGACGACGAGTGGCGCGTCAGCGGGGGCATGCAGGGCCCCACGGGCGTTCCGTTCGTCGGCGCGATCTCGCCGCGCCGGCACGTCAAGCTGGAGGACGCTCCGATCGAGGTGCTCGCAGGGTTGGGCCCCGTGCTGCAGCGGGTCTCCGAGGCGACCAAGGCGATCCCCGCGGTCGCGCGCTGCCACTTCTCGCGCTGGAACGACGGGTCAGCGCACCTGCATCTGTGGGCGTACGCGCGCCCGGCCGGCATGATGCAGGGTCGTGGCGCGATCCTGCCGTACTGGGAGCAGTCCATGCCGGCTATGCCGGAGGAGATGATGCAGGAGTACCTCGAGATCGTGGCGAACGCGCTCGCCGCAGGCGGAGGGCAGGCGTTCCCCGGGCGCTGACCGGCCTGCGCGTTTCGTCCTGAGCGCGGAGAGAGGCAGACTGTGAGTGTGCGCACTATCCGTGATCTCGACACCGTAGAGCTGATCATCGACGCCCAGGGACTGCTGGATTCGATCCGCGGACCCGAACGCGTCATCGATGCCGGCACCCTGAGGGCCCTGGAGCAGTCCGGCAACTACGTCGTGGGGCTCTTCGACGACGAGAGCGGCGAAGAGCGCATGGTCGGCGCCTCGATCGCGTTCTTCGGCGAGCCGGGCAAGCGCACCATGCACTCGCACATCACCGCGTTGCTGCCGGAGTACCGCGGCCGCGGCTGGGGACGCGAGCTGAAGGAGCACCAGCGTCAGTGGGCGTTCTCGCGCGAGGTCGGCCGGATCACCTGGACCTACGACCCGCTGGTCGCTCGCAACGCGCACTTCTTCCTGACGGTGCTCGGCGCACGCGTGACCCGCTACACGGTGAACCGCTACGGCATCTTCGGCGGAGGCGACGCCGGAGACGAGAGCGACCGGCTGGACGTCGAGTGGGCGCTGGCCGACATCGCCAAGCCTCCGGCATCCGATGCCGTGGTCGCAACCGTCGAGATTCCCACGGATGTCGAGTCCATGCGCGTCTCCGACCCGGATGCCGCCCACCAGTGGCGCCTGCGGCTGCGCACCGAGATCGAGCAGCAGCTGGACAAGGGCCTGCACATCGCCGGCTTCGATGTGGAGCGCGGCTACCTCTTCACCGAGTAGGTCGTCATTCCGGCGGCAGTACGAAGTCCCCGGTGTCGCCGGGGTTGACCGCGACCTCCCAGCGGAACCCGTCAGGGTCGGTGAAATAGCCCGAATAGCCGCCCCATTCGCGTCGGCTCGCCGGCGACACCGTCGCGCCGAGCGTCTCGGCCTCGGCGAGCACCGCGTCCACCTCCGCCTCGGTGGCCAGGTTGTGCGAGAGGGTGAGGGGAGCGACGCCGGATGCCGGGGCCTCGCCGATCTCCGCGATGAAACCCTCCACGCTCCACAGCGAGAGGATCACCCGGTCGGCGACGGGCAGCATCAGCACCTCTTCGTTCGCGAAGACAGGATGCCAGCCCAGCCCGTCGACGTAGAACGCCCGGCTGCGGGCGACGTCGGCGACGGCCAGGGTGATGAAGCTCAGACGCTGTTCCATGGGCATCAGCCTGCCACCGGCATCCGACAGCCGGCACCCTCGGATGTCGCATGCGGGGCGACGGTAGGATTGAAGGCGCCCGTAGTCACGGGCGTCACCCCCGTAGCATCCGACCATTGGAGCCACCGTGGCCGAACAGTCCCGTCTTGACAAGGTCATCGCCCTCGCCCGCCACCGCGGGTTCGTCTTCCAAGCGGGTGAGATCTACGGCGGTTCGCGTTCAGCATGGGACTACGGCCCCCTCGGCACCGAGCTGAAGGAGAACATCCGACGGCAGTGGTGGCAGACGTTCGTGCGCGGCCGCGGCGACATGGTGGGGCTGGACTCCAGCATCATCCTGCCCAAGCGCGTGTGGGAGGCGTCCGGTCACGTCGCCACCTTCACCGACCCGCTGGTGGAGTGCCTGCAGTGCCACAAGCGCCACCGCGAAGACCACCTGATCGAGGCGTTCGAGGCGAAGAAGGGCCGCGCCCCCGAGAACGGGATGGCCGACATCGCGTGCCCCGACTGCGGAACCCGCGGCAGGTGGACCGAGCCGAAGGCGTTCTCCGGCCTGATCAAGACCTACCTCGGCGTCGTCGACGACGAGTCGGGACTGTACTTCCTGCGTCCCGAGACCGCGCAGGGCATCTTCGTGAACTTCGCGAACGTGCTCACCGCCTCGCGCAAGAAGCCCCCGTTCGGCATCGGCCAGGTCGGCAAGGCGTTCCGCAACGAGATCACCCCGGGCAACTTCATCTTCCGCACGCGCGAGTTCGAGCAGATGGAGATCGAGTACTTCGTGCCTCCGGCCGAGGCGCAGGAGTGGTTCGAGCACTGGGTCGAGGCCTGCTGGGCGTGGTTCGAAGACCTCGGCATCGACACCGACAACATGCGCCGCTTCGACGTGCCCGAGGACGAGCGTGCGCACTACTCGGCCGCCACGATCGACTTCGAGTACCGCTTCGGGTTCGCGGGCTCCGAGTGGGGCGAGCTGATGGGCGTCGCCAACCGCACCGACTACGACCTGTCCAGTCACACCGAGGCATCCGGCTCCTCGCTGACCTACTTCGACCAGGCATCCGGCGAGCGGTACACGCCGTATGTGATCGAGCCGTCGTTCGGCCTGACCCGTTCGATGATGGCGTTCCTCGTCGACGCGTACGTCGAGGAGCAGGTGCCCAACGCGAAGGGCGGCACCGACACCCGCACGGTGCTCAAACTCGACCCGCGCCTGTCGCCGATCAAGGTCGCCGTGCTGCCGCTCTCGCGCAACGAGCGCCTCTCGCCGCTGGCTCGCGAGGTGGCCGACAAACTGCGCGGCAAGTGGACCGTCGACTTCGACGATGCCGGCGCGATCGGCCGGCGTTACCGCCGGCAGGACGAGGTCGGCACGCCGTTCTGCGTCACAGTCGACTTCGACTCGCTCGACGACGACGCGGTCACCGTGCGCGACCGCGACACCATGGCGCAGGAGCGTGTGCCGCTCGACAACCTGCACGCCTATCTCGCAGAGCGCCTGCGCGGCGCCTGACTCCCGGAGGCAGGGGGCGGAAGTCCCCGCCCCTGGCCTGCGCGCATCCCCGCCCCTGCTCAGCTACCTCGCCCCTGCTGGTTTACGTGAATCAGCAGGGGCGAGGTAGTTCGACAGGGGCGGGAACGGATGCCGGGGCTCAGGCCCGCGCGATGCGCAGCGTGCGCACCTCGAACGGGTGCAGCACCAGCTTGCCGCCGGTGCGCGGCGACTCCATCTCGTCCTCGATCAGCGAGACCTCGCGGATGCCGGAATGCGCGAACGCCACATCCAACGTCCCGCGCGTCCGCCGGCCGAGCGACTCGTACACACGCACGATCACGTCGCCCGAACGGTCGTCGGCCAGCTTCACCGACGACACGACGATGCCCGCGCCGGTGACCGACACCAGCGGCTCGACCTCGTTGGCCCCGCGCACGACGTGCGCCGGTGCGTTCAGGCGAAGGCCCTCGGCGGTGGCGATCTCGGCATCCGCTCCGATCACCAGCCCGACCTCGATCTGGTGGTGCCCGTGGTCGGTGTCGGGATCGGGGAAGCGCGGAGCGCGCAGCAGCGACAGCCGGATGGTGGTGGTGACGTCGTCGCCGTCTGCATCGCGCGTGGTGTCGTAGCCGTAGATCGAGTCGTTCACGAGCGCGACGCCGAAGCCGTCGTCCTCCTGCGCGAGCACGAACCGGTGCATGGAGGTCTCGAACTTCGCCGCCTCCCAGCTGGTGTTCACATGCGTCACCCGGCGCTGGAAGCCGAACTGCGTCTCGGCGAGGGTCTCGCGGGCGAACAGGTCGAGTGGGAAGGCGAGCTTGAGCAGCTTCTCGGTCTCGTGCCAATCGATCCCGTTGCGCAAGACGATCGTGCGCGAGCCGGGTGCGAGCACGATGGTCTGGGTCAGGCGCGACTCCGAGAACGCGCGCTCGACGACCACGGTCGCGACGCCGTCGACCACGGATGCCGAGATCGACGCCACCTCAGTCAGGTCCTCGACGCGGTTGCGGTAGTACCGGTCGATGTCCCACGCGTCCCACATGTTCGGGAAGTCCTGATGCAGCTGGAACAGGTTCGCCGGCTGGTTGGCGGGGATCGTCTCGCGGCCGGATGTCAGGTCCACAGCCGACGTGATGAGACCCTCTGCGGAGACGGTCACCGAGATGAGGTCGTTGCTGAGGAGGTAACCGTCGGGCGACTCGGTGAGGGTGGCACCCTCCGTCCCGCTGCGGGCGTCTCGAACGGCGGCACCCAGCGTCCGCCCTCCGCCGACCGACGTCGGCGTGAACACCAGTTCGCGATCGCCGTCGCCCGCCAACGCCCTTCGCGCCGCGGACGACAGCTCTTCAGCATCCGACAGCACTTCGGTCAGCACGGAAACGGCCTCGCGATGCACCCACGCGATCGACGTGCCGGGCAGGATGTCGTGGAACTCGTGCAGCAGCACGAGCTGCCACAGCCGATCGAGTTCTTCGTACGGATACGCCGCCCCCAGATGCACGGCGGCGGTCGCCGCCCACAGTTCCGCCTCGATCAGCGCCTGCTCCGCCCAGCGGTGCAGCGCCTTCGTGGCGTGCTGGCTGGTGAGCGTGCCGCGGTGCAGCTCCAGGTACAGCTCGCCGACCCACACGGCGGGGTCGGTCAGCTCAGCCTTGGCATCGTCGAAGAAGGCATCCGGATGCTTCCACTCGACCTGCGCGGCGCCCTCCAGCGACGCCATCCGTGCGGCCTTCCCGGTCATCTCCCGGGTCGTGCCGCCGCCACCATCGCCCCAGCCGACCGGGGCGATCGACATCGTGGCGACCCGGTTCTCCTTGAACTGGCGGCTGGCCTTGGCGACCTCCATGCCGGACAGCTGGGAGTTGTAGGTGTCCATCGGCGGGAAGTGCGTGAATACGCGGGAGCCGTCGATGCCCTCCCACAGGAAGCTGTGGTGCGGGAAGACGTTGCGCTGGTTCCAGGAGATCTTCTGCGTGAAGAACCACTCGAACCCGGCCCGGCGCATCAGCTGCGGCAGCGCGGGGAGTACCCGAAGCTGTCGGGCAGCCAGACGCCCTTGGAGCGGATGCCGAATTCGCGCTCGAAGAAGCGCTGGCCGTGCGAGAACTGGCGCACCAGCGACTCTCCGGTCGGCATGACGGTGTCGGATTCGACCCACATTCCGCCCAGCGGCAGGAAGCGACCGGCGGCGACTGCGTCGCGAACCCGCGCGAACACCTCGGGGCGGTGTTCCTTGATCCACGCATACTGCTGGGCGCTGGACATGCCGTAGAGAAAATCGGGCTGCTCGTCGATGAGGGTCGCCATCGACGAGGTGGTGCGGGCGACCTTGCGGATCGTCTCACGCACCGGCCAGAGCCACGCGGAGTCGATGTGGGCGTGCCCGATCGCCGCGATGCGGTGCGCACTGGCATCCGCCGGGGAGGCGAGCACGTCGGCCAACTGCGCCCTGGCGTCGGATGCCGTCTCGACGATGTGCTGCAGGTCGAGGGCGTCGAGGGCGTCGTCGAGCGCCTGCAGGATGCGCATCCGTCGGGGGCTGGTCTCAGGCAGCTCGGCCTGCAGCTCGATCAGCACCTCCAGGTCGAGCGCGAGCTCGAAGACGTCGGGCTCGAACACCGCCAGGTCCATGTGCCGCACCCGGTACAGCGGCTCGGGGAGGAGGTCTGGATGTCGCCCTCCGGCGTCGGCAGGAAGGGGTGGTAGTCGAGCAGAACCGGGTTCGACGCACCTTCGAGATAGAACTCGACGGCCTCCCCCGGTGCGGCATCGACCGGCAGCCACTGGTTGCGCGGGTTGAGGCTCTTGAGGGGCACAGGGCCGGAATCGGATGCCAGGTAGGCGAGCGCCTCGCACTGGAACCCGGTCATGTTCACGTCGAAGCCCAGATCGACGAGCGCCTCGACCTGCTTCCCGGCCCACTCGGCCGGGACGGTGCCGCGCATCCGGAACCATGTCGTGCCCCAGGCGGGACCCCACATGCTGCCAGCGGTGAACGGCTCGTACTCCAGCGCGAGACCGTCGGCGGGGGCGATCGGCTCGCCGGGGAGCTGGTGCGCGGAGATCTCCAGCGGCATCCGGGCGGAGTGGATGGCGGGCTTCACTCGTTCGGTGAGTACCCGGTTCACGCGGCCGACGGTGAGCGAGGTCTCTTCGTGCACGGGGCGCTCCTTCGAGGTCGGTCAGCCGACCACGGTGTTGTTCGACGAGTAGGTCGCGATGCTCTGCGACAGGTCTGGGTGAACCAGTTCGGTTATGCCTCGGGCGGCGAGCTTCACGGCATCCGCGGCATCCGTTGACGTCACGAACGCCGCATCCACTCCGTCGTCGCATGCCGCGAGCCAAGCATCGAAGACCGGCCCGCCGGGTGCGATTCCGCCGCGGCTGACCGGGGTGTCGTCGGCATCCACCTCGATGACGATCCCGAGCGCACGGGTGGGCGTCGCCTGTGGCGTGCGCAATTCGGGGATGATCTCGGCGAGGCGCCGCCCGAGGGCTTCACCGCGCCCTCCTGGTCGATCAGCCCGAGCGAGTACTCCAGCTCGGGAAAATCGCCCAGAGTCCGGCTGACGTCGTGCGAGCACCACCAGGTCACTCCCCACAGATTCTCGGTGCGGGCCGCGTGGCGCACGGTCGCCTCGAGGAACCCTGGCATCTCGTCGTCGCTCAGGCAGTTCGACGGCGCACCGACCTCCTGCAGCCAGGTGCGGCGTCGCGGGTCGGTTGCGAACGCGCGGGAGACCTCGATCAGGTACTCGGCGTGACGGTCGGATGCTGTCGATCGGCCACCGTACCGCTGGGCGGTGCCGTTGAAGATCCAGGAGTGCACGGTGGTCATCGCTCCGAGCCGTGCGGCGAGGGCGGGCGTGAAGCCGTGCCCGTCGAGGTACCAGGCGGCATCGTACTCGCTGTGCACGTGCTCCTGATCGGGAGCAGCGGAGTCCGCGGCGTCCAGCAGCGTGGTGATCCAACTCGTCGCCTCCGCCGTCGTCACCGGCCAGGGGAGGGATGCACGGATGCCGAGAACTGGTTCGTCTCGTTCCCGGTGGTGAACCCGAGGAAGTTCTCTGCGTCGCCGAGCGCCTCACTGAGGCGTTCGATCAGGGCGACCTGGCCGCTCAGCGCATCCGGATGCGTGAAAATGTTCCTGTCGTGCCAGGTGGACAGCCATGCCGGGATGAAGTCGAAGCTCGACAGATGGCCCTGGATGACGTCGACACTGGCCTCCAGCCCGAACTCGGCGGCAGCATCGACGACGGCGCGCACGTCGGCGACGGCGTCGGCACGGATCAGCGTGCGGTTGGGCTGCAGCACCGGCCACAACGGGAAGATGCGCACGTGGTCCAAGCCCAGTTCCGCCAGGCCTGCGAAGTCGCGACGCGTGTCCTCGAGGTTCAGCGACAGCCAGGAGTGCATCCAGTTCGTCGACGGGGTGTAGTTCGCGCCGAAGCGCAGCGGTGTGCCGGCAGACATTGCGGCGGTCCCTTCGTCGGTCGAGCAGTCCACGGCAATGCTATGTCGCGGGTGCCTAATAGACTCTCCACGGCACCACCGAGAGGATCAGGATGACAATCGACACGGTCAAGAAGCACCAGGACTACAACCCCGGCCCCCGGGTCGGGATCACGTTCTCGACCTTCGACCTGCTGCACGCCGGGCATATCATGATGCTCGCTGAAGCGAAGCGTCAGTGCGATTACCTGATCTGCGGCCTGCAGATGGATCCGACGCTCGACCGGCCCGAGAAGAATGCCCCGACGCAGACCGTCGTCGAGCGCTACATCCAGCTGCGCGGCTGCGAGTACGTCGACGAGATCGTGCCGTACTCCACCGAGCAGGACCTCGAAGACATCCTGCGCGCCTTCAAACTCGACGTCCGCATCGTCGGCGACGAGTACGCGGACCGCGACTTCACCGGCCGCGCCTACTGCGAAGAGGCCGGCATCGAGCTGTACTTCAACAGCCGCGACCACCGCTTCTCCAGCTCTGGACTGCGCAAGATCGTCGCGGCCCGAGAGGCCGAGCGCACCGCGCGCGTCTGAGGACGGCCGATGGCGTCGCGTCGGTAGAGTGGGCTCATGGTCGATGTGGATGCCGGTGCGGTCGGCGCCCGTGCCCGTCGGCGCACCTGGATGCTCGGCGGCGGTCTGCTCGCGGCATCCGCTCTGCTGGGGCTCGCCGCCCCGAGCCTGTCGAGTCTGCCGGGCCTGCCGTACCTCTCGCTGCCGACGCTGCTGTTCTCGGGCGGAGCGATCGTCTTCGCGGTCGGGCTGGGCAGGTCGGGCAGCGTCACCGCGCGACGTCCGTTCGGGACGGGCGCGCTCGTCGCGCTGGCCATCTGGTTCCTCGTGCAGCCGCTGGTGCTCCTGCCCCTGCCGGAGGACGAGGCGGCGCTGCCGGACTTCGTCGCGGCGATGAGCATGATCGGGATCACCCTCGAGGTGATCGCGCTCGTACTCGCGGTGACGGCCGTGACCCAGATCGGACGGAGCGACGTCGTGCCGCGTCCCTGGAACTGGGCGCCGCTGTGGGCGCTCCTGGCGACGGTCGTCGCCTGGTTGCTGCAATCGGGACTCGTGCTCGGTCCCGGGATCGCTGATGATCAGGGCGTGCTGCTCGCCGTGTTCGGACTCAGTGGCATCCTCGAGGCTGGCGCCGTCGCCTTCCTCGGTGTGCTGGCGATGATCCTCGCCGTGCGGCCCGCAGGCGGTGCGACAGTGGTCTACAGCTCGGCGGAGTGACCGCTCGGCTCGCGCCTCACTTGCCCGTCTTGGCTGCGGCCTTGATCGCCTTCTTGTGTGCGCGCACCTTCGCCAGCGACTCGGGCGAGACGATGTCGGCGACGCTGCGGTACGAGCCGTCCTCGCCGTAGGGCGCGGATGCCTCCCGCCAGCCCGCGCCGGTGAACCCGTACTGCTTGCCGAGCAGCGCGAGGAAGATCTTCGCCTTCTGCTCACCGAAACCGGGCAGCTTCTTCAACCGCTTCAGGACCTCGGCGCCGTCGGGGTCGCCGTCGGTCCACAGGGCGGATGCATCGCCGCCCCAGGCATCGATGAGGGTCTGGCACAGCGTCTGCACCCGGGTGGCCATCGATCCGGGAAAGCGGTGCACAGCGGGCGATTCCCGGAACGCCTCGAGGAAGGCATCCGGATCCATGCCGGCGATGGCCGCGGCATCCGTCGCGCCCGTGCGCTGCACGATCTTGAGCGGACCCGCGAACGCGGTCTCCATCGGCACCTGCTGGTCCAGCAGCATCCCGATCAGGAGGGCGAGGGGGTTGTCGCTCAACAGTTTGTCGGCTTTGGCGTCGTCGGTGAGGTGCAGTTCCGGCATGCCGTCAGTATCGCAGGAAGCAGTATCAAGGGACATGGAGGGCCGCGCTGATAGAGGCGGTAGATCTACCAGGGGTCCTAATAGTCTTAATGGAGCGAGCCCTGCATTCCTGGGGGACTGTAACGTTTTGGACAATGGGAGTCGAGCACACGCGAGAGCTGAGGCGCAGATTTCTGAACCTCGGGATTGGCGAGATCGTCGCAGCGGTCATCTTCTGCTTTGCCATGGCCTGGGCGATCTCGCCAATAATCGCGTCCGACTCCGACCGGCTCGCGGTCTGGGCCGCGCTCATACCGCTGGTCGCAATACTCGTCCAGGCGGGCATCTACTGGCTGGCGGCGCGCGCCTGGATCGGGCGCGGAAGCATGCCGCAAACCATGCGGACCGTCTACCGGTGCTTTCGCCTCGTCGACGCAGTGCTGCTGGCAGCTAGCCTCGTCGCGGTCGTCGCAATGCGCCCGAGCGCGGCCGCTCTTGTGCTGGCCCTTGCCGTGTGGCTCTTCGGTGTCGCCGAATATGTCAACTACTATGTCGTGCGACTGGCGTATCCGTTTTCTCGCTGGCTAGTGGAGGTCGGCCACCGACGTACGCCGAGACTTGTCAAGGACATGCGCGACCGCAGTTCGGCGTGATCGCCGGGCCGCACTACCTGACCGTCAATTAGGTAGTGAGGCCCGGCCTTCCGCAGCGATTGCTGCCACATGGTTAAACGACCTGCTGGTCGAGCAGCATGCCGACCAGAAGTGCCAGCGGGTTGGTCGTGAGGAGGTCGTCCGCGGCGGCGTCGCCGGTGATGTGAAGAGGCATGCATCCAGTGTGCCAGGGGGCCATTGTCGAGCGGGAGAAGTTCCGTGTGAACGCCAAGCGCATCGACCTCGTCACAGCGGCTCGCCTCAAGACCGACCGATTTAGCGTTGCGTGAGCAGATGCTGGTGCCCGCGCGGTCTTTCCCCTCTTCCCGCGAATCCATCGGCGCGATATCATCATGATATGAGTGAAACGCTGCGCGAGTCACGTGAGCGAGCTGGGCTCAGCCAAGCGCAACTTGCACTGCGCAGCGGTGTTGCGCAGCCGAACATTGCCGCATACGAGTCGGGGCGCCGGAATCCGTCGGCGGAAATGGTCGGTAGATTGCGGTCGGCCATGCGCCCTTTGCCGCACGAGGCGGTTGAACGGCATCGCGACGAACTCAAGGCACTCGCTGCGCGGTACGGCCTGAGCAACCTGCGCGTGTTCGGCTCCGCCGGGCAGGGCACGGACACCACGCAGAGCGACCTCGATATCCTTGTCACCCGCTCACCGCACGTCGGATTGCTGACGATCGCCGAATTCGCCTTCGCCGCCGAACGATTGCTCGGCGTTCCGGTCGACGTGGTCACAGACGGAGGGCTCCCCGCTGATCATCCGATCCTCCGGTCAGCGGTGGCCGCGTGAGAGATAGGGACGAACGGTCGCTGCGTGAGATCGTGAGGTTGTGCGACGATGGCATGCGACTCGCCGGTCGAGGCCATGAGTGGTATGTCTCGGACGATCTCAATACACCGGGGCTCGCGGCCGAATCGATCATCATCAAGGTCGGTGAGAACGTCGCGCGGTTGAGCGAGGAAATGATCGTCGCGAACCCGCAGGTGCCCTGGTCGAGCATCAAGCGCATGCGGGATCGGCTCGCGCACCACTACGAGGCGACCGATTACGAGGCGGTGTGGGCCACCATCAACGTCGATCTTCCCCGCGTGCGTGCAGCGGTCGCATCACTCCTCGCCCAAGTGCCCGATGATTGACCACAAATCTGCCTATCCGCTGATTTGGCAGTATCCCGTGTCCATTCCTCGTGCGGATGCGTCGGCACGGCGTAGAGGTGCCGATCACTGCGGGTACACGACACGGAAGCCTTGACAGACGATCAGGATGCCGTCGCGGAACGGTACGTCCGGCATCCAGTGCGTCGCCCATTGATCCAGTATTGTGCACCCGTCGGCTGGCTCAGGCGATCTCGGATTCCGCCGAGTGATCGGCATCCGGCACCAGGCCGTACAGGGTCTCGAGTGCCGCGAGGAACTCGTCGCCGCGACCCTCCGCCGCCAGCTCGTGGGCGCGCGTGGTGGGCGTGTGCAGCAGTACGCCGGCGAGATGGCGCATCGCCTGCTCCACCAGCCCGTCCTCATCGCCGCGACGGCGCGCACGGTCGATCTCGGCTTCCAGCAGCTCGAAGATGTGCGTGCGCAGCGCGACGACGGCGGGTGTCACCGCCGCGCGGGAGCCGGCCGCACGGAAGTCCTCCGCCGCCTCGCGGACGACGGCGCGCGCGGCATCCGTCGCCTGCAGCTCCTCAAGCGGGGCGTGCAGCCGGATCGTCTCCAAGTCCAGCAGGGCGACGCCCTCGAGATGTGCGACGTCGGGATCGACGTTTCTCGGCATCCCCAGGTCGATCACCAGCTGTGAGCCGTGACTCACCGGGCAGCCGTCCGTCGCCGTGCGCGACGGACGCTGCAGCTGCTCCGGGCCCAGCACTGGATCGGTGGCGGTGGTGCAGGTGATCAGCAGTGAGGAGCGCTGTGCGGTGCGGGCATAGTCGGATGCCGCGACGGCACGGATGCCGTGCTTCTTCGCGAACAGCTCGGCACGCCCTGATGGCGAGTACACCGAGATGTCGACCGCTCCGCGTTCGCGCAGCGTGGCGAGGGTGACGGCGGCATAGGAGCCGGTGCCCACCAGCAGCACGCGCTCCGCGGACCAGTCCGCGATACGGCTGTCGGCCAGCTCCAGCGACAGGCGGACGAGTGAGCGGCCGGCGCGCTGCAGCGCGGTGACGTTCTTGACCTTGCGCTGCGCTTGGCTCGCGCGCTGGAAGAGCCGCTCGAGCGCCGGGGAGGTGGTGCCCTGTTTGCGCGCCTCGCTCAGCGCACGCCGCACCTGGCCGGCGATCTCGCCCTCGCCGGAGACGACGGACTCCAGACCGGATGCCACGGCGAACAGGTGCTCTGCGACCCGGCCCTCCTCGATCACGTGGTACGAGCCGTCGAGGTCTTCTGCGGGGATGCCGGCGGCCTGCGCGACGACATCCAGCACGGCACCCGTCTCGGTGCCGTCCGTCTCGACATAAGTCTCGAACCGGTTGCAGGTCGCCAGCACGACGGCTCCCTGCGCGCCGGCTTCGACGAGTGTCGGGGCGACGGTTTCGGGGTGGCGGCTGAGGCGTTCGAGCAGTTCGAAGGAAGCGGTCTTGTGACTCGCCGTGACGCAGAGCAGCACGTGGTCAGGGTACGCCCGATCGCTATGTACGGCATCTGAGGGGAGCCTTACCGGGCCGGCCACCCCCTGACGAGACGCATAGCTGCAGGTGCGAGGATCGACAGCATGAGTGATCTGCTGCGCGCGCTCGCCGGGGACAGGCCCGAGCGCACCCCCGTCTGGTTCATGCGTCAGGCGGGCAGGTCATTGCCCGAGTACCGCGAGCTGCGCGTCGGCACCCGGATGCTGGACGCCTGCCTCACCCCCGATCTCGCGGCCGAGATCACGCTGCAGCCGGTGCGCCGGCACGGTGTGGACGCGGCAGTGTTCTTCAGTGACATCGTCATCCCGCTGCGCCTGGCCGGCGTCGAGGTGGAGATCGAGCCGGGGCGCGGCCCGGTGTTCGCGAACCCGGTGCGCACAGCGGATGACGTCGCCCGCATCACCGCGATCGACCCGGCAGACCTGGACGGCACCGCGATCGCCGAGGCGGTCGGCATCGTCACGGCCGAGCTCGATGAGACCCCGCTGATCGGCTTCGCCGGCGCGCCGTTCACTCTCGCGGCCTACCTGATCGAGGGCGGTCCCTCGAAGGAGCATCTGCGCGCCCGCGCCATGATGCACGCCGATCCCGAGTCCTGGGGTCGCCTGGCCGGCTGGCTGTCGCGCATCTCACGGCGCTTCCTGGAGATCCAACGCGATGCCGGGGCATCCGTCGTGCAGCTCTTCGACTCGTGGGCAGGTTCGCTGAGCCCGGCCGACTACCGCCGGCACATCGCTCCGCACTCGCACGCCGCGCTCGAGGGGATCGGCGTGCCCAGCATCCACTTCGGCGTCGGCACCGGTCCGTTCCTCGCCGACATGCGTCTGGACGGCGTCGCCGACGCGGTCGGGGTCGACTGGCGGATGCCGCTGGATGAGGCGATCCGCGTCCTCGGTCCCGATGTCGCCGTGCAGGGCAATATCGACCCGGCGCTGCTGCAGGCGCCGTGGCCGGTGCTCGAGGAGCACGTGCGCGATGTGATCGAGCGCGGACGCGGCGGCAAGGGGCATGTGCTGAATCTCGGACACGGCGTCCCGCCGGACACCGACCCCGATCAGCTCACTCGCATCGTCCGTCTCGCCCACGGCGAGCTCTGACCCGTCCCGCCCTCTTCCGCACGCCCAGGTCGCAATGGATGCCGGAACATCGGCCGCCAGGCGGCAACGATTGCGACCTGGACGGGCTGAGCCGACGGCATCCGGCAACATTCGCGACCTGGACGGGCTGAGCCGATGGGGCGCCCATCGGATGCGGGAACATCGGATGCGGGAACGGACGACGGAACAGCTCATAGGACGCGATGGGAGAATCGGAGCATGAGCCCTGAGCATCCGGCCGAACTCGCCGCCCGCGCGGCGGATCAGCACGTCGTCGTGATCGGCGGGGGCATCGGCGGGCTCATCGCCGCCCGCGAGTGCGCGAAGGTCGGCATCCGCGTCACCCTCCTGGAAGCGGAACCCGAACTCGGCGGCAGCGTCCGCTCCGCTGACCTCGACGGCATCGTCGTCGACGTCGGCGCCGAGAGCTTCGCCACCCGCGGCGGGCACGTGCGCGCGTTGATCGACGAGCTCGGCCTGTCTGACGCGATCGTCGCCCCCGAAGGCGGCGGTGCCTGGCTCAGCGGCATCCCGGACGCCCCGGATGCGCCACTGCCCGTTGGCGGCCTGCTCGGCATCCCGGCCAATCCCTTCCAGGAGGACGTACGCGCGATCATCGGTTGGCGCGGAGCGTGGCGCGCCTATGTCGACCGGCTGCGCCCGCCGTTGACCATCGGGCACGAGCGCAGCCTCGGCCGACTGGTCTCCACCCGGATGGGCGCGCGCGTGCGGGACCGCCTCGTCGCACCCGTGACGGCGGGCGTGTACTCGGCGCTCCCCGACGACGTCGACGTCGACGCTGCGGCTCCGGGGCTGAATGCCGCGCTGACACGCGTGGGCTCGCTGAGCGGCGCCGTGCTCACCATGCAGGGTGAGCGAGCCGGCAAGAAGCCCGGTGCGGCCGTGCAGGGGCTCGACGGTGGAATGACACGGCTCGTGGCCGCACTGCGCGTGGAGCTCGAGCTGCTCGGCGTCGAGGTGCGCACGGGCACCCGGGTCACGAGCATCGGCCGCGACGGCGAGAACTGGGTCGTGACGATCGAGCCGGACGACGGCGAAGAGGGCGAGACGGATGCCGATGACGGCGCCACCGAGGCACCGACGCCGCTCACCGCCACCGGAGTCGTCGTCGCGACCGCCGAACCGGCCGCCCGCACGCTGCTCACCCCGCACGTCACCGGGCTGGGAGAGCAGGGAGACGCCCCCGAGATCGAGATCGTCACCCTGCTGCTGGAGGCCCCCGAACTCGACGCCGCCCCGCGCGGCAGCGGCGTGCTCACGGTTCCCGGCAGCCACACGGCCAAGGCGCTCACGCATTCCACCGCGAAGTGGGGCTGGCTGCGCCGCGCCGCGGACGGAAACCACATCGTGCGCGTATCGTTCGGCACGCAGGGCGAGCCGGCCGCGACCGCGGAACTCGATGACGATGCCGCCGCTCAGCTGGCGCTGTCGGAGGCATCCGCTCTGCTCGGCGTCGCTCTGCCGCCCGATCGCCTGCGCGCCGCGCACAGGGCGCGCTTCGTGCAGTCGCAGCCGGCGTCGCTGATCGGCGCAGCAGATCGCCGCACGACCGCACGCGCGGCCATCGCCCGCACGCCGCGACTGGCGGCGGTGGGCGCGTGGCTTGCCGGAACGGGGCTGGCGCAGGTGATTCCGGATGCCGTCGCCGAGACCGACCGGCTGCGCAGCGCGCTGCTGTGGGATCAGCAAGACGGCTCTCTTACGCGTTGACGGCCCTGCGCGCAAGGTCAGATGCCGAATTCGGAATATGCGACTAGCCTGGGTACACGATCGCCGGGGGCACGCGCTTCAGTTCCTGGTGAAGACGCCGCAACAAGGTCAGGAGGCCCCCGTGAAAGGGAAGATCGGACTCGTCGTAGGACTCGGCGTGGGATACGTGCTCGGTACGCGTGCAGGACGTGAGCGCTACGAGCAGATCAAGAAGCAGTGGCTCAAGGTCTGGCACCTCGACCCGGTGCAACACCAGGTCACGCGCGTGCAGGAGATCGCCAAGGCTCAGGCCGCCGCGGTGCCCGGTGCGCTGTGGACCGGTGCGGTGAACGTGGTCAAGGCGGTGTCGAACACCGGCACCGCAGAGCAGAGACTCAACTCCGGGGTGGATGCGGCCAAGCGGGCCGCCGGCGAGGTGGCCGACGCTGCCGCAGATGCGACGGCCCGTGGCGTCGAGCGCGCTGAGCAGGAAGAGGCGGCGGCCAGGTCCGCGCCCAAGGCCTCCACGCGCAGTACGGCGAAGAAGTCCACGGCCAAGAAGAGCACGTCCACGGCCAAGTCCGCTGCGAAGAAGACGACCTCAGAGGCGGAGTGACATGACACGCGGATACCGCGATCGTGCCGATGACAGCCTGCTGACGCTGCTCGGCGATCTGCCCGAGCTGGTGCGCAATCTCGTCACCGCCGAGATCAACGCCGCGAAGGCGTGGGTCTCGCGTACGGCGAAGGATGCCGGGATCGGCAGCCTGTGGTTCGTCATCGTGCTGTTCCTGCTGTTCTGGGCGATCCCGGTGCTGCTGGCGTTCGGCATCATCGGACTGTCCTCCTGGTGGCCGGCATGGGTCGCAGCGCTCGCCGTCTTCGGCTTCCTGCTGCTGGGCATCGTGCTCTTCGCCCTGCTGGGCGTGCTGCGCTTCCGCAGAGTCGTGAAGAGACAGAACCCCGGGCAGGCGATCGCCACCGATGTGCGCTTGATGAAGGAGTCCGACAATGACGAATTCTGATCCGACGCAGAAGGCCGAGGCCATCGCACGCACCGTCGTGCCCGACGGGATCGTCGATCCGGTCGCCTCGGCGCGGGCCGAGCTGAAGGCGGCGCTGGCCGCCATCGAGATCAAGGGGAACGTGCCGCGTCGTGTGGAGCAGGCGTCGCAGCGTGGCATCCTGCGAGCACGCACTTTCGCCAGGCGCAACCCGATCGGCGCGGCGGCGGCCGTCGTCGGCGTCGCCGCCGCGGTGGGCGGTGCGGTCTGGGTGATCGCCCGCGCGCTCTCCCGCTGATCGCTCGAGCCCTTCACGGGTGAGCTGACTCCCGGTTCGCCGCCTCTGCGGGAAAGGGGCAGACTGGGAGCATGCCGGAAGTACGTGAAGACAGCCTGCCCGCATCCACCGCCTCGGGATTCACCCTCTGGGCCGTCTGGCGCCGCAACCCCGACGCGCCGGTGACCGCCACCGACGCGACGGAGCTGGAGACCATCGTCGCCAACGTGGAGGAATCCGGCGTCACAGTGCGGGGCTTCTACGACGTCAGCGGGCTGAAAGCGGATGCCGACCTGATGGTCTGGCTGCACGGATCCACCGCTGAAGAGCTGCAGCGCGCCCTGCGCCGCCTGCGCCGCACCGACCTGCTGCGTCCGCTGCTGCCGGTGTGGAACGTGCTGGGCGTGCACCGCGATGCCGAGTTCAACCGGGCGCACGTGCCCGGCTTCCTGCGCGGCATCCCCGCCAAGCAGTGGCTGTGCCTGTACCCGTTCGTGCGCACCCCCGAGTGGTACCTGGCATCCGATGACGACCGCCGCCGCATGCTCGCCGACCACGGGCGCAAGGGCGCCGCGCACACCGGAGTCACCGCCAACACGGTCGCCGCGTTCGCGCTCGGCAACTACGAATGGCTGCTGCCGCTGGAGGCCGACGACCCCACCGAGCTCGTCGACCTGATGCGCGACCTGCGCTACACCGAGGCGCGCCGGTATGTGAAGGAGGAGGTGCCCTTCTACACCGGGCGCCGCCTGCGCCTCGACGAGATCGCCGACGTGCTGCAGTGACCGCACCCACGCCCATCCGCCTCGGCACCCGCCGCAGCGCCCTCGCACAGGCGCAGTCCGGCCACGTCGCCGACGCCCTCGCGAAGGCCTCCGGTCGTCCGGTCGAGCTGGTGCCGATCGTGTCGGAGGGCGACACGAACCGGGCGTCGCTGTCGGAGATCGGCGGGACGGGCGTGTTCGCCAACCGGCTGCGCGAGGCGCTGATGGCGGGTGAATGCGACATCCTCGTGCACTCGTTGAAGGATCTGCCGACGCAGGTGCCCGCAGAGCTGGTCATCGCGGCCACACCGGTGCGCGAGGACGCCCGCGATGTCGTGATCACTCGCGACGGCACACCGCTGCACCGCTGCGCAGCGGTGCGAAGGTGGGCACGGGCTCGCCGCGCCGCGTCGCGCAGGTGCGCCGGCGCGCACCGCGCGCAGAAGTGGTTGACATCCGCGGGAACGTCGACTCGCGCCTGGAGCGGGTGGCCTCCGGTGAACTGGATGCCGTGATCCTCGCCGCCGCCGGATTATCACGTCTCGGATCGGACTCCCCGCTGCAGCGCGAGCACCTGGGCCTGGCGGAATGGCCGACGGCGCCCGGCCAGGGGCGCTCGCCGTCGAGACGCGAGCGGATGCCCCGGCCGAACTGCTCGCAGCCCTCGCCGAGCTCGACCACGAGGACACCCGCATCGCGGTGACCGTGGAACGCGCGATCCTGGCAGGCCTCGATGCCGGATGCCAGGCTCCGATGGCCGCTCACGCGCAGGTCTCGGGCGACAGCATCCGGGTTCGAGCCGTCGCCTACGAGCCGGACGGGACCGGCCGGATAGGCCTCGACGTCACGGAGTCCCTGAACGGGGGTATATTCGTCGGAACGGCAGTGGCAACGGAGCGAATGCTGCCGATGGTGCAGACCCGATGCACGCGATCCGTGACATCGGCATGTCTGCGGCCCATCGGCTGCTCGAACAGGGGGCGGCCGACCTTCTCCCGCGAGAGTGATCCTGATGACTGCTACCGAATCGAAAACGGCACGGCCGCTGGACGGCTGGCGTGTTCTGGTGCCCCGCGGCGGCCCCTGGGGCGACGGCGTCGCGGCGAGTCTGCGCGCGCAGGGGGCCGTGCCGGTCGTTGCGCCGCTGATCAATTTTGCGCCCACCACCGATCAGGACGCCCTGGACGGCGCACTCGAGCGGCTGCAGGAGGGCCACTACGACTGGCTCACCGTCACCAGCGCCACCACGGTGGACGTGCTCTTCGCACATCGGGTCACCGTTCCCAAGCGCACACGGATCGCCGCGGTCGGCGAGACCACGGCGGCGGCACTGCAGGCGGTCGGCTACGACGTGGCCCTGGTTCCCGAGCTCGACAACTCCGCCGCTGGTATGGCCGAGCAGATGATCGCCCTCGAGCCCGAGTCGCGCCGGGTGCTCTCACTGCGCAGCGAGATCGCCAAGCCCGTGCTCTCGGTGATGCTGAACGAGGCCGGCCACGACGTCGACAGCGTGATCGCCTATCGCACCGTGGGGGTGCCGGTCACTGATCGCATCCGCCGCGATGTGGAGAACGGTCGCATCAACGCGATCCTGATCACCAGCGGGTCCGTGGCCAGTCAGGTGCGCGAGCAGTTCCCCGAGATCCCCGACACCACGCTGCTGGCGGCGATCGGCCCGCGCACCGCGAACGACGCCCGCAAGGCCGGCCTGCCGATCTCGGCCGTGGCCGACCGGCAGACCGTCGACGCCCTGATCGAGACGGTGTCGCACTTCACGCTTCCGCACGCCTCCGACGAGTTCGCTCCGTGAGTCGCTTCCCCGAGACGCGCTTGCGCCGCCTGCGCCAGTCGGCGCCGGTGCGGAACCTGGTGCGCGAGACCTCGCTGGAGGCCCGGCAGCTCGTGCTGCCCGTGTTCGTGCGCGAGGGGCTGACCGAACCTGCGCCGATCGGATCGATGCCCGGAGTGGTGCAGCATTCGCTGGACTCGCTGCGTCGTGCGGCGACGGAGGCCGCGGAGGCCGGTGTCGGTGGGGTGATGCTGTTCGGCATCCCCGAGGTGCGCGACGCCGAGGGTTCCGGTGCGGACGATCCCGCCGGCATCCTGAACGTCGCCACGGCCGCGATCGCCGCCGAGGTGGGCGAGGCGCTGGTGGTGCAGACCGACCTGTGTCTGGACGAGTTCACCGATCACGGGCACTGCGGGGTGCTGAACGCCGACGGTGCCGTCGACAACGACGCCACCCTCGACCGCTACCGTTCGATGGCGCTCGCTCAGGCCCGCGCCGGCTCGCAGCTGCTCGGCCTGTCCGGGATGATGGACGGTCAGACCGCCGCGATCCGTGAGGCGCTGGACACCGAGGGGTTCCACCACACCCTGCTGCTGGCCTACTCGGCCAAGTACGCCAGTGCCTTCTACGGGCCGTTCCGTGAGGCCGTCGATTCCCAGTTGACCGGCGACCGCCGTACATACCAGTTGGATCCGGGCAACCGGCGCGAGGGCGTGCGCGAGGCACTGTTCGACGTGGACGAGGGTGCCGACATCGTGATGGTCAAGCCGGCGCTGGGCTTCCTCGATGTGCTGCGCGAGGTGCGGGATGCCGTGGACGTGCCGGTGTGGGCCTACCAGGTCTCCGGCGAGTACGCCATGATCGAGGCCGCCGCCGGCAACGGGTGGATCGACAGGCGTTCCGCCGTCCTGGAATCGCTGGTCTCGATCCGCCGTGCCGGCGCGGAGGCCGTGCTGACGTACTGGGCGGCCGAGGCCGCTCGCTGGCTGCGCTGACCGGCGCGCCCTGTCGCGATGGTGTCCGCGACGCCGTCGTGGTGTTGAATCACTGATGCGCGGGCTCGGTCACGGCGTGGCGCGAGGGCGACACGCCGGATCTGCTCACGGGCATCAGTGATCCGTGACGTGAGGTTCTCCTGGGATGCGTGCATAGCCGGCATCCGTACGCTTGAGGGCATGACCGACCGCAATGACACCCTGTTCGATGCTGCCCGCGCGGTGATCCCCGGCGGGGTGAACTCGCCGGTGCGGGCGTACGGTTCGGTCGGTGGGACGCCGCGGTTCCTGGCATCCGCACTCGGGGCGAGGGTGACGGATGCCGCGGGCCGCGAGTACATCGACCTGGTGGCCTCCTGGGGCCCGGCGCTGCTCGGGCACGCGCATCCCGAGGTCGTGCAGGCGGTGCAGGATGCCGCGACCCGGGGCCTGTCGTTCGGCGCTCCCACCGAGGGCGAGATCGAGCTCGCGCAGCTGATCGCCGACCGCGTGCGGCACGGCGATTCCCGCCCGATCGAGCACGTGCGGCTGGTGTCCACCGGCACCGAGGCGACCATGACGGCAATCCGCCTGGCTCGCGGCGCGACCGGCCGCGATCTGCTGGTGAAGTTCGCCGGTCACTATCACGGGCATTCCGACGGGCTGCTCGCGGCCGCGGGCTCGGGTGTCGCGACGCTGGCCTTGCCCGGCTCGGCCGGCGTGCCGGCGCCGGTCGTTGCGCAGACCCTGGTGATCGACTACAACGACCCGGATGCCCTGGCCGCGGTGTTCGCCGAGCACGGTGACCGCATCGCCGCGGTGATCGTCGAGGCCGCCTCGGCGAACATGGGCGTTGTCGCGCCTCTTGCCGGTTTCAACCGGCTGATCGCCGAGACCGCTCATGCCCATGGCACGCTGATGATCCTGGACGAGGTGCTCACCGGGTTCCGCGTGCATCCGGCGGGCTTCTGGGGGCTGCAGCAGGCCGCGGGAGAGCAGTACGAGCCCGACATCATCACTTTCGGCAAGGTCGTCGGCGGCGGGATGCCGTTGGCGGCTCTCGGCGGACGTGCGGAGGTCATGGATCTGCTGGCTCCGGTCGGCCCGGTCTACCAGGCCGGCACGCTGTCGGGGAATCCGCTGTCGGTCGCGGCAGGCCTCGCCACGCTGCAGCTCGCGACGCCGGAGGTGTATGCGCGAGTGGATGCCGCGGCTTCCCGACTCGGCGATGCGCTCGACGCCGCATTGACGGATGCCGGTGTCACGCACGCCGTACCGCGTGCCGGGAACCTGTTCGGCGTCGCCTTCGCGCCCGAGGCGCCGAAAGACTATGCGCAGGCCCAGGCGCAGGAATCGTTCCGCTACGCGCCATTCTTCCACGCGATGCGCGAGCAGGGGATCGCGCTGCCGCCGAGCGTGTTCGAGGCCTGGTTTCTCACCGCAGCGCACGGCGAGGAGGAGCTCACCGCGATCGAGGCCGCACTTCCCGCAGCTGCGGCAGCCGCAGTCTGACCCGTTTCGAATCGCGCATCTTGCTCGATTCAGGGGCAGATGGCAGCAACTTGCGCGATTCGAAGATGGACAGCGGGATCGTTGCCGCGTTGTGAGCAAGTCGCCAGCATGTCCGGGCAGGTCGCTGGCAGACTGGAGCAATGGTGACGTTGCTGCTGGATCAGACACGACTCGAGGTCGTCCTGTCTCCGATCGAGCGCGTGTCTACCTTTCACCGCGACAACCTGCGGATCGAGCGTGAGCACATCACCAAGGTGCAGCTCACCGACGACGCCTGGACCTGGCTGCGCGGGGTCCCCGGGCCCGGCACGTACATCCCCGGCATCCTTGCAGCCGGCACCTGGAAGGCTGCGGGAACGACGGACTTCGTGCTGATCCGCAAGCGCCGGCCGAGCGTCGTCATCGACCTCGACGGCGATGAGCAGTACCAGCGGCTGATCCTCACCACCCGGCACGGGCTTGCGCTCACCCAGGCGCTGCACCTGGAGGTCAGCGATGAGCCGGCCGACGTCGAGGAGATCGCGACCGGATCGGTGCCGGTGCAGAAGCCCCGTCAGCGCCCGGTCATCCGCCCGCGCCCCGCTTGACGGTCAGTCAGTCGAGGCGCTGGTCGCCCTGATCGCCGTCGTGATCGTGACCCTGGTCGGGGTGCGTATCCGCCGACTCGGCATCCGGTGCATCGGTCGACTGATCATCCTGTTCCGGCTGATCCTGCTCGGAATCGGAAGCGGGCGTGTGGCCGTAGGGATAATCCGGTGCCGGGCCCTCGAAGAAGCGGCTCGCCGCGCTGGAGAGCGAGGTGCGCATGGCGGCCAGTCGCGGATCGTCCTCGGCGTCGTCGACGGCGGAGTCGTCGTCATCCTCGTTGGGCAGCAGCGGGGCGAACACCGAGATCGCCTCGGTTGCGGGTGCGGTCGGCTCGGAGTCGTCCGGTGACGCGGATGCCGGGATGCCGGTGATCAGCTCGGTGAACGTCGTCGTGCTCGAGAACGACGGCAGGGAGACCGCCTCGGTCGCCTGCGGCAGGACGGTGCCGGTGTCGGGGGACTCCTCGCCGGACGCAGCATTCTCGTGCGGATCCTCGCCGGGCGCCGTGCCGTCGTCGTGTTCAGCGGGCGCAGCATCACCCGCGGAGTCTGCGGGCCCCTCCGATGTCTCGACCTCGCCGGTGGCTTCCTGGGGCTCTTCGCCCGGGCCGGATCGCTGAGTCTCCGTGGCAGAATCCGAATCGGCTGATTCCTCTGCGAGAGGCTCCTCGACTGCGGGCTCGTCGTCGGATGCACCCGCCTCGGCATCCGTGGCCACATCTGGTTCCGCATCCGCATTCGCGGGCTCTGTGGCGGCATCCGTGTCGGCTGCCGCCGTTTCGTCCGCATCGGCAGGCTCGGCGTCCACCGTGCCATCGGCATCCGCGGCACTCTCGCCGGCGAACATCGCCGCAGCACCCGCTGTGGCGATCCCCGCCGCCGATGCGGCACCTGCGGATGAGCCGTCGGCGACCAGCGGGGCATGTGCGACCGGATTCGCGACCTTGTCGAGGCGGGGGCTGTCCGAGCGGCGCCCGTACACGAGATCGAGGAAGACGTCCTCCAGGCTCGGGCCGCGCTGCTGCAGCAGGGTCAGCGGCACGCCGGCGGCGGTGGTGATGGCCCCGACCGTCGCGGCATCGGAGCCGCGTACCGTGACGCCCGAGCGCAGCACGTCGAAGTTCAGCTTCGCGGCCGAGAGCGCCGTGATCAGCGGCGCGCGATTCGCGGCATCCACGATCACCGCGCCACCGGACGGATCTGCGAGCTGGTCGATCGGCCCAGAGAACACGGCGCGGCCCTTGGAGAGCACCACGACGTTGTCGGCGACCTGCTCGATCTCGCTGAGCACATGCGACGAGACCAGCACGGTGCGTCCCTCATCGGCGAGACGACGCATCAGCAGACGCATCCAGCGGATCCCCTCCGGATCCAGGCCGTTGGCCGGCTCGTCGAGCACGAGCGCGCCCGGGTCGCCCAGCAGAGCGGATGCCACGGCCAGGCGCTGGCGCATACCCAGCGAATAGCTGCCCAGCCGGGTGTCCGCGTCGTCCTGCAGGCCGACCATGCGCAGCACCTCGTCGACCCGACTGGTGGGGATACCGTTGGCCTTCGCCGCGATGAGCAGCTGACGCGTGGCCGTGCGGCGGGGCCGGTAGGCGGCTTCCTCCAGCACCGCGCCGACGGTGCGCAGCGGATTGCGCAGCTCGCTGTAGGCGGAGCCGCCGATCGTGGCCGTTCCGGAGGTGGGACGGATCTGGCCGAGCAGCATCCGCAGCGAGGTCGTCTTGCCGGCGCCGTTGGGGCCGAGGAAGCCCGTGACCACCCCCGGCTCGACGCGCACGGACAGGTCGGCGACCGCGGTCACGTCGCCGAAGCGCTTCGTGGCCCGGTTGAATTCGAGCACCTGTCCTCCGGGCATGGCGGCCTCCCCTGTTCCGGTCAGTTCATCCCATCTTCCCGGAAAAGTCCGTGAAACCGCGATTCATCCGCCGGAAGCCGCGATCCTGACCGCCGGAATGGCGGTCCACGGCGCCGGAATAGGGGCGAATCGACAAGCGGAGTAGCCTGACGGCGTGACCGATGCCGAAGCCGCCACCGTCCTGATCCGCACCGAGAACTCACTCGGGCGGATCACGCTGAACCGTCCGCGAGCGATCAACGCCCTCAACCTCGAGATGATCGATCGCATCACGGCCGCCCTGACGACCTGGATCGATGATCCCGACATCGAGGCCGTGCTGATCGACGGCGAGGGCGAGCGCGGCTTCTGTGCCGGCGGCGACGTGCGGGCGCTGTACGAGCAGGTCATGGGCGAGCATCCGGGCGACATCGCGCGGTTCTTCCGCGCCGAGTACGCGATGAACGCGCTCATCGCCGAGTACCCGAAGCCGGTCGTCGCCTTCGCCGACGGCATCACGATGGGCGGCGGCATCGGCCTGGCCGGGCACGCGTCAGTGCGCATCGTCACCGAGCGATCCCGCCTGGCCATGCCTGAGACGCGCATCGGCTTCACTCCCGACGTCGGCGGCACCTGGCTGCTGGGACGCGCGCCGGGCCGCCTCGGCGAGTATCTCGGCCTGACCGGGCAGAGCATGACGGGAGCGGATGCCGTGCAGCTCGGCTTCGCCGACCATTACGTGCCCTCGGACCGTCTGGACGCGTTGCGCGAGGCGCTGGCCTGGCGCGCGGATCCCGGCACACCGAACGAGATGGTGCTGCTCTTCGACGAGACACCCGACCCGTCGCCGCTGCTCGCGGCGCGGGGTGGATCGACGAGGTGTTCTCGGCTGCGACGGTGGGCGAGATCGCCGACCGGCTGCGGGCATCGGATGCCGAAGATGCCGCCGCCGCGCTCACCGTGCTGGAGGAGCTGGCGCCCACGGGCCTGGCCGTCACGCTGGATGCCGTGCGCGAGGCGCGGGAGATGCGCAGCGTGCGCGAGGCGCTGGAGGGGAGTACCGCCGGGTGATGTGGTTCGGGTCTCACCCCGACATGGCCGAGGGCATCCGCGCGCAGCTGGTGGACAAGGACCGCAACCCGAAGTGGAACCCGGCGACCATCGCCGACCTCCCCGCGGATGCCGGTGCGCCCGCCCGCGAGTTCATCCCCGAGGTTCCGCTGTTCTGACCCGCACGTGAGGGGTCTCGGGTGGGTGTGGCCCGGTCTCATCCTGCTCATGTGGCGCAGATTGCGGCATCCGGTGGTGGTGAGGCGACGATTCGGGTCACCTGAAGATGTGCGGTGTGGTCAGACCGACGCGATGAGCTCCTGCAGGCGGGCGACGTGTGCGGAGGCCACGCGCTCGCGGGCGTAGGCGAGGGCGCCGGCGCGTGGGGTGTCCAGCAGTGAGCGATCCGTCTCCAGACGGAGGATCAGGTCGGCAAGGCCCTCGGCATCCGGGGCCGGAGTGCCGATCGCGGCATCGCCGAACTCCGTCGCGAGCACCGGGTCGCTCACGATCACGGGCCGACCGTGCGCGAACGCCTCCAGCGCCACCATCGGCTGATTGTCGAAGCCCAGTGAGGTGATGAGCGCCGCATCCGCGGCATCCATCAGCTCGGCCACTCGCTCGCCCGGAACCGGGCCGTGGAAGGTGACGCCGGGAACAGGGCGGTGTGTTCCTCCGGCGACGTCCAGGTGCACGCGGCCATCGCCGAGGCGGGCGATGACCGCGCGCATCGCGTCCAACGCCACCTCAACGCGCTTCTCCGGCGCGAAGCGCGCCACCCAGAGCAGCCGCAGCGGCCCGGCGGAGTGCGGCTCGGCCACCTGCAGCGGCTGGGCGACGTTCGAGAAGGCCTCCACGCGCCCGGCGCCCGCCGTACGCAGCGCCTCGGCCTGATGCCGGGACGGGGAGAGCACGATGTCGGCGCGCTGAGCGATACGCAGGGTCATGGTGCGCAGGGCGTTGTTCAGTGCGTGGCTGCCCGTGTAGCGATCCCCGCCGCGGATGCCGGTCAGCGCCGTGTGCACGCGCGAGACCAGCGGCGCGAACGGCGCGAGCACGGCGGGCGCGCGCCAGAAGAACGTGTGCACGGTGTGCAGCACCGGGATGCCGAGCTGCCGGCCGACCGTGATCGCGGCGGCGGCCAGGGCGAACTCGGAGTGCACGACGATCGCGCCGACATCATGCCGTCGTGCGGTCGCGGCGACCAGCGGCTCCAGGTCGCGAGCGCGGCCGAGCAGCGGCAGGTCCAGCACGGGGATCGTCCCACGGCGTGGCGGGGCGACGGTGATCACGCCCTCGATGGTCAGCTCATCGGCATCCGGCGCCAGCACGACCACCGGCACACCCTCGCTCGCGAGTGCCTCCGCCTGCCGCAGGAAGGCGGTCTGCGCCCCACCCAGATAGCCCAGCGAATAGTCGCACACCATCAGGACAGCAGGACCGGGACGCATGCCTGCGAGTCTATTCGCGGCATCCGGCTGGATTCTTCGATCCAGTCCAGAAGAACATCCCGATCGCGCGGCCATTTCGCTTTCAGCGAAGGTCCCCCTTCCGGGGGATACGAATGTCGGCAGATCGTGGCACGCTATCTTGTGGCCGAATCTCGGCCCTGATTCCCAAAGGAAGTCCGCCCGTGCTGGGAAAGATCCTCGTTCGCTACCTCACCAGGTACTGGTGGCTGCTGCTGATCATCGTGGTGCTGCAGTTCGCCAGTGTGATGGCATCGCTCAACCTGCCCGAGATCAACGCCGACATCATCAACAACGGCGTCGCCAAAGCCGACATCGGCTACATCTGGAACCGCGGTGCGTTCATGCTGCTGGTCTCCTTCGGCCAGATCGTCGCCTCGATCCTCGCGACCCTGTTCGCCGCCCGCATGGCCATGGCCACCGGCCGCGACATCCGCGGTGACGTGTTCTCCCGCGTGAGCGGCTTCTCCGAGCGGGAGGTGTCGCAGTTCGGGGCGGGTTCGCTGATCACCCGCAACACCAACGACGTGCAGCAGGTGCAGATGCTGGCCATGATGGGCGCGACGATGTTCGTCACCGCCCCGCTGCTGGCCATCGGCGGAATCATCAAGGCCGTGCAGACCGACGTCGGACTCAGCTGGCTGATCGCCGTGTCGGTGCCGCTGCTGCTGGTCATCGCCGTTCTCATCATCGGGCGCATGGTGCCGCTGTTCCGCGCCAACCAGCGCAAGCTCGACGACGTGAACCGCATCATGCGCGAGCAGCTCACCGGCGTGCGCGTGGTGCGTGCCTTCGTGCGCGAGCGCATCGAGGAGCGCCGCTTCCGCGACGTCAACACCGACCTCATGGTTCTCGGCCGCAACATCGGTTCACTGTTCGTGCTGATGTTCCCGCTGTTCATGCTGGTGCTGAACGTCACCGTCGTCGCGGTGATCTGGTTCGGCGGCGTCGAGATCAACGCAGGCAACGCCGAGGTCGGCACGATCTTCGCCTTCATGCAGTACATCGGGCAGATCATGATGGGCGTCATCATGTCGAGCTTCATGGCCATGATGATTCCGCGTGCGGCCGTCTCGGCCGAGCGCGTGGCCGAGGTCCTCGACGCGGAGTCGTCGATGACCAGGACAGAGAACGGCACAACCGACTTCCCCACGCCGGGCGCGGTGGCGTTCGAGAATGCGGAGTTCACCTACCCGGGTGCGGAGGCGCCGGTGCTCAGCGACATCACCTTCCGTGCCGAACCCGGCGAGACCGTTGCGATCATCGGATCGACCGGTTCGGGCAAGACCACGCTGGTCTCGCTCATCCCGCGGCTGTTCGACGTCACCGGCGGCGCTGTGCGCGTCGGCGGCGTGGACGTGCGCGAGGCCGACCTCGACACGCTGTGGGGCGACATCGGCCTGGTGCCGCAGCGCCCGTTCCTATTCACCGGCACGGTGGCATCCAACCTGCGCTACGGGCGGGAGGAGGCCACCGACGACGAGCTCTGGAGGGCTCTGGAGATCGCGCAGGGGCGCGACTTCGTCGAAGAGATGCCGGACGGCCTGAACTCGCGCATCTCGCAGGGCGGCACGAACGTCTCCGGCGGTCAGCGCCAGCGACTGGCGATCGCCCGCGCGATCGTGCGCCAGCCGCGGATCCTCGTCTTCGATGACTCGTTCTCGGCGCTGGATCTGACGACGGATGCCAGGCTGCGGCAGGCGCTGTGGAGAGAGCTGCCCGATGTCACGAAAATCGTCGTGGCGCAGCGCGTATCGACCATCACGGATGCCGATCGCATCGTCGTCCTCGACGACGGCGCAGTGGTGGGCGTGGGCACGCACGACGAGCTGCTCGCCTCGAACGAGACCTACAAGGAGATCGTCGTGTCGCAGCTGGGGGTGGACGCATGAGCGGCGACGTCGTGGAGATGACCGCGGCCGAGAAGGAAGAGGCCGAGCTGGCAGAGAAGGCGCGCCAGCAGGGCGGGGGCATGTTCGACGGCCCCGCGCCGGGAAAGGCCGACCACTTCGGGCCCAGCTTCCGGCGCATGCTCGGGCTGCTCAAGCCGGCGGCTTGGTGGTTCGTCCTGGTGTCGTTCTTCGGCGCCGTCGGCGTGGTGCTGTCGGTGGCCGCGCCGAAGATCCTCGGCGAGGCGACGAACATCGTCTACGAGGGCTTCATCTCGAAGACGCTCGGCGACAACGGGTTCCCCGAGGGGATGAGTCAGGATCAGGTCGTCGAGGGGCTGCGGCAGGCCGACCAGGGCACCTTCGCCGACATGGTCGCCGCCATGGACCACTTCACGGTCGGCGCCGGAGTGGATTTCGAGAGGCTGCGCTGGATCATCATCGCCGTGATGGCGATCTACCTGGTCTCGGCGGTGCTCAGCTGGCTGCAGGGCTACGTGATCAACGTGATCATGGTCCGCACCATGTGGCGGCTGCGCGAAGACGTCGAGTCGAAGATCAACCGTCTGCCGCTGTCGTACTTCGACAAGGTGCAGCGCGGTGAGCTGATCTCGCGCGTGACCAACGACATCGACAACATCACGCAGACCATGCAGCAGTCGCTGTCCGGCGCGCTGACCTCGGTGCTCACCGTGGTGGGCGTGCTGGTGATGATGTTCTCGATCTCGTGGCAGCTGGCGCTGGTGGCGCTGGTCTCGCTGCCGCTGATGGGCGTCATCTTCGGCGTCATCGGTCCGCGCTCGCAGAAGGCCTTCGGCATCCAGTGGCGCAAGGTCGGTCGTTTGAACGCCCGAGTCGAGGAGGCCTTCTCGGGCCACGCGCTCGTCAAGGTGTTCGGCCGCGAGCAGGACGCCCTCGACAGCTTCAACGTCGAGAACGAGGAGCTGTTCCAGGCGAGCTTCAAGGCGCAGTTCCTCTCGGGCATCATCATGCCGGCCATGATGTTCATCGGGAACCTCACCTATGTGGGGATCGCCGTGCTCGGCGGTCTGATGGTCGCCAGCGGCAACCTGCGCCTGGGTGACGTGCAGGCGTTCATCCAGTACTCGCAGCAGTTCAGCCAGCCGCTGAGCGAGCTGGGCGGCATGGCCGCGGTCGTGCAGTCCGGCACGGCATCCGCCGAGCGGGTGTTCGACTTCCTGGACGCCGAGGAGCAGGAGTCGGATGCCGAGGACGCCCCCACCGTCACCGATGGGCGCGGAGTGATCGAGTTCGATCACGTGGCGTTCTCGTACAGCGAGGATCGCCCGCTGATCACCGACCTGTCGTTCCGCGTCGAGCCGGGGCAGACCGTCGCCATCGTCGGTCCGACCGGTGCGGGTAAGACCACGCTGGTCAACCTGATCATGCGGTTCTACGAGCTGGACTCCGGCCGGATCCTGCTCGACGGACAGGACATCGCCGAGATGACGCGTGAAGACCTGCGTCGACGCACCGGCATGGTGCTGCAGGATCCGTGGCTGTTCGGCGGCAGCATCCGCGAGAACATCCGCTACGGCAAGGATGACGCCTCCGAAGACGAGATCGTGGCGGCGGCCGAGGCAACCTATGTCGACCGGTTCGTGCACTCGCTGCCCGACGGCTACGACACGGTGCTCGACGAGGACGCCTCGAACGTATCGGCGGGCGAGCGCCAGCTGATGACGATCGCCCGCGCGTTCGTCGCCCAGCCGTCGATCCTCATCCTCGACGAGGCGACCAGCGCCGTCGACACCCGCACCGAGCTGCTGCTGCAGCACGCCATGGCGGCGCTGCGTCAGGGCCGCACGTCGTTCGTGATCGCGCACCGCCTGTCGACGATCCGCGACGCCGACCTCATCCTGGTGATGGAGCACGGTGACATCGTTGAACAGGGCGACCACGACAGCCTGATCGCCAAGCGGGGCGCCTACTGGCGCCTGTACCAGTCGCAGTTCGAGCAGGCTGCGACCGACATCGACGCCGAAGAGGCCCTCACCGGCTCCACGCCGGTGATCGTGACCGGAGACGCCGAGGCCGAGGAGGACATCGCACAGGCGCCGGATGCGGTGCAGCTGGCCGAGGCCGTGCGCGAAGCCGAGTCCACGGCATCCGATCCCGACCGGAGCTGACGCCCTGACGCAAGACGCCCGTCCCCTCGCGGGGCGGGCGTCTTCGCGTGCACGGGCTTCGCGTGCACGGGCTTCGTGTGCTCGGGCGTCTTCGTGTATGGCAGGGCGTCGGCCTACGGCTTATCGAGGCCGAACAGCTCGAGCGGATGCGTGAGGCGCCACCAGGCGCTCGGCGCGGCGACCTCTTCGGCGAGCGACACCGAGGTCTGCACCGTGTTCACCGGACCCTTCGCCGTGAGCGTGCCGGCCTTCGCTCCGGCATCCGTCCGATCATCGAGATCCAGTTCCGCTGTGGCGGTCGCAGAAGCACCGTTCCACAGCACGACGGTGGTGTCGGCATCCGTGACGACATCCACTTTCTCGCCCCACTCGGTCGTGACCTGCCCGACGACGGTGCCCTTCGGCACCGACACCGGCTGCTCGGCGAGGGTCTTCTCCACGCCGGCCAGCAGCGACCGGGTCACGGCGAACCGCTCGTCACCGCTGTTCTGGCCGAGTACGGCGGCGAACAGGCGCACGGTGCTGTCGCCGACCTGCACGTCCTTGGCGGTGAGCAGGTTCCAGTGCGAGAGCGTGCCGGTCTTCACGCCCACCACGCCCTCGTCATCGAGCAGCTGGTTGGTGTTGGTCACTGTGCCGACGCCAGGGATCTCGGCGGAGCGCGTGCCGACGATCTCGGCGAACACCGGATTGCGCATGGCGACCTCGCCGAGCTTGATCAGCCCTTCCGGCGTGGCCACGTTGCGGCTGTCGAAGCCCGAGGGCGTCGCCAGCGAGACGCCCTCGATGCCGTGGTCGCTGAGCCACTTCGCCGATGCCTCCGAGAACGCCAGGTCAGAGCCCCAGATCTCGTCGGAGAGCCGGTCGATGTAGTTGTTCGCCGAGCCGAGCAGCACGCCCTGCAGCATTTGGTACTCCGTCAGGCTGCCGCCGACCGGCACGTCGAGCGACGACTGGTTCGAGCGCCGGTAGCTCCAGTAGTCGCGCGAGTCGCGGTAGGTGAACTCGAAGCTCGGGCCCTGCTCGCCGATCTCGAGCGGCAGCTCGTCGAGCACCATCATCACCGTCGCGACCTTGGTGATGCTCGCGATCTCGTCGCGCTGGATGGTCGAGGAGATCGGGTTCATCCCCTGCACGGCCACCGCCGCGCTGCCATCCGCAGGCCAGGCGGCGGTCGCGACGGGAGCGGGATCGATCGCGACCTGGGCGGCGTGAACGGTGGGGGCGACCTGGTCGAGCGGTGCCAGCAGCGTGCCGCCGACGTAGGTCGCGCACAGGGCGGCGATCACGCCCAGCGGGATCAGGGTTCGCGCACGACGACCGGCCGATCGGGTGCCGTCGAGCAGCGGCGGCGATCCGGCTGCGGGCACGGATGCCGGTGCGACGGTCAGCGGGTCGAGCCAGGCCAGAGCGGTGATCGGATGCTGCTCATCCGCCCACACCGCGACCGGTGCGGAGTCGACCGGTGCGGCATCCGCCACGGCGTCGACCGGCTTGGCCGTCGCGGCAGCGGTGGAGTCGGTCGCGACGCCATCGGGAACCGAAGCCCGGTCGAGGGGATCCGCCGCGGGCGCCGAGTCCACACCGGGCGCCTCGCCCCCGGGGGTGCGCGCACTCTCGCGCCGCTGTCGGCGCGTGAGGGGGCGGGTGGACTCGGGGAGGCGGTCACCCGATACACGCTATCAATCCGTTCGTGCAACGAAGGGAAAGACGAGCCTCCATCGCCGACGGCGCCGGGCTATGATCGATGACACAACCACGGGAGTCCGGTGTGCCGGGCTGAGAGGAAGCGAACCGCGCTTCGACCGTCGAACCTGATCCGGATCATGCCGGCGCAGGGAGGAGTTCAGATGAGTACGTCCACATCAGCATCCGTCGCCGAGACTGCCACAGTCCCGGCCGCACGCAACCTGCGCTGGCGGGTCGTCGACATCGTCGTCGCCGCCGTTCTCGGTGTCGCGATCGGCCTGGTCTTCTGGGGGTGGAACGTCGTCGGCGGCGCCTGGTTCGGCGCGGCGGATGCCGTCACCCCCGGCCTCGGCGGCATCGCCGTGGGTATCTGGCTGATCGGCGGCGTGATCGGCGGCCTCGTCATCCGCAAGCCCGGAGCGGCGCTGGTGGTCGAGGTGGTCGCCGCGATCATCTCGATGCTGATCGGCAACGTCTGGGGCGTCTCGACCGTGCTGTCCGGCCTCGTGCAGGGACTGGGAGCCGAGCTGGTCTTCGCCGTGTTCCTGTATCGCCGCTTCGGAGTGGTCGTCGCCGCGCTCTCGGGTGTGGGCGCCGCCGTGGCCGCCTGGATCTTCGAGATGTTCTACGGCTCATCGCCGAACTTCCTGAAGAGCTTCGAGTTCAACGCCATCTACCTCGGCGCGCTGGTCGTCTCGGGCATCGTGCTCGCCGGCGTGGTCGGCTGGCTGCTGGTGCGCGCCCTCGCCTCCACCGGTGCGCTGAGCAGATTCGCCGCCGGCAGGGAAGTGCGCCAGGAGGTCTGAGCATGGCTGCTCCTGCTGGCGTCACCGCGCATGGGTGGGGCTGGCGCTATGCCGGGCGGCGCCTGCCCGCCGTGAGCGAGGTCACTTTCACGATCGAGCCGGGCGAGCGGGTGCTGTTGCTCGGGGCATCCGGGGCGGGCAAGTCCACGCTGCTCGCGGGGCTCGCGGGCGTGCTCGGCGACGCCGATGAAGGCGAGCGCACCGGCTCGCTGCTCGTCGACGGTGCCGTGCCCGAGTCCCGGCGCGGCGCGATCGGCCTGGTGCTGCAGGACCCGGATGCCGGCGTCGTGCTCTCCAAGGTCGGTGACGACGTGGCGTTCGGATGCGAGAACCTCGGCGTTCCGGCCGAGCAGATCCCCGGGCGAGTCGCCGGGGCGCTGGATGCCGTGGGGCTCGACGTGCCACTGGATCGGCCGACCAAGGCACTCTCGGGGGACAGAAGCAGCGGCTCGCGCTGGCCGGCGTGCTGGCCATGCAACCGGGACTGCTGCTGCTGGACGAGCCGACCGCGAACCTCGATCCGGACGGTGTCCGCGAGGTGCGCGAGAGCGTCGGCCGCGTGCTGGAAGACACCGGGGCGACGCTCATCGTCGTCGAGCACCGCACGGAGATCTGGGCGGATCTGCTCACCCGGGTGATCGTGCTCGCCGCCGACGGCGGTCTGCTCGCCGACGGCACGCCGGGGGAGGTGTTCGGTCGCTACGGTGACGTGCTGGCGGACGCCGGAGTGTGGGTGCCTGGTCGCGGCCTCCCGCTTCCGGTGCTCGCATCCGTCGACGGCGGTGCAGCGGATGCCGTGCTCGAGACCGACCGCCTGACGATCAGCCGGGATGGACGCACCGCTGTGCAGTCCGGGCTCGATCTGAGCGTGCCGCGCGGAGCCGCCACCGTGATCACCGGATCGAACGGCGCCGGGAAGTCGACCCTGGCGCTCACTCTTGCAGGGCTCCTGCCCGAGCTGGACGGCACGGTGACTGCGGCATCCGATCTGACCGGCCGCTCCGGCCGCAGGCCTGCTCGCTGGACCTCGCGCGAGCTGCTCACCCGGATCGGCACCGTGTTCCAGGAGCCCGAGCATCAGTTCCTCGCCCGCACGCTGCGCGACGAACTGGCTGTGGGTCCGCGGGCGCTGAAGAAATCGGATGCCGAGGTCGACGCGATCGTCGACGACCTGCTGGAGCGGCTGCAGCTCGCACCGCTCGGACTCGCCAACCCGTTCACGCTCAGCGGGGGCCAGAAGCGGCGCCTGTCGGTGGCGACGGTGCTGGCATCCGCGCCGCAGGTGATCGTGCTCGACGAACCGACCTTCGGGCAGGACCGGCGCGGATGGGTCGGGATCATGGAACTGCTGCAGGAGGAGATCGCCTCCGGCCGCACAGTGGTCGCGGTGAGCCACGACGCGGCGGTGGTGCGACACCTGGGTGGGAGCCGCATCGAACTGGCTGCCGCGACCGAAGACCTCCGCGGAGCGGGAAGATGACGGCCGTGCAGACGCCGGCATCCGTCCGTGCCCGGGAGGACCGTGCGTGGCTGGACGGCGTGAATCCCGTCACGAAGCTGATGCTGGCGCTGCTGCTGTCGGTGCCGCTGTTCGCGTCGATCGACCCGGTCAGCGCGCTGGTCGCGATCGCCCTGCAGCTGCTGTGCCTGCCGCTGACCGGCCTCAGCCTGCGCACGGTACTGCGCAGGCTGGCGCCCATCGTGCTGTTCTCGCCAATCGCAGGGCTGAGCATGCTGCTGTATGCCGACCCGGAGGGTCAGGTGTTCTGGCGGTTCGGCTTCGCCGCGATCAGCGAGGGATCCATCGCGCTCGCCGTGGCCGTCACGCTGCGCGTCGTCGCCCTGGGGCTTCCCACGATCCTGCTGTTCGGACGCACCGACCCGACTGAGCTCGGCGATGCGCTCGCGCAGGTGGCGCATCTGCCCAGCCGCTTCGTGCTGGGCGTGCTGGCGGGCGCCCGGATGCTGGGGCTGTTCGTCGACGACTGGCGCACCATGTCGCTGGCCAGGCGCGCACGCGGCGTGGGCGATCGGGGCGTGTTGCGCCGGTTCCTCTCCATGGCGTTCGTGCTGCTCGTGTTCGCGGTGCGTCGAGGCACGAAGCTGGCGATGGCGATGGAGGCGCGGGGGTTCGGTTCCGGCATCCCGCGCACCTGGTCGCGTCCGTCGCGGCTGCACCCGCGCGATGCAGTCGCGCTGCTGGGCGGGGCGTCGATCATGACCATCGCGATCGCCGCCGCCGTGGCGGCCGGGGTGTTCCGCTTCGTCTGGAGCTGAAGCCGGAGAGCCGGCCCGGCGCTCACTCCAGCAGCGGTTTGAGCACGCCCTGCAGCACCACCGCGTGGTTGTGCTCGGTGTTGCGCAGGGCGTAGACGAGGGTGACCACGGGGCGTCCGTTCAGCTCGTCGACAAGCGCCTGCAGCGCCTCGGCGCTCTCGTTGTGCAGCTGGGCGCGGTAGCGCTCGGCGTTCACCTCGAAATCGGCATCCGGGGCGGCGTGCCAGTCGTGCCGCAACTCCGGGCTGGGCGCGATGTCCTTGGCCCACAGATCGATCGCCGCCTTCTCCTTCGAGACGCCGCGCGGCCACAGCCGATCGATCAGCACACGGAACCCGTCTTCGGCCGAGGGGGTGTCGTAGGCTCGTTTGCGACGAAGTTCCATGACTTCAGCATCCCCTCCGGCGGAGATCCCGCCAGCGGAGGAACTCAGAATCACATATGCTGAAACTCAGTCGCATCGACCGTCGGCGCGAACCGTCGTCGGATGCAGTGCCGTTCGAAGGAGAACACATGCAGATCACGGGACAGGGCGCGCTCATCACCGGCGGCGCCAGCGGACTCGGACTCGCTACCGCCCGTCGGCTCGCCGCAGCCGGGGCACAGGTCGCCATCCTCGACCTGCCGAACTCGGCCGGTGAAGAGGTCGCCGCAGAACTGGGCGGGCTCTTCACCCCCGCCGATGTCACCAGCAGCGATCAGGTGGCTGCCGCCGTGGCATCCGCCCAGTCCATCGCCCCGCTGCGCGTGGTCGTCAACTGCGCCGGGATCGCGCCGCCGGCCAAGGTGCTCGATCGTGAGGGCAACCCGGCCGACCTCGACGCGTTCGAGCGCATCATCCGCATCAACCTCGTCGGCACGTTCAATGTCATCTCTCAGGCATCCGCCGTCATCGCGCAGCAGGAGCCGACCGAGGGTGGCGACCGCGGCGTGATCGTCAGCACCGCCAGCGTCGCCGCGTTCGACGGTCAGATCGGGCAGCCCGCCTACTCCGCGTCGAAGGGCGGGGTGCACGCCATGACCCTGCCGATAGCCCGGGAGCTGGCCCGCTACGGCATCCGTGTCTGCACCATCGCGCCGGGCATCATGGAGACCCCGATGCTCGCAGGGCTCCCGCAGGCCGCACAGGACTCGCTCGGCCAGCAGGTGCCGTACCCCCGCGCCTGGGCCGCCCCGACGAGTATGCCGCCTTGGTGGAGCACATCGTCGCCAACGGATACCTCAACGGCGAGACCATCCGCCTCGACGGCGCCATCCGCATGGCACCGAAGTGAACCCGCCCCTCGCTCCCGTATGAGTTTCTGTCGCCTGAGAGCGATTCGGGCGACGGAAACTCATACGGGAGCCGCCTGGTGTCAACGTCTAAGGAGAACCACATGTCACTCGCCGGAAAGACCATCCTGATGTCGGGCGGCAGCCGCGGCATCGGCCTCGCCATCGCGCTGCGCGCCGCCGTCGATGGAGCGAACATCGCGATGCTCGCCAAGACCGACACCCCGCATCCCAAGCTGGAGGGCACCGTGCACTCCGCAGCCGAGGCGATCCGTGCCGCCGGGGGCCAGGCGCTGCCGATCGTCGGCGACGTGCGCGACGACGACGACATCACGGGCGCCGTGCTCAAGGCGCAGGGGAGTTCGGCGGCGTCGACATCGTCCTCAACAACGCCAGCGTGATCGACCTGTCGCGCTCGGCCGATCTTGCCGCGAAGAAGTACGACCTCATGCAGGACGTCAACGTGCGCGGCACGTTCATGCTGTCCCGTGCGGCAGTGCCGCTTCTGATGGAGGCGGAGAACCCGCACATCCTCTCGCTCTCGCCGCCGCTGAACATCACGCCGAAGTGGCTGGGTGCGCATACCGGGTACACCCTCGCGAAGTACGGCATGACGATGGCGACGCTCGGACTCGCGGCCGAGTTCGCAGATGCCGGCATCGCCGCCAACACGCTCTGGCCGCGTACCACGATCGCCACCGCGGCCGTGCAGAACCTGCTCGGCGGGGACCGGGTGATGGCGGCCAGCCGCACGGCCGACATCTACGCGGATGCCGCCTACGCGGTGCTCACCAAGCCCGCCCGCGAGTACACCGGTCAGTCGCTGATCGTGGAGGACGTGCTGGCGGCCGACGGCGTCACCGACTTCTCGAAGTACGCGGCCGTTCCCGGCACCCCCGACGACCGGCTGTTCCCGGACATCTTCCTGGACTGAGCACGGCTCCCAGGCTCAACCGGGTCTGCCACCGGTACAGCTGCACGAGCGGGGAACAGCTGCACGATCAGATCGCCAGATTGCCCGTGCAGCCGTTCCCGCGTCGTGCAGGTGTACTCGAGCGGGGCGTCAGAACAGCAGGTACACGGCGCCGAGCACCGTGAGCACGATCACGAGACGGTCGAAGAGCTGTTGCGGCATCCGCTTGGCCAGACGGATGCCGATCAGCGCACCGATCACGACCAGCGGAGCGAGGACCAGGTCCATCAGCAGCACGGACGGGGTGATCAGCCCGAGTCCGGCGAGGAAGGGCACCTTCACCAGGTTCACGATCGCGAAGAACCACGCCGAGGTGCCCAGGAAGACCTTCACGGGCGTGCGCGTCGCGAGGAAGTACATCGACATCACCGGTCCGCCAGAGTTGGCGACCATGGTCGTGAACCCGGCGAGCGTGCCGTAGCCGGCGGCAGCCATGGGCCCGGATGCTGCGCTCGGTGACCGCCATCGCCGCCACAGCGTGATCGCGATCATCGCCAGCAGGATGATGGCGATCGTCCGCCGGACGACGGCGTCGCCGCTCCAGGCGAGGAACAGGAACCCGAGCACGAGGCCGGCGATCACGGCCGGCGCGAGCCGCAGCAGCGTGCGCCAGTGCGCGTGCCGGCGGTAGGCGATGAGCGCGAACACGTCGCCGACGATGAACAGCAGGAGCATCGCCGCCGTCGAGGTGCGCGCTGGCAGGACGGATGCCAGGAGCACGACCGATATGGTCGCGCTGCCCGGGATGGCGGTCTTCCCCAGTCCCGCGATCAGCGCGGCAAGGGCGAGCAGCGCCCAGGCCCACGGTTCGAGGTCGATCACAGACTCGTGTGATCGTGATCGGGGCCGTACATGTCGAAGTCGTGCTTCAACACGTATCCGGCGCCGAGTTCGGCTTCCACCGCGGCCACAAGGCGATGTCCCTCGGCGATCCACGCCCGTCCGACCTCATCGTCGGGCCATCTGACCTCGGAGACGGGATCCAGTACGATCTGCCAGGTCCGCACCCAGGAGCGCAGGTCGTCGAGGAGCGCCTCGGAGAGCGGCGGGAGCGTGCCGCCGTCCCACAGCGGCAGCCGGTGACCCCAGTCGGGAAAGAAGTCGACGCCGATGGGTGGTGTCTCCTCGCTCATGGAACCATCTTGCCTCGGCGGACGCGCTCAGTCTTACTGATCCGGCCGGCGAGGAGGTGGAAACGGTCACTGCATCCGCCACTCCCGCTCGCTCGTGAGCGGGACAAGTGGTGGACGCTCGGCCGTGGTGGTGAGCTCGAGGCGCTTGCCGGTGCGCGCCGACTCCAGCAGTGCGGTCATGATCTCCAGCACGTGCAGGGCGATCGAACCGTCGGAGCGCGCGTTTCCCGCCACCAAGTCGAGCAGGCCGATGCCGCGGGACCCGTTCTCATAGCCCGCGCTCGTCGGCAGGGTGCTCCATGCATCCTGACCGGGCCGACGCAGGCGCACCTCTCCTGTGAACATGTTGGGGTCGGGCAGTGAGAGGGTGCCGGTCTCGCCGTGCACCTCGATCGGTGCGGCCTGCGTCGCGGCGGCGTCGAAGCTGAACGTCACGGTCGAGATCGCCCCGTCGACATGCTCGAGCACGCCGGTGACATGGGTGTCGACCTCGACGGGGATCTCCTCGCCGGCACGCGGGCCGGAGGCGATCCGGCGCACCGCCCTCGGACGCGACGAGGCTCCCGAGACGCGCTTGACCGGCCCGAGCAGGTGGAACAGCGAGGTCAGGTAGTACGGGCCCATGTCCAGCAGCGGGCCGCCGCCCTCGCGGTAGTAGAAGTCGGGGTTCGGATGCCAGGCCTCATGGCCTGCCGAGACCCAGGTGGCAACCGCGGAGACGGGTCGGCCGATCACGCCCGCGTCCACGGCCGCGCGGGCGGTCTGGATCCCGGTGCCGAGCACGGTGTCGGGTGCACAGCCCGCCCATGCGGACGGGGTAGCGGCCGACACGATCTCCTCGCCTCCGCCATCGCGGGGGCGAGGGGCTTCTCACCGAACACGTTCTTGCCGTGGCGGAGAGCGGCCAACGCGACCTCCGCGTGCGCGGCCGGGATCGTGAGGTTCAGCACGGTCTGTACGCTCGGATCCGCGACGAGCTCATCGACGGTCAGCGCGCGGCATCCGTCGAACCGCTCGGCGACGGCTGCGGCCCGAGCGGTGTCCAGATCCGCCGTCGCGGCGATCCGCACGCCGGGGTGCGCCCCAAGGGTCTCCAGGTACTGCGCGGAGATGACTCCGAGTCCGACTATTCCGATACCGTGCGGCTGGCCCACAGCATTCCTCTCTCGATGATCGTGCGTACGTTGGCGTCGCGGAGCACCTCGGGGCTGTGCCCCGGGGTCGCCACGAAGATGCGCCCCGCGCCCCATTCGCGGGTCCAGATCGCCGGCGAGGTGATCGGCCGGTGCCACGGATGGTACGGCTGCACGGGGTGCGTGGTGGTGGCGAGCACGTCGTTCAGGTCGTCGGTGAGCACCCAGTACTGCTCGGTGTCGAGCGCGAAGTCGTCGAGCCCGCTCAGGATCTCGTGCGCGCGACCCAGCTCGGTCAACTCGACCGTGTAGGGAAGGAAGTTGTCGGACTCGTCTCCGACGCAGGCATCCGGATGCTTCGACGGGTGCGTCGCGAACTGCCCGCCGATCAGCTGCAGGTAGTCGGAGTTGTTGCGGTACGAGTCGGCGATCCCGCCGTGCCAGCCGGCCAGGCCGGTGCCGCGCTCGACCGCCCGGCGCAGCCCCGTGAACGCGTCGCGGGAGATCTCGGACATCGTCACGGACTGCACGATCAGGTCGGCGGCATCCATCACGGCCTCATCGGTGTAGATCTCGTTGGACTCCTCGATCCGCACCTCGAATCCCTGCTCCTGCAGGAACGGGATGAAGATCTCGGTCGCCTCGACGGGGTGATGCCCCTCCCATCCGCCTCGAACGACGAGCGCCTTTCGGGTCGCGGTCACCTTCCTGGGTACGGTCATCGGCGTGCTCCTTCCACTGCGGTGTATCGGCTGTCGGATGCCGCGCTGGCCTCGACAGCGGCGAGCACGCGCTGCACGCGGGTCGCCTCGGCGAAGTCGGGGCGCGCGGCCACGCCGTCGGTGATCGCGCGCACGAAGTCGACGGTCTGATGGGTGAAGAGATGCTCGTAGCCGAGTCCGTGCCCGGCCGGCCACCAGGCGCCGGCGTAGGGGTGCTCGGGTTCGGTGACGTCGATCCGGCGGAAGCCCTGCTCGTCGGAGGGCAGCCGCGCATCGTGGAACTGCAGCTCGTTCATGAAAGAGAAGTCAAACGCCACCGAGCCGAGCTCGCCGTTGACCTCGATGCGGTTCGCGTTGCGGTGGCCGGCAGCCATGCGCGTCGCCTCGAAGACGCCGAGGGCGCCGTCGGCGAAGGATGCCGTGAACGCCACGGCATCGTCGACGGTCACCTGCTCGCGCGGAGCATCCGCATCAGCATTGCCGCCCAGGCCCACGTGTTCGTTCAGGCGTGGACGGGACTCGACGAAGGTGCGCAGGGTGGCGGACACCCCGGTGATCGCCGACCCGGTCAGCCACTGCGCGGTGTCGATGCTGTGCGCGCCGATGTCGCCCAATGTGCCCGAGCCGGCGCGCTCGCGGTCGAGGCGCCAGGTGAACGGCGCTTCCGGGCTGGTGAGCCAGTCCTGCAGGTACTGAGCGCGCACGTGGCGGATCTGCCCGAGGCGGCCGTCGTCGATGAGCTTCTTGGCCAGTGCCAGGGCGGGTGTGCGGCGGTAGCTGAACCCGCACATGCTGACCACGCCCTGCTCAGCGGCCGCTGCGGCGGCATCCGCCATGCGGTCGGCATCCGCGACGTCGTTGGCCAGCGGCTTCTCGCACAGCACGTGCTTGCCCGCAGCCAGCGCGGCGAGTGCGATCTCGGCGTGCGTGTGCCCGGGCGTGCAGATGTCGACGATGTCGATGTCGTCGCGGGCGATCGCACTGCGCCAGTCCGCGGAGGACTCCGGGATGCCGAACTCCGCTGCCGCGGCAGCCGTGCGGTCGGCATCGCTGCCGACCAGGAGCACCGCCTCGGGAGCCCGGGAGAGGTCGAAGAACCGCGGCGCGGTGCGCCAGGCGTGCGAGTGCATGCGCCCCATAAAGCCGGTGCCGATGATGGCCACGCGCAGTCGTGTCGTCATGGATCTTCTCTCTCGTCCTCGAAAGGGGGTGCGGATCGCGAGTCACATTGCCACGTGTCGTGGTGAATGTCTCAGAAATTGCGCAAAATAGTGACATGGCTCCTGCTCGCCGTGTCACCCTCGCTCGCGTCGCCGAGGAGGCAGGGGTCAGCGTGTCCACCGCATCCCGAGCGCTGCGGGGCCGCGGCGAGATGTCCGCCGGTACCCGCACGCGCGTGCTGCGCGCCGCTGCGCGGGTCGGGTACACGTTCGGTGAGTCCCGAGGTCGTCCACGTGACCGCACCGCTGGTGTCATCGACGTCGTCTTCGGAGACTTCCACGATCCGTACACGGATGAGGTCGTGGCGGGTGCGCGGACGGCGGCGGCCGCCCGACGGTACGACCTCGTGCTCACCACTGACCACAAGATCGCCGATGACGACTGGCCTCATCGCATCCGCGCCCGGGGCACGGCGGGTGTGATCGTCGGGCTGAGGATGCCGACGGCGGTGCAGGTCGCGTTGATGCGCGATGCAGGGATTCCCCTGGTGCTGCTCGACCCACCCGGCGAGCCTCCCGCATCCCTGCCCAGCATCCGCACGACCGATCGGGCTGGCGGAGTCTCGGCAGCCGAGCACTTGATCGCTCGCGGTGCGCAGCGGTTCATCCTGATCGGCGGCACGCCGTCGCACCGTTTCGGTCGAGGGAGAGTCGATGGCTTCACGGCGACGGTGCGGGAGCAGGCACCCGAGGTCGAGTTGGTGCGCGTCGATGCCGATTGGGGTGCTCGAGCAGCCGAGAGCGCCTGCGCGCGAGCGTTGCGAGCGCTGCGCGGCGGAGGAGCGATCGGTCTGTTCGCCTGCAACGACGAGATGGCTGCCGGTGCCTACCGGGCGATCGCCGCCGCGGGACTGTCCGTGCCGAGGGATGTGCTCGTGGTCGGGTTCGATGACGTGCGCGGTGCGCGCTGGCTGCATCCTCCTCTGACGACCATCCGTCAGCCGATCCGGGAGATGGGCGCCGCGGCGGTGCGGACCCTGCTCCGCGGGAGCGATGGCGCGGACATCAGCGGCGAGACAATAGAGCTTCCCACCGCCCTGGTGGTCCGGGGCTCGACTGCCGCCGCCCCAGCCTCTTCTCACCCGTCAGCCCGTACCCTGGAAGGATGACCGAGACTTCTCCTGCGCGCCCTGTGAGCACTGGCGTGCGCCAGACACGCCCGCGCACAGCGCCCGCGGCCTCCGGCGCGCCGCAGGTGCGCCCGAAGACAGAGGGCTGGACGCAGAAGAAGGATGCCGAGGGACGGCCGCTGCTGCAGTTCGCCAGCCCCAAGCGCGGCAAGCCCCCGTGCACCTGGCCGACATGACCCCCGCCGAACGAGTGGAGAAGGTGAAGGAGCTGGGGATGCCCGGCTTCCGCGCCAAGCAGCTCTCGACCCACTACTTCACGCATTACACCTCTGACCCCGCGCACATGACCGACCTGCCTGCTGAGCAGCGTGAGGAGTTCGTGGCCGGGATGCTGCCGCCGCTGCTCACCGAGGTGAAGCGGCTGGAGACCGACCGAGGCGACACGATCAAGTTCCTCTGGCGGCTGCACGACGGCGCGCTCGTCGAGTCGGTGCTGATGCGCTACCCGGGCCGCATCACCCTGTGCGTGTCGAGCCAGGCCGGCTGCGGCATGAACTGCCCGTTCTGCGCCACCGGCCAGGCCGGGCTCACTCGCAACATGTCCACTGCCGAGATCGTCGAGCAGATCGTGCGCGCCAACCGGTTGATCGCCGAGGGCGGTCTCGGCGGCAAGAAGGCCGACGATCATTCGATGGAGCGCGTGAGCAACATCGTCTTCATGGGCATGGGCGAGCCGCTGGCCAACTACAAGCGGGTGATGGATGCCGTGCGCTGCATGGTCGCCCCGCAGCCCAACGGTCTGGGTATGAGTGCGCGTGGGATCACGGTCTCGACGGTCGGTCTCGTGCCCGCGATCCGCAAGCTCGCAGACGAGAACATCCCGGTCACCTTCGCCCTCTCGCTGCACGCGCCCGACGACGAGCTGCGTGACGAGCTCATCCCGGTCAATTCGCGCTGGAAGGTCGAAGAGGCGCTAGATGCCGCGTACGGGTACTACGAGAAGACCGGACGGCGCGTGTCGATCGAGTACGCGCTGATCAAGGACATGAACGACCACGCCTGGCGCGCCGATCTGCTGGCGCAGAAGCTCAACTCCCGCGGCCGCGGCTGGGTGCACGTCAACCCGATCCCGCTGAATCCCACGCCGGAGTCGGTGTGGACGGCATCGACCCGTGAGGTGACGAACGAGTTCGTGCGCCGCCTGAACGATGCCGGCATCCCGACCACCCTGCGCGACACCCGCGGCAAGGAGATCGACGGCGCCTGCGGCCAGCTGGTGGCCACCTCCGAGGACGAGGTCGCCGCCGCCGCGATGGCCTGAGCGTCGGCAGATTGCGGTTTTGACCCTCGGCATTCTGCGGCTCCGGGGTTCGGCAAACGGTGGTTCCTGGCCGGCCTCACGTTCCATCTCGGAACGACCGGATACAACGCTGGCGACAGAATGCACGTGCTGCCGGTCGATCGTCTCTGGCAGGTCTGATCAGTCTGCGTCGTGCGGAGTCCGCAGGCGCAGCATCCGTCCCGCGCCCTCGATCAGCTCCGCCCAGGAGCCGACGTCAACCGCGCATTCCGCGACGACGCAGGTGGGGAACTCGACGAAGGCCCCGGTGAGGTCGGCGACCGCGTCGTGCATGCCGGGGTTGTGGCCGACGAGCATCGCGACCTCGACGTCGTCGGGGAGCGCTGCGGCGACCTCCAGGATGGTGCCGGCGGATGCCGCGTACAGCGCAGGCTCCTCGACCACACGCAGCCCGAACGCCGACGCGTATTCATCGGCGGTGCTGCGTGCCCTGGTCGCGCTGCTGGAGACGATCCGCTGCAGCCGCACGCCCTCCTCGCGCAGGCGCCGGGCCATGGCCGGCGCGTCGCGGCGACCACGGGAGTTCAGCGGCCGATCGTGATCGGAGAGACCGTGGATGCCCCAGTCGGACTTGGCGTGACGGGCCAGCAGCAGCGTCTTCATGACACCAGCCTGACACCGCACAGGCCTCGCGCGCATCCCTTTCCTGAGAGTCGTTTGCAGGGTTCATCGGGCAGTCCCACAGCCGGCGTTTCCTAATCTCGAAGGATGTCCTATTCCGCGCATCGCCCTGGTCGGATGGATTCCCAGGGGCGGATCTTGATCGAGACCGACGCCCCCGAAGGCGCCGTGACCGACGAAGACCTCGAGTTCCTGCGTGCATTCGAACCGACCGGTAGCCGCCAGACGGATGCCGAGGATCGCCAGACGGATGCCGAGGATGCGGCCACGCACCCGACCGCAGTGATCGATCCCGACCCGGTGATCGATCCCGACCCGGCGGACGAGCAGCCGGCCCCGGTCCCCGCTCCGCACCCGAAGCGCGAGCGCGCCCCGCGCACCCCGGATCCCGCCTGCGCACGCTCGCGATCCTCGGCGGCGCCGATGGCCCCATCCTCGACCGTGTGCCCGGCGAGACACCCCGCTTCGTGCAGATGTTCTTCGTGCTTCTCGGCACAGCGCTGGTCTCGGCGATTTCGATGCTGTTCGCCCTCACCACCGGCGTTCAGGTCGCGATCTGGGTGGCGGTGCCGCTGGCGATCGTGTGGGCCGCGATCATCTTCAACCTCGACCGCTTCCTCACCGCGTCGATGTCCTCGACGCGCAGCATCGGCAAGCTCATCGCACTGGCACTGCCACGCGTGGCGATGGCCGCGCTGATCGGATTCCTCGTTGCCGAGCCGCTCGTGCTGCAGGTGTTCCACAACGACATCTCCCGTGAGGTGGCCTCCACCAACATCACCCAGTCGCAGTCCGATCAGGACGCGCTCGAGAAGGGCCCTGAGAAGAAGGCGCTGGATGCGGCATCCGCCCGCCTCGCCGCACTCGAGAACCAGGCCGCCACCGGCATCGTGGCCGGCACCGACTCCGGCACCGCGTCGACCTCGGTGGCGCAGGCCACCGTCGACGACATCACCGGCAAGATGGCCGACCAGCAGAAGGTCATCGACTCGGCCCGCGCGCTGTACCAGTGTGAGCTGACCGGAGAGGGAGCGGGGACAGTGCCCGGCTGCACCGGCGTGCACGGCCAGGGCTCCAGCTCCGATGCCGCCAAGGCACAGCTCGCGCAGGCGCAGCAGACCTACGACGCCCTCGCCGCGCAGCTGCGCAGCGCCAACGAGGATCTGGCGGCCGCCGAGACCTCGGCGAAGGCGAACACCACGGCATCCGAGCAGACCAACCGCGAGCAGGCGAAGGATCAGCTGCCTGCAGCCAAGACCACCTACCAGAACGCGCTCGCCGCCTACAACGCCCGCGCCGACGCCGTCGCTGCGGGCAACGCCGGCGCGATCGGCCTGCTCAGCCAGATCACGGGCCTGAACCGCCTGGCCGCCAAGGAGCCCACCATCTTCTGGGCGCACTGGCTGATCGCGGCGCTGTTCTTCATGATCGAACTGCTGCCGGTGCTCGTGAAGGTGCTCACCAGCTACGGCGACCCCTCGCTGTACGAGAAGACCGCCGCGATCCGCAAGCAGGTCGATCTCGACCGGGTCACAGCCGACGGCTTCCGGGACCGCGCGGCGATCGTGACGGCGGATGCTGCGACTGCAGCTCCCTCGGCATCCGTCGGGCAGCCCGGCTCTTCGGCATCCGCTGCGCCTCGGGCATCCGATCCTGCTCCCGACCGCGACGACGGCGCGCCGACGGTCCCGCTGACGCGGGCGGACATGCGGGAGTCCGCACCGGTCTGACGGGCAGTAGCGTTGGATCATGGTCAACTATCGCTATCTCGGCAACAGCGGTCTCAAGGTCTCGGAGATCACCTACGGCAACTGGGTGACGCACGCCTCGCAGGTCGGTGACGACGCTGCGGTCAAAACCGTGCACGCCGCGCTGGATGCCGGCATCACCACGTTCGACACCGCCGACACCTATGCCAACACAGCTGCCGAGGTTGTGCTCGGCAAGGCGCTCGCCGGCCAGCGCCGTGCGGGGCTGGAGATCTTCACCAAGGTCTACTTCCCGACCGGGCCGAAGGGCCCGAACGACACCGGTCTGAGCCGCAAGCACATCTTCGAGTCGATCGACGGCTCGCTGCAGCGGCTCGGCACCGACTACGTCGACCTGTACCAGGCGCACCGCTACGACCACGAGACCCCGCTCGAGGAGACGATGCAGGCCTTCGCCGACGTCGTGCGGGCGGGCAAGGCGCTGTACATCGGCGTCTCGGAGTGGACCGCCGAGCAGCTGCGCGCGGGACACGCTCTGTCGAAGCAGCTCGGCTTCCAGCTGATCTCGAACCAGCCGCAGTACTCCATGCTGCACCGCGTGATCGAGGGCAAGGTCGTGCCGGCCTCGGAGGAGCTGGGCATCTCGCAGATCGTCTGGTCGCCAATGGCCCAGGGCGTGCTCAGCGGCAAGTATCTGCCGGGCCAGCCCGTGCCCGAGGGCTCGCGCGCCACCGACCCGCACTCCGGCGCGCACTTCATCGAGCGGCTGCTGCGCGACGACATCCTCGAGGCTGTGCAGCGGCTCAAGCCGATCGCCGCCGACGCGGGGCTTTCGATGCCGCAGCTGGCGATCGCCTGGGTGCTGCAGAACCAGAACGTCGCCGCGGCTCTGGTCGGCGCGTCGCGTCCCGAGCAGCTCGCCGACACGGTCAAGGCGTCCGGCGTGAAGCTGGATGCCGACACCATGGCCGCCATCGACACCGCGCTCGTCGGCGTCGTCAACGACGACCCCGAGGACACCTACACGGTCTCCCCGAAGGCCCGTCTGGTCTGAGCCCGCCCGGGGCGATCCCCATCTCCAGGTCGCAACGGATGCCGCTATTCGGGCTCCGAAGCGGCAACCATTGCGACCTGGAGGATGTGTTCGGTCGTCGTGGCGGCCACCATTGCGACCTGGAGGGGCGCAGGGTGAGACGCGGGGCGACTACTCCTTGACGGCGCCGGACGTCAGGCCCTGCACGATCCAGCGGCTCGCCAGGGCGAACATCAGCATCGTCGGCAGGATCGTCAGCACCGCGGCCGCCGACATCGAGCCCCAGTCGATGTTGAACGTCGAGATGAAGCCGTTCAGCGCCGAGGGCACCGTGCGGTTCGCATCCGTGTTCATCAGCACCACCGACAGGAACAGCTCGTTCCAGCAGTTCACGAAGTTGAAGATGAACGCCGCGATGATGCCCGGCGTCATCACCGGCACCAGCACCCGGAACAGGGCGCCCAGGCGCGAGCATCCGTCGATCATCGCCGCCTCTTCGAGCGCATCGGGCACGTTCTCGAAGAAGCCACGCAGCATGACCGTCGAGAACGGGATGCAGATCGCGATGTACACCAGGATCAGGCCGGGCTTGGTGTCGACCAGCCCCAGGTCGCTCATCATCGTGTAGAGCGGACCGAGAGCGATGAACGCGGGGATCATCTGCGTCAGCAGGAACGCGATCAGCACCGCGCCCTTGCCGCGGAAGTCGAACCGTGCGATCACATAGGCGCTCAGCAGCGCGATGAGAGTGGCGACCGCGCCCGCGGTGAGCGCGACCAGCGCGGAGTTGCCCAGGAAGACGCCGAAGGAGCTCTTCTGGAACAGGCTGACGTAGTTGTCCAGCGACGGCTGGCTGGGCCAGTACTCGATCGGGTACTTGTTGACCGTGCTCGGCGACTTGAACGAGGTCAGCGCGATCCAGTACAGCGGGAACAGCGTGATGATCAGCCACAGAGCCAGGCCCGCCACCCGCACCACACCACCGGCGGTCACCCTGCGCGGTCCGCGGGGAGCGGATGCCGGGTCGGGTACGGTCAGACGGCGGGTCGCGGTCGTGGTCGTGGTCGTGGAGGTCATCGCTGAACCTTCCTCATCGCCATCAGGTAGAACGCGCAGAACACGAACAGGAGGGCGACGACGATCAGGCCGATGGCGCTCGCGATGCCGTAATTGCCCTGCTGGGTGTAGTCGATCATCCACGTCGTGACGATGTGCGTCTGGTTGGCGGGCCCGCCGCGGGTCATCGCCCAGATGATGTCGGGGAAGTTGAAGATCCAGATCACGCGCAGCAGGATCGTCAGCAGCAGCGTCATCGAGATGTACGGGATGATGATCGAGAACAGCTGACGCACCTTGCCCGCGCCGTCCAGGCTGGCGGCCTCGAGCATGTCATCCGGCACCGACTGCAGCGCGGCGAGGATCATGATGGCGAAGAACGTCACGCCGTACCAGATGTTCGCCGTGATCACCGCGAACATCGCCAGCTTCGGATCGGCCAGCCACGGCAGCGGCTGCTCGATCAGGCCCACCTTCATGAGCAGATCGTTGACCACGCCGAACTCGGCGTTGAACATCCAGCGGAACAGCATCCCGATCAGGAATCCCGAGACAGCCCACGGGAAGAACACCAGCGCCTGGTAGAGCCCGCGGAAGCGGAACCTCTTGCGCAGCGCGAGCGCGATCAGGAACCCGATGACCAGCTGCGGAACCAGCGACCCCACCACCCAGAGCACCGAGTTCCACGCGACCTGCCCGAACAGCGGGTTCTCGAAGACGGCGACGAAGTTGTCGAAGCCGACCCACGGCGTGGAGGTGAGATCCCACAGGTTCCAGTCGTGGAACGCCATGCGGGCGCCCTGCAGCATCGGGAAGTACGTGAACCAGCACACGAACACGACGGCCGGCAGCATGAACGCCAGCAACGTCAGCGCGTGCCGGGCACGGAAGGGGCGCCGGGATGCCGGGGAGGCCCCGTCGGCAGTGCCGGCGGGGCTTCCCGAGCGAGTGAGGCGAGCCACGGGTCAGCCCTTCTCCGCGGCGAACTTCTCCGTCCAGAACTCGTCCCAGGACTTCAGCAGCTCGGTCGTGGTCATGTCGCCGAGCAGCACCTTCTGCACGTCCTGATCGGACTTCTGGATCCATTCGGTCCACCAGCTGACCCCGCGAGGCTGACGCACGTTGACGTAGGTGTCGGGGTTCTCGGTCATCGTGACGTAGCTGCTCCACGGGCCGGTCTTGTAGAAGTCGTCATCCGAAGCGGATGCGATGATCGGCACCAGGCTGTTGGCCTGGGCGAACTTCGTGGCGGGCTCGGTCGACGAGAGGTACTCGACGAGCTTGACCGCGGCATCCGTGTTCGCGCTGTTCTTGGCCACACCCCAGCCGGCGACGGCCAGCGGCTGCGCGGCCTTGCCGGTCGGCCCGACCAGCAGCGGAGCGGTGTCCCACTGATCCTCCGTCAGCGAGGAGTCCTGCACGGTGGCGATCACCTCGGGGTCCTGCAGCAGGAACGCCGTGGAGCCGTTGGTGAACCCGGCGACCATCTCGGGGTAGCCCCACGAGACGGCCGACGGCGGCGAGGCCTTCTTGAACAGGTCGAAGTAGTCATCGACGGCGGCCTGTGCCTCGGGGGCGGCGAACATCGTGGTGCCGTCCTTCATCGAGAAGGCGTTGTCCACGTCGAGATCCTCGATCGTGTACGCCTCGATGGCGGCGACCACGTTGCTGTTGGCGTTCTGCCCGCCGCGGAACGCGTAGCCGTAGATGTTCTTCGAGGGGTCCTGGATGGCGGAGGCCTGCTCCAGCAGGTCGGTCCAGCTGTGTGGCGGTCCGTCGAAGCCGGCCTCCTTGACCAGGTCGGTGCGGTAGAACAGCGAGAGGCCGTAGAAGCCGTAGGGCACGAAGTAGGTCTTGCCGTCCTCGGCCACCGACGCCGACTGCGCGTTGTCGGTGAGGTCGTCCCAGCCGTCCCACTTGTCGAGGTCGCTCTTCAGGTCGTACAGCCAGCCATTGTTCGCGAACGGGCCGACGGTGATGTCGCGCACCTCGAGCACGTCCACGCCCTTGCCCGACTGCAGCATCTGCTGGATCTTCTGGTCGGCCTGCTCGGTGGGAGGCGAGACGAGGTTGACCTTGATCTTCGGGTTGTCCTTCTCGAACTGGTCGAGCAGACCCTGCAGCAGCTCGGTGCGAGCCGGGTTGGTCAGGCTCTCGACCATCTGCAGGGTGACGGTGCCGTCGGCGGCCGGTCCGCCGCCGGAGGAGCAGCCGGTGAGCGCCAGGGCGGCGACAGTGCCGATCCCCGCTGCGGCCGTCAAGATCCTGTGCTTCATGATGTGCCTTTCGATCTGGGTGGGTGGGTGGTATTGGTCTGGAAGTGGTCAGAGAATGTGAGCGGAGGAGCGGATGCCGATGCCGGCGCGCCGCAGCAGCTGCGGCACACACCGCTCGACGAACGCCTCGATGTCGGAGGCCTCGTTGTACAGGTGCACGGAGAGGCGGAAGTAGCCGGTGCCCTGGAAGCTGGTGAAGGCCGTCTCGACGCCGACCTCGTCGAGCAGCTCCATCCGCAGGTCGTCGGCCTCCTCGCGAGTGGCGCCGAGCCCCTGCGGCAGGCGCACCATGCGCATCGATGCGACCGGCGACGGCAGCGGGGTCAGCGGATCCTCGGCGCTGTAGGGGCGCAGCGCGTCGGCGATCGCCTCGGCTCCGGCATCCGCCATCGCACTCAGTGCCTCGCGGGCAGCCGCCCAGCCGAACTCCTGCTCGACGAAGTCGATGGCGGCGGGTGTGCTGAGGTAGGCGGTGGCGTCGATGGTGCCCTGGGTGTCGAACCGGCCGGGGAAGGGCTCGGGGGCGCCCCAGGAGTCGATCAGCGGCCAGAGCTCCTGACGGTCGGGGGTCTGCGTCACCAGCAGCGCCGAGCCGCGGGGCGCGGCGGGCCACTTGTGCATGTTGCCGAACCACCAGTCGCCGCCGCCCTCGACGGCGGCATCCGGGATGAGCCCCGGTGCGTGCGCACCGTCGACGAGCGTGCGGATGCCGTGTTCTGCGGCATCCGCGGCGATGCGGCGGCTGGGCAGTCGGCGTGCTGTGGGCGAGGTGATCTGGTCGACGACGATCAGCCGCGTGCGGTCGGCGCGAGCGTCGGCGAAGCGCTGCACGACTTCGTCGTCATCGGCGGCGAGCGGGATGCTCACGACCCGGACGTTCGCGCCGAAGCGTCGCGCAAGTCGCCGCGCGCCCATGGTGACCGCGCCGTAGCCATGGTCGGTGACGAGGATCTCGTCGTCGGCGTCGAGGCGCAGGGCGTTGTAGACGACGGTCGCGGCGGCAGACGCGTTCGGGACGAAGGCACTGTCGCCGGCTGCGGCGCCCACGAACGGGGCGGTCCGCTCGCGCGCTTCGCGCATGCGCTCGGCGATGCGCGGGAACCACTCCACAGGGCTGCGGTCGGCGCGGCGGCGCAGCCCTCCTGGTGGGTGACGACCGGAACCGGCACGGCGCCGAAGGAGCCGTGGTTGAGGTGGATGATCTCCGGATCCAGGGGCCATGCCTCACGCGCGCGGGCGAACGATCGCAGGCGGAGTGGGGCGGGGAAGTCGGTGACTGTCATCGGTCCTCATCTGTCATGACAGGAAGTTGTTGCACAACATTGCCACATCTCAGGGAATTGTGCGACTCTTTGGCGGAGGCATGCGTCAAGTTGTTATACGAATCGGGATCCGGGGCGAGCATCCGACAGAATCGCAGCAGGCGTTCCGCCGTCGCGGAGAGGAATCATATGAGCGTGTTGGACACGGCGCTGCACGGGCTGCGCGCACTGATCGCCGACGGCACGCTGCAGCCGGGTGACCGACTGCCCAGCGAGGGCGACCTGTGCGAGCAGCTGGAGTCTCGCGGGGATCGCTGCGTGAGGCGATCCGGATGCTCGCCGCACTGGGCGTGCTCGAGACCCGGCACGGCTCGGGAAGCTACGTGAGCGATCTGAATGCCGGCGACCTGATCGGCAGCCTCTCACTGACGGTCGGCCTGTTGCCGTTGGACTCGATTCTGGAGCTGTACGAGCTGCGCCGTGCACTGGAGGCGCATGCCGCGTCGCTGGCGACGGCCCGCATCGACGCAGAGGTTCTCGCCGAACTGGATGCGCTGCTGGTCGTGCTGGAGGCCACCGTCGACGACGATGAGCAGTCCCGGCTGGACCACGAGTTCCACATGCGCATCGCCGAGGTGGCGGGAAACTCGGCGCTGGCGAGTCTGCTCGCCGTGTTCCGTGCGCGCTCGCGCGCGTACCGGATCTTCCGCACCGACAGCGCGGACGAGATCAAGACGCTCTCGGATGCCGGGCATCGCGCGATCCTGCGCGGCCTGGAGGCCCGGGATCCGGTCGCGGCCTCAGCCGCCGCGGCGAGTCACGTCGCGCAGACCGAGTACTGGCTGCGCCGCCTGCAGCCCGACGCCATCGGCCTGACCGACTGAGGCCCGGCGCGCTCCAGGTCGCAACGGATGCCGCTTTGCGGCGATTTCAGCGGCAACCATCGCGACCTGGAGGAAATCGTGACGGATGCCGCGACCCGGTCAGACCGGGCCGAAGATCGCGCCGGGGTTGAGGATGTTCTGCGGGTCGAGGGCCTTCTTGATGCGCAGATTCAGCTCCAGCACGTCGTCACCCAGGTAGTCCGCCAGCCAGGGCTGCTTGAGCCGTCCCACCCCGTGCTCGCCGGTGATCGTGCCGCCCAGCTCGATCGCCAGCGCCATCACCTCGCCGAAGGCGAGATCGGCCTGCGCGCGCTGTTCGGCATCCGTCGGATCCAGCACGATCAGCGGATGCGTGTTGCCGTCGCCGGCGTGCGCGACCACGGCGATCTCGACGCCGCGGGCCTCGGCGATCGCGCGCATCCCGTCGATCAGGGCGCCCAGCCGCGGCAACGGGACGCCGACGTCCTCCAGCAGCAGGGCACCGCGCTTCTCGACCGCGGGGATCGCCTGCCGCCGCGCCTCGATCAGCGCCTCGCTCTCATCCGGGTCGCTGGTGGCGTACACCTCGGTCGCGCCGTGCAGGCCGCAGGTCTGCTCGATGGCCTCGATCTGCGCGCCGGCGACCTCAGCGGGCTCGTCGGACTGCACGATCAGCATGGCCGCCGCCGAGCGGTCGAGCTCCATGCGCATCATGTCCTCGACGGCGTTGATGGTGATCTGATCCATGAACTCCAGCATCGACGGGCGCATCGCCGCCCTGATGTCGACGACCGCGTCGATCGCACCGGCGACGGTGGGGAACACCGCCACCAGGGTGGTGGGCGTGCGCTGGGCGGGCACGAGCCGCAGCGTCGCCTCGGTGACGATGCCCAGCGTGCCCTCGCTGCCCACGAACAGCTTGGTCAGCGAGAGCCCGGCGACGTCCTTCAGCCGCGGGCCGCCGAGCTTCACCGCGCGCCCGTCGGCGAGCACGACGGTGAGCCCGAGCACATAGTCGGTGGTCACGCCGTACTTCACGCAGCACAGCCCACCGGCGTTGGTGGCGATGTTGCCGCCGATCGAGCAGAACTCCTGAGAGGACGGGTCGGGCGGATACCAGAGACCGTGCTCGGATGCCGCGGCTTTGACCTCGGCGTTGAACGCACCGGGCTGCACGACGGCCATCTGCAGGGCAGCGTCGACGGTGATCTGCCGCATCCGCTCCAACGAGACGACGATGGCGCCGTCGACGGCGGAGGAGCCGCCGGACAGCCCCGAACCCGCACCGCGCGGCACGATGCCGACGCCATCGCGGGCGGCGATGCGCACCGCGGCCTGCACGTCTTCGGTGCAGGTCGCCCGCACGACGGCGAGCGGTGTGCCGGCATCCGGGTCCTCGGCGCGGTCGCGCCGGTACGCCTGCAGGGAGTCGGGCGCGGTGAGGACGGCGCCCTCGGGCAGCTCGGCCGTCAGAGCGGAGAGCACGCGTGCGTCACGGTCGTCGGTCATCGGGCATCCTCGGCATTCCCGCTGCCCGCGTCGGCAGCGCTCCCACCACTGTGGCATATGCGGCGCGGAGGGAGAGCGCCGGTTCCGCAGGGCGAGAGAGGACGTTCCATCCGCGCGGGGTGTCGTCTGCTGCAGAAGCCGTTCAGAGGATGCTGATGTCGACCTGCAGGTCGTGCGTGAGTCGCTCGATGTCGTCGCGAAGGGCGTCGAGATCAGCGGATGCCGGAACACTCGCCGTCACTGCGGACTCGAACAGCCGTCCGCCGGCCATCGCCGCGTCACGTGTCTGCGTGGTCATGCTCTCGATGCTGAGTGCGTGAGCGCTGAGCACTCCCGACACCTCGCGCACGATCCCGGGCCGGTCGTCGCCCAGCACCGTCACCGAGACGCGTCGCGGCTGCGTGTCATCGTGCACGGGAGCAGTGCCCGCGTTGACGGTCACGGTCAGCATCCCGTCCAGCTCGCGCAGCGCCCTCTGCAGTTCGCCGACGCGCTCCTCGGCCACCGTGACCTCGATCACGCCCGCGAAGGTTCCGGCCAACTCGGCGAGGCTGCTGTTCTCCCAGTTGCCGCCATGGGCGTCGACGAGGTCGGCGACGGCGGAGACCAGTCCGGGGCGATCCGCTCCCGCGACCGTGAGGATGAGCGTGGTCATGACATCAGCGTACCGAGCACGTCAGCGTACCGAGCACATCAGCGTGCCGAGCGCTGCGCCGTGGGCGCGGGAGCAGCCGATGAACGTATCGGCAGCAGTCGATGCCGGAATGTGAGGCTGATCGCTCACCACAGCCCGGTGTCCAGGAAGCGCTCCATGCGCTGCCGGTGCGGCGCCAGGTCCCAGCCCTGCGCGGCGACCCAGGCATCCGAGTAGTACGTGTCCGCGTACCGCACACCACTGTCGCAGATGAGCGTCACGACGCTGCCGGTCTCGCCGGCATGACGCATCCGCGCGATCAGCTCGAATGCGCCGTACAGGTTCGTCCCGGTCGAACCGCCCGCCCAGTGCAGCGTGCGCTCGCGCAGCAGCCGCACGGCGGCGACCGATGCGGCATCCGGCACCTGGATCATCTCGTCGATCACGCTCGGCACGAACGACGACTCGACCCGGGGCCGACCGATCCCCTCGATGCGCGAGGGTGAGCCCACGGCATCCGCATCGCCCTTCCAGCCGGCGTAGAACGCCGAACCCTCCGGGTCGACCACGGCCACCTGCGTGGCATGACGGCGATAGCGCACGTAGCGGCCGAAGGTCGCGCTGGTGCCGCCGGTTCCGGCGCCGACGACGATCCATCGGGGGATCGGATGCCGCTCCTGCGCCAGCTGGCTGAACACGCTCTCCGCGATGTTGTTGTTGCCGCGCCAGTCGGTCGCCCGCTCGGCGAAGGTGAACTGATCCAGGTAGTGGCCGCCGCACTCCGCGGCGAGCCGGCGGGCCTCAGCAGAGATCTCGGAGGCGTTCTCGACGAAGTGGCAGCGGCCGCCGGAGAACTCGATGAGGTCGATCTTCTCCTGACTGGTCGAGCGCGGGACGACCGTGATGAAGGGGAGCCCCAGCATCCGGGCGAAGTACGCCTCAGAGACGGCGGTCGACCCGCTCGACGACTCCACCAGCGTCGTTCCCTCGTCGATCAGGCCGTTCACCAGGCCATAGAGGATCAGCGAGCGTGCGAGGCGGTGCTTGAGCGAGCCGGTCGGATGCACCGACTCGTCCTTCAGATACAGGTCGATGCCCCACTCGGCAGGCAGTGGGAAGAGATGCAGATGCGTGTCGGCGGAGCGGTTGGCATCCGCTTCCAGCACTCGGATGGCGGAACTGACCCACTCGCTCATGGTTCGAGGGTAGCGCGGCGGGGTCTGCGCGCTGGATCACGTCAGGGATGCCAGCAGCGCGTCGACCTCATCGCGCCTCGGCAGGCTGGGGAGGCGCCCTGGCGCGTGACGGCGATGGCGCCCGCGGCGCCGGCGAGACGAGTGGCCTCGGCGAGCGTCCATCCCTCGGCGAGAGCCGCGCCGAGGTAGCCGGCGTAGGCGTCGCCGGCGGCGGTGGTGTCCACGGGTTCGACGGAGATCGGCTCGATGAAGGTCGTCCCTTCGGGGGTGACCACGCAGGATCCCTTCTCGGCCATGGTGATCACGGCCGCGCCGACGCCCTGGGTGAGGAACCAGCGACCGGAGCGCTCGGCCGATGCGGGGTCGGTCACCTCGATACCGCTGAGCACCGTCGCCTCGGTCTCATTCGGCGTGACGATGTCGATACCGGCCCAGACCGCGGCGTCCAGCTCGGCAGCAGGAGCCGGGTCGAGCACGACCGTCATGCCGTGTTCGCGGGCGCGCGCGGTGATGTGCAGGGTGAGGGATGCCGGGGTCTCGAGCTGCGTGAGCAGCACGGACGTCGTCGGGGCCAACGCCGCCAGTGCCACGTCGATCTGCCCGGCGCTGAGCCGGGCGTTGGCGAGCGGGACCATCACGATGTCGTTCTGCGCCGAGGCGTCCACGCGGATGTGCGCGATTCCGGTGGGCCCGGGGACGGTGCGCAGATGGGTCAGGTCGACGCCCGCGGCAGAGAGCCCGTCGACGACGAGGTCGCGGAACAGGTCGTCTCCCACACAGCCGACGAAGCTCGTGCGTGCACCTGCCAGCCCGGCCGCGACGGCCTGGTTCGCCCCTTGCCGCCGAGCACCATCGTGAACTCCTCGCCGAGGATGGTCTCGCCGCGTGCGGGCAGCCGCTGCGAGAAGGCGGTCACATCGGCGGTCACGCTGCCGACGATCACGACGCCGCTGCGGTGGGGCTGATCGATGGTCATGGTCTTCCGTTCGTCGGGGTCAGGGCTTGACGGCCTGGCGCAGCCAGCGCTCGATGCCGGCGACGTGCGCGGTGGCCAGAGACGTCGCCAGCGCGGCGTCGTGCTGGGCGACGGCCTCGGCGATGGCCCGATGTTCCGAGAGGGTGCGCTCCACGGCGCCCTGCTCGGTGAGTCCGCGCCACACCCGCGCGCGGATGGTCTGGCTGCTCAGCCCGTCGATCAGGCTGGCGAGGTAGTCGTTGCCGGCCAGGCGCACGACCTCGTGGTGGAAGTGGATGTCGTGCGCGACCAGGTCGTCGATCGTGACGACCTCGGGGTCGACGGCTTCGATCTCGTCCAGCAGCGCCTGCGCCTCGGCTTCCGTGGCATAGCCGGCGGCCAGCCCGGTGGCCTGGGATTCCAGCATCCGTCGCACGGCGAACAGCTCCAGCAGCGAGTCGTCGTCGTGCATGTCGACGACGAAGCTGATCGCCTCCAGCAGCAGGTGAGGTTCGAGGCTCGTGACGTAGGTGCCGTCGCCGCGGCGCACGTCGAGCACGCGGATGACCTCCAGCGCCTTGACCGCCTCGCGCATGGAGCTGCGGGAGAGTCCGAGCCGCTCGGCCAGCTCCTTTTCGGGCGGCAGCCGGTCGCCGGGTCCGAGCTCGCCGCTGACGATCATCGCCTTGATCTTCTCGATCGCCTCGTCTGTGACAGCCATGGCCACATCTTCGCATAATGATCGGATGTCTGCGGCGGCGTGTGTGACGATGGAGACATGCGCGTCATCGACTCTCATCTGCACCTGTGGGACCCGGCGGTTCTGGAGTACGAGTGGCTGGAGGGCCCGCTGGACTGGCGGTTCGCCGCCGAGGAGATCCTCGAGGAGCAGCTCGCGGGCGTCGATGAAGAGGCGGCGATCTTCGTGCAGGCCGATCCCGTCGAGGGCCGGTCCCTGGACGAGGTGCGCTGGGTCGACTCGATCGCACTCGAGACCGGGGTGGTCGCGATCGTGGCCGGGGCCCGGCTGGATCGTGGAGCGGAGACGGATGCCCAGCTCGCCGCGCTCGCCGAGCACGAGCGCGTGATCGGGGTGCGGCACCTGCTGCAGTCGGAGCGCGACGGGCTCGCTCGCACGGAGGCGTTCCGGCGCGGGGCGCGGATGCTGGCACGCCGGGGCTGGACCTTCGACGCCTGCGTGCGGGCGCAGCAGATCCCGGATGTGACGGCGCTCGCGGCATCCGTTCCCGACCTGCCGATCGTGCTCGATCACCTCGGCAAGCCGTCGGTGGGAACGGCGTCGGCCCCTTCGGCTCCGGATGCCGGCTGGGTGGACGACCTGCGCGAGCTGGCCGCGCAGCCGCAGGTGCACTGCAAGCTGTCGGGACTGCCGGCGGAGTCCGGTGGGGTGTGGACGGATGCTCAGCTGACGCCGTTCCTGGATGTCGCGCTGGACGCGTTCGGCGCCGAGCGGCTGATGTGGGGGAGCGATTGGCCGGTGTCGTCGATCGACTTCGGACGGCTCGAGGACGGCGCGTACGTGATCGGGGCGCGGCAGCGCTGGTTCCGCACCGTCGCCGATTGGGCCGCGTCGCGCGGGGTCGACGCCGATGCGCTGTTCTGGTCGAACGCGCTCGCGTTCTACGGCATCCGCTGACCGGCGCGGGTCGTCTCGTCGGTCGCAACGGGTGTCTGTCGTCCAAGTCGCAATGGATGTCGCTCAGTGCGCGTTCGAGCGGCATCCATTAGTTCCATGCCTGGATGCGACGCTCGGTGAGCTGGCGGGTGTATGGATCCAGCCCGTCGAGATCGAATGAGGTGGGTCGAGCGCGTACGCCGTGGAACGGCGTCTCCAGGTCGGCCCGCCGGAGCCGGCCCCTGCCGACTCCAGCCTCCAGCGCTTGCGGCACGCTGAAAGTGCGGCTGAGGCTGTCGGGAAGCGGTCGTGGAGCGGGCATCGCATCACGATGGCACGTCGGGCACGACCGCCGCAGGCGTTATCCACAGGTGGAAACCAGTGCCCAGGTCGCAATGGATGCCGTCGTAGTGCCGGCGGAGCGGCATCCGTTGCGACCTGGACGTGGGGATGGGCGTGTGAGCGGCATCCGTTGCGACCTGGACGGGCGGGGACGGCCGCGCGAGCGGCGGCCGGCTATTCGGAGCGGAGGCGGAGGGCTGCCATGCCGCCGTCGACCTCGATGAACGTGCCGGTCGTCGAACCCGAGGCGGGGCTGACCAGATACAGCACGGCACCGGCGACCTCATCCGGCGAGACCAGCCGGCCGTGCGGCTGACGGGCCTGCAGCGCGGCGCGCTCGGCGGTGGGATCGGCGGCGGAATCCAGCAGCCGCCCGACCCACGGAGTGTCAGCGGTGCCGGGGTTCACGGCGTTGACGCGGATGCCTTCGCGCAGGTGGTCGGCGGCCATGGCGCGGGTCAGCGCCGAGACGGCGCCCTTGGATGCCGAGTACAGTGCCCGCTGCGGCAGGCCGGTGGTCGAGGCGATGGATGCCGTGTTGCAGATCGCCGCGGAGGCCGACTTACGCAGCCAGGGCAGCGCCGCCGCGCTCACGCGGGCCATGCCGGTGACGTTGATCGAGAGCACGCGCGCCCACTCGTCGTCGTCGTTCGCGGCGACGTCGCCCTGCGCCCCGATGCCGGCGTTGTTGATCACGATGTCGATGCCGCCGAACTTCTCGGCCACGGCGGCGACGGCCGCGTTCACCGAGGCGCGGTCGGAGACGTCGGCCGTGAACGCGGTGAACTCGGCATCCGCTCCCGAGATGTCGCGGTCGAGCACGGCTACCTGCGCACCCTCCTCGTGCAGACGGCGGGCGATCGCCGCGCCGATTCCGGATGCCCCGCCCGTGACGATCGCGACGAGGCCGTCAACGCTCATCGCGCCCATGCCACGAACTCCTGACGCTGGCGACCCAGCCCGTCGATCTCGACCTCGACCACATCCCCGGGCTTGAGGTACGGGTACTTGCCCGACAGCGCCACACCCTGCGGGGTGCCGGTGAGGATCAGATCTCCGGGTTCGAGGGTGACGTACTGCGAGAGGTGGTGCACGATCGTGCGCACGTCGAAGATCAGGTCGGCGGTGTTCGAGTCCTGTCGCGGCTCACCGTTGACCCAGCTGCGCAGGCCCAGGTTCGTCGAATCGATCTCGGATGCCGGCACCAGCCAGGGACCGGTGGGGTTGAAGCCGGCGGCGATCTTGCCCTTGGACCACTGCCCGCCCGACACCTCGAGCTGGAAGGTGCGCTCAGAGACGTCGTTGGCGAGCACGTAGCCGGCGATGTGGGCATCCGCCTCCTCGGGCGAATCCAGGTACGCGGTCCTGGTGCCGATCACGACGCCGAGCTCCACCTCCCAATCGGTCTTCTCGCTGCCGCGCGGGATGGTGACGGCGTCGTTCGGACCGACGACGGTGTTCGGTGTCTTCAGGAACAGGATCGGGATGGTCGGGGGCTCCGAGCCGGACTCCGCGGCGTGCGCGGCGTAGTTCATGCCGATGCAGATCACCGCGCTCGGGCGGGCGATCGGCGCACCGATGCGCAGGCCCTCGGCATCCGCCAGCTCCGGCAGCTCACCGGCATCCAGCGCGGCACGCGTGCGGTCCACCGGATCGGATGCCAGGAAATCGCCGTTCACATCCGATGTCACGGAGCGCAGGTCGTAGTAGCGGCCCTCGTCGACGACGACGGGGATCTCACTTCCCGCCTCGCCAAGTCGCGCGAACTTCATGGTTCTCCTTCTGGTCGCGGATCGCGGATGCCGTCGCGGCTCCCGCCGTTGACAGTATAGACATCGGATGTTTACACTCCAAGTACCTGCGTCACCTTCTGGACGCAATCGAAGGAGCCCCGTGAGTCGTATCGTCGCGCTGGAGACCAGCGACATCCGCTTCCCCACCTCGCTCAGCCTGGACGGCTCGGATGCGATGAACCCCGACCCCGACTACTCGGCGGCGTACGTGATCGTGCGCACGGATGCCGACGACGGCATCTCGGGGCACGCGTTCGTGTTCACGATCGGACGCGGCAACGACGTGCAGGTCACCGCGATCGACGCGCTGGCCGGGCACCTGGTGGGCCGCGAGGTCGAGCCGCTGCTGGATGACATGGGCGGCACCTTCCGCGACATCGTCGGCGACTCGCAGCTGCGCTGGCTGGGCCCCGAGAAGGGCGTCATGCACATGGCGATCGGCGCCGTGATCAATGCACTGTGGGATATCAAGGCCAAGCGCGCCGGCTTGCCCCTGTGGCAGCTGCTCGCGCGCATGGCGCCGGAGGAGATCGTCGACCTGGTCGACTTCCGCTACCTGACCAACGCCCTCACCCGTGACGACGCGCTGCAGATCCTCCGCGCGGCCGAGCCGGGACGGGCCGAGCGTGAGCGGCAGCTGCTGGCCACGGGCTACCCGGGCTACACCACGAGCCCCGGCTGGCTCGGGTACTCGGACGAGAAGCTCGAGCGCCTGGCCCGCGAGGCGATGGCCGACGGTTTCACCCAGATCAAGCTTAAGGTCGGCGCCGACCTCGACGACGACATTCGCCGCTTCCGCAAGGCCCGCGAGGTGTGTGGACCCGACTTCCCGATCGCGATCGACGCCAACCAGCGCTGGGAGGTCTCTGAGGCGATCGAGTGGGTGAACGCGCTCGCCGAGTTCCACCCGGCTTGGATCGAGGAGCCCACCAGCCCGGACGACGTTCTGGGCCACGCCGAGATCGCACGCGGCGTCGCCCCGATCCGGGTCGCCACGGGCGAGCACGCCCAGAATCGGATGATCTTCAAGCAGCTGCTGCAGGCGAACGCCATCGCAGTGATGCAGATCGACGCGGTGCGCGTCGCCGGCGTCAACGAGAACATCGCCAACCTGCTGCTGGCCGCCAAGTTCGGCGTGCCGGTGTGCCCGCACGCCGGCGGGGTGGGGCTGTGCGAGGCCGTGCAGCATCTGTCGATGTTCGACTTCGTCGCCGTCAGCGGCACACGCGAGGGGCGACTGATCGAGTACGTCGACCACCTGCACGAGCACTTCGTCGTGCCGACCGACATCCGGGGCGGTTCGTACCTGGCGCCCACCGCGGCGGGGACCAGCATGGAGATGAAGTCGGACAGCATTGCGAAGTACACCTGGACGGGTCAGCATGTCGTCGCCTGAGCTCAGCGCATCCGCATCCGCATCCGCACACGCATCCGCATCCGACCGGCTGTCCGGAGCGGACGCCCTGCCCGGCCGGCTCCCCGCACTGGGGTACGGCGCCGCGAACGTCGGCAACCTCTTCCGCGCGCTGAGCGACGAGGAGGCGTGGGCGGTGCTGGAGGCCGCCTGGGATGCCGGCATCCGCTATTTCGACACCGCACCGCACTACGGACTCGGGCTGTCCGAACGCAGGCTCGGCGCCTTCCTGCAGACCAAGTCGCGCGACGAGTTCGTCGTGTCGACGAAGGCGGGGCGGCTGCTGCGCCCGAATCCGGATCACGAGCCCGGAGGGCTCGACACGGCCCACGACTTCTTCGTGCCCGACGACCTGCGTCGCGAGTGGGACTTCAGCGAGACGGGCATCCGCGCCAGCATCGCCGAGTCGCAGGAACGGCTCGGCCTGGACCGGATCGATGTGCTGTACCTGCACGATCCCGAGCGCAACGACCTCGATCTCGCGCTGGCGCAGGCGTATCCGGCACTCGAGAAGGTGCGTGCCGAGGGGTTGATCGGCGCGATCGGCGTCGGCTCGATGGCGACGGATGCCCTGACCCGGTCGGTGCGCGAGGCCGACCTCGACCTGATCATGGTCGCCGGCCGGTACACGCTGCTGGAGCAGCCGGCTGCGGCTGAGGTGCTGCCGGCCTGCGCGGAGCACGGGACGGGGATCGTCGCGGCATCCGTCTTCAACTCCGGGCTGCTCGCGCAGCCCGAGCCGCAACGCTCCGGCCGCTACGAGTACGGCCAGTTGCCCGAGGAGCTGTGGGGCCGGCTGGTGCGCATCGCCGCAGTCTGCAAGGACCACGACGTGCCGCTGCCGGCCGCCGCGATCCAGTTCCCGCTGCAGTCGTCGCTGGTGCGCTCGGTGGTGGTCGGCGGCAGCCGCCCGCCCAGCTGGCGCAGAACGCCGAATACGCCCGCCTGGAGATCCCCGCCGAACTGTGGCGGAACCTGGCCGAGGAGGGACTGACGGCATGACATCGTTCGAATCGCGCGAATTGCTGCATCCTGAGTCGAATCGCAGCATCTTGCGCGATTCGAAGACGGAGGAGGGACTGACGGATGCTTGAGGGAATCGACCCGCTTCTCACCGGTGAGCTGCTGCTGCACCTGGACCGGATGGGTCACTCCGACTCGGTCGTCGTGGCCGACGCGCACTTCCCTGCCTGGGCGCTCGGCGCGCGGGTCGTCGATCTGCCCGGTACGACGACGCCCGAGGTGGTCGCGGCGATCTGCTCGGTGCTGCCATTGGACGACGCGCCCGCCCTCGATCTGATGGAGTCGGCGGATGCCACCGTGCTGGACGTGCAGCGCGAACTGATGGCCGCCGCGGGCACAGCCGAGCACAGCACGGGCTTCGTGGAGCGCTTCGCCTACTACGGCATCGCGAAGAGCGCCTATCTGATGGTGCGCACCGGCGAGACCCGCAAGTACGGCAACGCCCTGCTGCGCAAGGGAGTGGTCGGTCACCGCTCGGCGTGATGCCGGCGGTCGATTCCCGGCATCCGAACCGTCCGGGCGCGCCGGTCAGCGCGCTTGCCGCGCGCGATATGCGGCGACGGCGTTGCGGTTCGCGCAGGTGGTGGAGCAGTAGCGCTTCGAGCGGTTGCGCGAGAGATCCAGCGCGATCGCCTGACAATCGGCATCCGCGCACACAGCCAGGCGACTGCCCTCCTCGGCACGGATGACGTCGATCAGTGCCATCGCGGTCTCGACGAGGATGCGCTCGGCCAGGGGATGATCGTCCGCGACGGCGTGCAGATGCCAGTCGGCCGCGTCATGACGGGTCAGGCGCGGGGTGAGCGTGACGTCGGCGAGGGCGGCGTTGACCTGCTCGACCATCTCGTCTCGCGGGGCGAGCAGCATGTCGCGCAGGCGGGGCCGCAGCTCGCGCAGCGTCTGCAGTTCGGCGTCATCGCGGTCGATGCGCCCGGTGTATGGATACTCCGACAGGAAGGAGGAGAAGTCCTCGGGGGTCGAAAGGGTGTCGGGTCGCTCCGCAGAGTTCACGAGCGCGACGGCTGCGCGCAGCGCCTCCTCCGTGTCACTGGTGAACATCATGTTGACACCTTACATTGCAGAGCAATAGTGTCATCTCTCATGGAGCAGTTTGTAAATGACACGCGCGCGAGGTCGCGCGTCGGCGCCGGCCTGCTGGTCGCGCTCGGCGCCGCCTTCTCGTTCGGCATGTCCGGTGCCTGGGCGCGCGGGCTCATCGACGCCGGATGGACGCCGGGTGCGGCCGTCACAGCCCGCATCTGGGTGGCGGCGCTGATCTTGCTCGTGCCCACGGTCCTTGCGCTGCGCGGCCGGTGGGCGCTGCTGCGCCGCAACGCCGGGATGATCGTCGCCTACGGCCTGCTCGCGGTCACCGCCACTCAGCTGTTCTACTTCCAGGCGGTCGCCGTGATGGATGTCGGCATCGCGCTGCTGATCGAGTACACCGCCCCGGTGGCCGTCGTGCTGTGGCTGTGGCTGCGCCGGGGTGAGAAGCCCACCGGCCGCAGCATTCTCGGCGCGGTCATCGCCTTCGTCGGGCTGGTGCTCATGCTCGACATCCTCACCGGTGCGCGGGTGGACGCGGGTGGCATCCTCTGGGCTCTGGGCGCGATGGTGGGCGCCGCGACGTACTTCGTGCTCTCGGCCCGGGAGGACACCGGGCTGCCGCCGATCGCGCTCGCAGGTGCGGGGCTGCTGCTCGGCGCGCTCGGGCTGACAGCCGCCGGCGCTGTCGGCGTGCTGCCGATGGCGTGGAACTTCGACGACGTCGCCTACCGGTTCGGCCCGGTCTCGGAGATGACCGTGCCGTGGTTCGTGCCGGTGCTCGCCATCGGACTGCTCGCCACGGCCCTCGCCTACGTGCTCGGCATCGCCTCGACACGGATGCTGGGATCGCGCCTGGCATCCTTCGTCGCGCTCGCAGAGGTCATCGCTGCGATGCTGTTCGGCTGGCTGCTGCTGGGCCAGCTGCCCGGGCCGATCCAGCTCCTGGGCGGAGTGCTCGTGATGGCGGGCGTCGTGATCGTCAAGCTCGGCGAACCCGCGGTGCAGGAGGAACAGGTCGCTCCCGTTCCCGTGTGAGCTCCCTTTCCCGTCTCATCAGTGTCGCTCCGGCTGCTAGGCGAACCGACGGCGATACGCGCGCATCGCGAACAGGTAGGACACGACGAGGATGCCCAGGCACCACGCCAGCGCGACCCAGATGTCGGAACCGACCGGCTCGACGGCGAACAGCGCCTGAATCGAGTTCACGATCGAGGTCACCGGCTGGTTCTCCGCGAACCAGCGCACCGGGCCGGGCATCGTCTCGGCCGGCACGAACGCTGAGCTGACGAACGGCAGGAAGATCAGCGGATACGAGAAGGCACTCGCCCCGTCGACCGTCTTCGCCGACAGGCCGGCGATCACGGCCAGCCAGGTCAGTGCCAGGGTGAACAGCAGGAGGATGCCGGCGACGGCCAGCCAGGCGAGCGGGCCCACGGGGTGCGGAACCCGCACAGGAACCCGACGGCGAGGATGATCGCGAGCGTGATGCCGTTCGCGACCAGCGAGGTGAGCACATGGGCCCACAGCACGCTCGAACGGGCGATCGGCATGGAGTGGAACCGTTCGAAGATGCCGCCCTGCAGGTCAGTGAACAACCGGAGTGCCGTATAGGCGATCCCGGATGCGATGGCGATGAGCAGGATGCCCGGGAGCAGGTAGTTCACGTAGCTCTGCGCCCCGATGCTCTGCCGCAGCGCCCCGCCGAACACGAACAGGAACAGCAGCATCATCGCGATCGGGGTGATCGCGGTGGTGATGATGGTGTCGAGGCTGCGGAGGACGTGCCGCATCGAACGGCCGGTGAGGGCTGCCGTGTCGGCGAGGAAGTGCGTCGTCATGCCGCGTTCCTCTCCTCGGATGCGGATGGGCCGACCAGTGCGAGGAAGATCTCCTCCAGCGTCGGCTGCTTCTCGACGTATTCGACCTTCGCAGCAGGCAGCAGCTGCTTCAGCTCGGCCAGGGTGCCGTTGGCGATGATGCGTCCGGAGCGCAGGGTGGCGATGCGGTCGGCGAGCTGCTCGGCCTCGTCGAGGTACTGCGTGGTGAGCAGCACCGTCGTCCCCTTGCCGGTGAGCTCCTTGATGGCTCTCCACACCTCGATGCGCGCCTCGGGGTCGAGGCCGGTGGTCGGCTCATCGAGGAAGATCACCTCGGGGTCGCCGACCAGGCTCATCGCGATGTCGAGGCGTCGCCGCATACCGCCGGAATACGTGCCGGCCCGCCGTTCACCGGCATCCGTGAGCTGGAATCGCGTGAGCAGGGCATCCGCCACCGCTCCCGGATCCGGAAGGTGGCGCAGCCTCGCGACCAGCGCGAGGTTCTCACGCCCGGTGAGGATCTCGTCGACCGCTGCGAACTGCCCGGTCAGACTGATCGACTCCCGTACGCGCAACGGCTCGGATGCGACGTCGAAACCGCCGACGGATGCCGTGCCGGCATCCGCCGTGGACAGAGTCGAGAGGATGCGCACGAGCGTCGTCTTGCCGGCGCCGTTCGATCCGAGCAGGGCGAAGACGGTGCCCTGCTCGACCTCGAAATCGACGCCGCGCAGCACCTGCAGGTCCTGGTACGACTTCTCGATGCCGTGGACGCGGATGGCCGCCTCAGTCATGACCGTCCTTCTTCGTCGCCTTGTCGATCGCCTCGGCCAGGCGGGCGCGCTCCTTGTCGATCCAGCGCGCGCCGCCGTACGACTGTGCGAACGTCTCGGCGAACTCGACCGGATCGTCTCCGGTGATCTCGTTCACCGTGGTGCCGTCCACCGCTGCGCGCTCCCACAGGTCGGCCAGGTCGACGAACATCTGCACCAGGGTGTCGCCGTCGGTGATGCCGCCGTAGTGCATGAGGTACCGGTGCAGGGCGTTCGCGGCCGTGCGGTGTGGTTCGGGAAGCGCCTCGATGCGTGCCCTGGCGTTCTTGTACTGCTTCTTCTGCTCGAGCGATCCGGTGAGCGCTTCGATCCATCTGGCTGCCATGTCAGTCCTTCCCGGCTTCGGGGTTCAGTGCTTCTATGCGTGCCGAGAGAAGACGCCAGGTATCCCAGAACTCGGCAAGCTCCTGCTCACCCCGTGGGTTGAGCGTGAACACCTTGCGCGGCGGGCCCTTCTCGCTGGGCACCTTCTCGACGTCGACGAGGCCCTTCTGCTCGACGCGCACCAGCAGTGCGTAGACCGTGCCCTCGGCGATCTCGTCGAATCCGCGGTTACGCAGCTGTGTGGTGATCTCGTAGCCGTAGGCGGGGTCGCCCGACAGCAGTGCGAGCACGACGCCCTCGAGCGTGCCTTTGAGCATCTCGGTCAGCTGCCTGCCCATTCGGCCTCCATCACTACTCAGTGTCGCTGAATACTGGTACATAGTAACACTGAGTACCGAGAGTGCAAGGCCGAGGATCGACATCGGTATGTATACGTAAATCTCCAGTCGGGCGACAGATGCTCGCCCATTGCCGCCTTTGTGTATACACTGAGGCTGTGACCATCGCTGCTGAATCGACCCGCGCGAGCGACCGCGCCTATGCGGTGCTCCTCGATGAGATCCAGTCCGGGGCGCTGCCGGCCGGTGCCGTGCTGGCGGAGGTCGAGCAGGCCGCACGCCTCGGCGTGAGCCGCACGCCGCTGCGCGAGGCGCTCCGAAGGCTCGCATCCGACGGACTCGCCGTGCAGCAGTCGCCCCGGGTCACAGTCGTCGCCGACCTGGATGCCGATGACATCCGCTCCCTGTTCGAGATCCGCCGGGCGCTGGAGGAGACCGCCGCACGCCTGGCCGCGCAGCGCGGCGACGTCGAGGCGTTCGCGGCGCTCGCATCCGAGTTCTCACGTGTGGATCTCGCCGGCGACGAGGGCCGGGATGCCTACTACGCACTCATCGCACGACTGGATGCCCAGGTCGACGCCTCGCACGGCAACGACTATCTGACCTCCGCATTGCGCACCGTGCGCACGCACCTCGTGCGGGTGCGGCGGATGGCCCGCGACAAGCCGGAGCGGCTGGCGGCTTCGGCATCCGAACATCTCCTGATCGCCCGCGCCCTGGCATCCGGCGATGCCGAACTCGCCGCGCACGCCACCCACGTCCACCTGCACAACGCGCTCGAGAGCATCTTGGACTCGCTCCGAGGTCACAGCTCCCTTCCGGAAGGATCATCATGACCGTCACCCATCACGTCCGCGTCTACCGCTCCGAAGAGGAGCTGCCCCGCGAACAGCAGCTCGCCTGGAAGATCGCCGAGGTCGCCGTCGACCCGGTCGAGGTCGAGACCGAGGTGATCGAGATGATCATCAACCGCCTCATCGACAATGCGTCCGTCGCCGCGGCATCCCTCACCCGCGGCCCGATCGTCGCCGCCCGCGCACAGGCGTTCAGCCACCCGGTCTCCACCGGCGGTGCGGGCTCGACCGTGTTCGGCGCCGCACTTGACGAGCGCACCAGCCCGGAGTGGGCGGCATGGGCCAATGGCGTGGCCGTGCGCGAACTCGATTACCACGACACCTTCCTGGCGGCCGAGTATTCGCATCCGGGCGACAACATCCCCCGATCCTGGCCGTCGCCCAGCACGCCGGATGCGATGGCCGCGCGCTCGTGCGCGGAATCGCCACCGGTTACGAGATCCAGGTCGACCTGGTGCGCGCGATCTCGCTGCACAAGCACAAGATCGACCACGTCGCCCACCTCGGCCCTTCGGCTGCGGCCGGCATCGGCACCATGCTCGGGCTCGATGCGGAGACCATCTACCAGGCCATCGGACAGGCGCTGCACACCACGACCGCCACGCGGCAGAGCCGCAAGGGCGAGATCTCCACGTGGAAGGCACACGCCCCGGCCTTCGCCGGCAAGATGGCCGTCGAGGCCGTCGACCGGGCCATGCGCGGCCAGACCAGCCCGTCGCCCATCTACGAGGGCGAGGACGGCGTGATCGCGTGGCTGCTGGACGGTCCCGAGGCGTCGTACGACGTGCCCCTACCCGCTGCGGGTGAGGCCAAGCGCGGCATCCTGGACACCTACACGAAGGAGCACTCCGCCGAGTATCAGGCGCAGGCGATCATCGACCTGGCTCGCCGCCTCGGCACCGACCGCCCCGAGCTCCGCGACCCGGCGAACATCGCGAGCATCGTGCTGCACACCAGCCACCACACCCACAACGTGATCGGCTCGGGCGCGAACGACCCGCAGAAGTACGACCCGACCGCGTCGCGAGAGACGCTCGACCACTCGGTGCCGTACATCTTCGCCGTCGCCCTGCAGGACGGCACCTGGCACCACGTCGACTCGTACTTGCCCGAGCGGGCGCAGCGCACCGACACCGTCGAGCTGTGGCGCAAGGTCACCACGGCCGAGGACCCGGAATGGACCCGCCGCTACCACTCCATCGACCCGGCCGAGAAGGCGTTCGGCGGTCGCGTGGAGATCACGCTGGCCACTGGCGAGACCGTGACCGACGAGATCGCGGTCGCCGACGCGCACCCGCTCGGTGCCCGCCCGTTCGGCCGAGAGCAGTACATCCGCAAGTTCCGCATCCTCGCTGAACCCGTGCTCGACGCCCTCGAGGTGGAGCGGTTCCTCGAGCTCGTGCAGCGTCTGCCCGAGCTGACTGCCGCCGAGGTCGGCGAGCTGTCCATCACCGCGAAGCCGGGCCTCCTGGCATCCGCCCCCGAAGCCCCGCGCGGCCTCTTCTGACCCCAACGCCCGTCTATTTGTGCCAAACGCATGGTTTTTCGACCGGATCCGGCGCGTTCGACACAAATAGACGGGCAGTGAAGGAGGAATCCTCTGATGCTGTACTCCACCACACCGGCGCATGAGAAGCGCCGGGCATTCCGCGAACGGCTGCGCTCTGGCGAGCTGCTGCGGTTCCCCGGCGCGTTCAATCCGCTCTCCGCGCGGCTCATCGAGCAGAAGGGCTTCGAGGGCGTCTACATCTCGGGGGCCGTGCTCTCGGCCGACCTCGGCCTGCCCGACATCGGGCTGACCACGCTCACCGAGGTGGCCGGCCGGGGCGCGCAGATCGCGCGGATGACCGACCTGCCGGCGATCATCGACGCCGACACCGGGTTCGGCGAGCCGATGAACGTCGCGCGCACCATCCAGACGCTGGAGGATGCCGGGATCGCCGGCGCCCACATCGAAGACCAGGTCAATCCGAAGCGCTGCGGTCACCTCGACGGCAAGGCCGTGGTCGACTCGGAGACGGCGATCAAGCGCATCCGTGCCGCCGTCGATGCCCGTCGCGACGAGAACTTCCTGGTCATGGCGCGCACCGACATCGCCGCCGTCGACGGGCTGGAGGCAGCCAAGGACCGGGCGAAGGCGCTGGCGGATGCCGGTGCCGACGCGATCTTCCCCGAGGCGATGCGGTCGCTCGAGGAGTTCGCCGCGATCCGCGATGCCGTGGACGTGCCGATCCTGGCCAACATGACCGAGTTCGGGAAATCGGAGCTGTTCAGCGTCGACCAGCTGCGCGACGTCGGCGTGAACATCGTCATCTGGCCGGTGTCGCTGCTGCGCATCGCGATGGGCGCGGCGGGCCGTGCACTCGATACTCTGAATGAGGAGGGGCACCTGACCTCCAAGCTCGGCGAGATGCAGCACCGTGCCGACCTGTATGACCTCATCGACTACGAGTCGTACAACCACTTCGACTCCGGCGTCTTCAACTTCACCATCACGAAGGAGTGACCAAATGAGCGACAACGACATCAAGAAGGGTCTCGCCGGCGTCGTCGCCGACGTCACCGCGATCAGCAAGGTCAACCCCGAGACCAACAGCCTGCTCTACCGCGGCTATCCTGTGCAGGAGCTCGCGGCGACCCAGCCCTTCGAGGCGGTCGCCTACCTGCTCTGGCACGGAGAACTGCCCACGGCATCCGAACTGGCGGACTTCCGCGCGACCGAGCGCGCGAACCGTGCGCTGGCGCCAGAGGTGAAGGCCGCCATCGACGCGCTGCCGATCGACTCGCATCCGATGGACGAGGTGCGCACCGCGGTCAGCGTGATCGGCGCGATCGAGACGGCCGGTATCGGCAACGTGCTGGATGCCGTCGGCACGCCCGAGCAGAATCTCGAGCGGAGCCTGAAGCTGTTCGCCGTGCTGCCGGCGATCGTGTCCTACGGTCAGCGTCGTCGTCGCGGTCAGCGGATCGTCGAGTCGCGCGACGACCTCGACTACGCCGCGAATTTCCTGTGGCTCACGTTCGGCGAGGAGCCGGATGCTGTCGTCGTCGATGCCTTCAACCGATCGATGATCCTGTACGCCGAGCACTCCTTCAACGCGTCGACGTTCACGGCACGTGTGATCACCTCGACGCTCAGCGACCTGTACTCGGCTGTCGTCGGTGCGATCGGCGCGCTGAAGGGACCCCTGCACGGTGGGGCCAACGAGGCCGTCATGCACATCTTCGACGAGATCGGCACGGCGGACGGCGTGAAGGGCTGGCTGGATCGGGCTCTCGCCGAGAAGCGCAAGATCATGGGCTTCGGGCACCGGGTGTACAAGCGCGGCGATTCGCGCGTGCCGACCATGAAGGCCGCGCTCGACTCGCTGGTGCAGCACTACGACCGGCCCGATGTCGCCGAGCTCTACTCGACGCTGGAGGATGAGTTCGTCTCCCGCAAGGGCATCTACCCCAACCTCGACTACCCCTCGGGCCCGGCATACAACCTGATCGGCTACGACACGCTCACGTTCACGCCGCTGTTCATCGCCGCGCGCATCACCGGCTGGACGGCGCACATCCTCGAGCAGCAGGCCTCGAACGCGCTGATCCGACCGCTCTCGGCGTACAACGGGGTGGATGAGCGGCACATCCAGGAATACGAACCGGACACCGCCGCGATCGAGGTGCAGGAGCGGGCTGAGGAGGCGGCGGGGTGAACCCAGACCGCTAAGCTCAGTCGCGAGTGACGACGCCGAGAAGAGAGGCCCTGCAGCATGACGCGAGCCTGGGTGCATCACGTTCTCTCGCTCGAACAGCTCTCGCCATCCGAGGCCGTGGACGTCGCGGTGCTCGCCGACACCCAGGGCTTCGTGGGCATCGGCCTCGCCGACCGGTTCCAGCCCTGGCTGCCGAGCCAGGGCAATGCATCTTTCGCGTGGACCGTGCTCGGGGCGATCGGCCAGCGCACCACCGGTGCGCTGAGCCTCACGACCGCCCCCGGCTATCGCATGCACCCCGCCGGCATCGCCCAGGCCGCCGCGACCCTCGCCGCCTTGTACCCCGGCCGGCACCGGCTCACCCTGGCCACCGGCGATGCGATCGACGAGCACGTCACCGCCGCGTACTGGCCGGAGGTGCATGAGCGGGCATCGCGGATGTTCGAGGCGGCGGAGCTGATCCGCAAGCTCTTCCATTCCTCGTCGAAGAACGCCGATGCGCGGCATGACGGGCCGCACTTCCGGATGGAGTCCGCCCGGCTGTGGACGATGCCCGAGACCCTTCCGCCCGTGCAGGTGTGGGCTGCTGGGCCGGTGACCGCCCGGCGGGCGGGGCGTTCTCTCGATGGGATCGTCGTCCCTGCCGGTCCGAGGGAGCGCATGGTGGCGCTTGTCGGAGCGCTTCGCGACGGAGCGGATGAGGCGGGCAGGCCGGAACCGGCGAAGACCGCGCACATTCAGCTCTCCTGGGCGCCGACGGATGACGAGGCGATGGCGCAGGCGCTGCGGGACTGGCCGATGGCGGGCCTGCGCTTCCCGCGTGGCGACATCCGTTCTCCTTTCGATGTCGCGCAGCTGGCGCGGTCGGTGACGGCCGACGACATCCGCACGCGTATTCCCGTGGCATCCGATCCTGACATCCACCGCGCACACCTGCAGTCCTTCCTCGACCTCGGTTTCGACGCCCTGCACGTGCACAACGTGGGCCGCAACCAGGCGGAGTGGATCGAGGTCGCCGGCCGCGACATCCTGCCGAAGCTGGTGAGATGAGGTGACCGATCGGATGCTGGTGTGGGCCCTGCCCGGTATCCCGGAGGTGCAGGCCGGCGACGACCTCGCCGGGCTCATCCGGGCCGCCGTCGCCGCTGACGGCGACGAACTGACCGATGGTGACATCCTGGTCGTCACCTCCAAGATCGTCTCGAAGGCGGAAGGGCGCATCGTCCACGCCGCCGACCGCGAGGAGGCGATCACAGCCGAGACCGTGCGCGTCGTCGCGACGCGGCCGCGGGCGGACGGAGGCGTCACCAGGATCGTGCAGAACCGGCTCGGCATCGTCGGGGCGGCCGCCGGTGTGGACGCATCCAACACCGCCGAGGGGACGGTGCTGCTGCTGCCTCTCGATCCGGACGCCTCAGCCCGCGCGCTCGCGGCCGGCCTGCGTGCTGCGACCGGCGTCCGCGTGGGTGTGATCATCAGCGACACGCTGGGCAGGCCATGGCGCGATGGGCAGACCGACATCGCTATCGGTGCTGCGGGGGTGCGTGTCTTCGACGACCTGCACGGTCGGCTCGACAGTGCCGGACGTCCGCTGATCGTCACCCATCCCTGCGTGGCCGACGAGCTCGCCGCTGCGGGGGACTTGGTCAAGGGAAAGCTGAGCGGATGCCCGGTCGCGATCGTCCGCGGGATGGGGCGATTCGTCGGCGAGCTCGACCTGCCGGGCGCGGCGAGCATCGTCCGTGACGCGGAGCGTGACATGTTCCGTCTGGGCGCGGATGAGGCGCACCGTGCCGGCTATGAAGAAGGATTCGCGGCGGGCGTCGCCGCGTCGAGCAACGAGGAGGGTCGCCGATGACACTGACATTGGGCTACAAGGCATCCGCGGAGCAGTTCGGGCCGCGTGAGCTGGTGGAGATCGCGGTCGCTGCCGAGGGGCACGGCTTCGAGTCGGTCGCGGTGAGCGATCACTTCCAGCCGTGGCGGTACACCGGCGGGCATGCGCCGTTCTCGATCGCGTGGGCGGCGGCGGTCGGTGAGCGCACCGAGCGGATCCGGATCGGCACGAGCGTGATGACGCCGACGTTCCGCTACAACCCGGCGGTCATCGCGCAGGCGTTCGCGACGCTCGGGATGCTGAACCCCGACCGGGTGTTCCTCGGCGTCGGCACGGGCGAGGCGCTGAACGAGATCGCCACGGGGTTCCGGGGCGCGGGCGAGCAGGAGTGGCCCGAGTTCCGCGAGCGGTTCGCGCGGCTGCGGGAGTCGATCCGGCTGATGCGCGCGTTGTGGACGGGGAGCGGACGAGCTTCGAGGGCGACTACTACTCCACGCACGACGCCTCCATCTACGACGTCCCCGACGGTGGCATCCCGGTGTACATCGCCGCGGGCGGCCCGCTGGTGGCGAAGTACGCCGGCCGTGCCGGTGACGGGTTCATCTGCACCTCTGGCAAGGGGCGCGAGCTGTACGAGGAGAAGCTGGTCCCCGCGGTGAAGGAGGGTGCGGCGGCATCCGGTCGCACCTTCGAGCAGCTCGACCGGATGATCGAGATCAAGATCTCCTACGAGGAGACCGAGCAGGCGGCGCTGGGGAACACCCGGTTCTGGGCGCCGCTGTCGCTGTCGAAGGAGCAGAAGCACGACATCACCGATCCGATCGAGATGGAGAAGGCCGCCGATGCCCTCCCGATCGACCAAGTCGCCAAGCGCTGGATCGTCGGCACCGATCCGGATGCCGTGGTCGCGCAGATCAAGGACTACGTCGACTGGGGTTTCAACCACCTCGTCTTCCACGCCCCCGGCCACGACCAGGAACGCTTCATGACTCTCTTCGAACGCGACCTCGCACCCCGCCTGCGGGCGCTGTGATCCGGAGCCGGCAGTCCGGCGGGTCGGTAGAGTCGCTCCCATGAGCTTCGAGGATGTCGTGCGCACGCTGGACGAGACGGATGTCGTCGCTGTGGTGACGACGAGGGCCAGTGGCGATCTGGTCGCGACGCCGATCTGGGCGATGGTCGTCGACGGCGTGCCGTATGTGCGGTCGGTCAAAGGCGCCACCGCGTGGTGGTACCGGCATGTGCGCTCCGGACGCCCGGTGGCCTTCGTCATCGGCGATGGCGCCATCGCCGAGCGCGACCGGAAGGCCGCCCTCGATCTTCCCCGCCAGCTCGTGGCGACCGAGTACGTCCCCGTCGACGACGAGGTGCAGCCGAGAATCGATGCGGAGCTGCGACGCAAGTATGCCGCGAGTCCGGAACCGGTCAGGATGATGCTGACCGACGACGCCCGCTCCTGCACCCTGCGCATCGTCGCCGCGGGCTGACGCCGCAGGCCGATTCGTCACGCCATCAGCGAGGCGGACGTTCCGCGCCCACGGGCGCTGTAGTCAGCCCGCGAGCCCCAGCTCACCAGCGAGCAGCTCCAGCGGCCGCGCTGGATCTTCCCGTTGCGGCAGGAACTGCACGCACACGTGATCGGCCCCGGCGTCCCGCTGCGCCCGCACGGCTGCGGCGAGGATCGCCGGCGTGCCGTGGGGTGCCAGGGCGTCGACGGCGGCATCGGTGGCTCCGTCGTCGAGATCGGATGCCGTGAACCCGTGGCTCTCCAGGGTTCGGCGGTAGTTCGAGAGCGCGAGGTACCGGGCCAGGAACTGCCGGGCGGTCGCGCGGGCGGTGTTGTCGTCCTCGTCCATCACCAGCCGCTGCTCAAGGGCGATCAGCGGGCCGTCTCCGATCGTCGCGCGGGCGAAGCGGGTGTGCGCGGGCGTCGTCATGTACGGGTGCGTGCCCGCCGAGCGCTCGGCGGCGAGCTTCAGCGTGCGCGGCCCGAGGGCCGAGATCATCCGCCGCGCGGCTGGCACGCCCTCGGCATCCAGCGCATCGAGGTAGTCGACGAGGGCGGCGTACGGCCGCTGGTACACCTCACCCTGATTCTCGCGGTGGCCGATACCGATGCCCAGCACGAACCGCCCGGGGTGTCTCTGCTCGATCCGGTGGAACGACGCGGCGACCTCCCGAGCCGGGGCGGTCCAGATGTTCACGATCCCGGTGGCAACGGTGATCCGCTCGGTGGCATCGAGCAGCTCGTCCACCACGTCGAGGTCGGACGTCGGTGACCCGCCGACCCACACCGTGCCATAGCCGAGACGCTCGGCGGTCGCCGCGATCTGCGGGGTGAGCAGCGACCCGCCGCGCCACAGCCCGATCCGTCCGAGATCCGGTGTGCCGGCGGCAAGCGTGTTCATGGGACTCCAGTGATCGATGAGCGGAAGGGATGCTGCCATCGAGCCTATCCGCGGCGGCGGACACCGGCTCCGATGTCGGCCGGCTCGCTAGACTTCCCGCATGCGCTTCGGAATCTTCGTACCTCAGGGCTGGCGGTTCGATCTGGTCGGCATCGAGCCGGCCGCACAGTGGCAGGCCATGCGCGATCTCGCGCAGGCGGCGGATGCCGGGCCATGGGAGTCGCTGTGGGTGTACGACCATTTCCACACCACCCCGGTGCCGAGCGAGGAGGCGACGCACGAGGCCTGGACGCTGATGTCGGCGTTCGCGGCCTCGACCAGCCGCATCCGTCTGGGGCAGATGTGCACCTGCATGTCGTACCGCAACCCGGCGTATCTCGCCAAGGTCGCCGCGACCGTCGACGTCGTCTCCGGCGGGCGCACCGAGATGGGCATCGGCGGCGGCTGGTATGAGCATGAGTGGCGGGCCTACGGCTACGGCTTCCCGTCGGCGGGAGATCGGCTGCGGCGGCTCGACGAGGGTGTGCAGATCATGCGTCAGGCATGGACGACCGGCACCGCGACCCTCGACGGGAAGCACTACCAGGCGGACGGCGCGATCGTGCGTCCGCTGCCGCTGCAGGACGGCGGCATTCCGCTGTGGATCGCCGGCGGTGGCGAGAAGGTCACCCTGAAGATCGCCGCGAAGTACGCCGCGTACACGAACTTCGCCGGAGGGAACCCCGAGGAGTTCGACGCGAAGAGCGCGATCCTGCGAGAGCACACCAAGACCGTGGGCACCGACTTCGATGCCATCGTCCGCTCCACCAACTTCAACACCGTCATCGGCGCGACCGAGGCGGAGGTCGAGGATCGTGTCGCGGCGATCGAGGCGCGGCTCGCGCCGCATCTGGGGAGCGCACCGCCGGCGTCATGAGCAACTACCGCGGCGATCACGCCTACGGCGTCGGCACGCCCGAGCAGATCGTCGAGCGGCTGCGCGACCTGGAAGGACGCGGGCTCGGTTACGCGATCCACTACTTCCCCGAGGCCGCCTACGACCGCTCGGGCATCGAGCTGTTCGAGCGCGAGGTCATCCCGGCGCTGAGCTGACCGGAGGCCGCGCGCTGACCGGAGGCCGAGCGCTGATCGGATGCCGGGCGAGCCGGCGCCTCAGCGCCCGATGACCTTCTCGACCGACATCACCAGGATGACCCGGTGGGCGGCATCCGCCGGCGCTGCGGGATCGGCGTCGCCGTAGCGGCGGGCCAGCTGCTGATAGAACGCGCCGGTCGGGTCGGGCACGACCTCGGTCAGGCGTCCGCGCACCTCCACGTAGCGGTACGGCTTGTCGGGGTCGTACACGGCGAAGCTCATCGATGGATTCCGCTGCAGGTTGCGATACTTGGTGCGCGTGTTCGTGTGCGTGAAGCGGATCGTGCCGTCGATGAGCTCGAACCACATCGGGCTTGCCTGTGCGGAGTCGTCGCGGCCGACGGTGGCGAGCACGCCGAACACGGGGCGCTCCAGCAGGTCGATCAGGTGCGCAGGGATCTCTGTAGAGCTCATGTCTCCGAGTGTAATGATGCGGGCAGCGGCGAGGGCAGGTCACCGGCCGGATCGTCGTCGAGCGGAGAGAAGGCGATCAGCGGGGTGCCGTCCACCGGATGCGGCACCACTTCAGCCCGTACACCGTAGACGAGCCGGATCAGGCCCGGGGTCAGCACGTCGAGCGGGCGACCGGATGCCACCACCCGTCCGTGATCGAGCACGATCACCTGATCGGCATGGCGGGCCGCGAACGAGAGATCGTGCAGTGCCGCCAGTACCGCGATGCCGTCGTCGGCCAGCTCCCGCATCAGCCCGAGGGTGTGCAGCTGGGCACGGATGTCGAGATGATTGGTCGGCTCGTCCATGAGCAGCACCGTCGGCTCCTGCGCGAGAGCACGGGCCAGCAGCACGCGCTGGCGCTCGCCGCCGGAGAGCTCCTGGAAGCGCCTGCCGGCGAGCTCTTCGGCTCTGGTCTGGCGCAGCGCGAACCGTGCGATCTCATCGTCCACAGCGCCCGGGCCGCCCAGCGCCGACAGATGCGGGGTGCGCCCGAGCAGCACGACATCGTGCACGTCGAGATCCAGCTCGGTCTCGGCCTGCTGCTCGACCAGCGCCGCGTACTGCGCCCTGGTGCGGCGGCGCATGCCCTGGCATCCGTCCCGCCCAGCCTCAGCACGCCGCCCGTCGGCGTCTCGGCGCAGGCGATCAGGTGCAGCAGCGTCGACTTGCCGGCGCCGTTCGGGCCCACCAGCGCGGTCAGCGACCCGGCCTCGACCGTGCAGTCCACGCCGTCGACGAGCAGCCGCCCGCTGCGCGAGAAGGAGACGCGGTCGACGTGCAGCGGGGGAGCATCGCTCATGAGATCCTCCTTGCCCGCAGCAGCAGTCCGGCGAACAGCGGGGCGCCGATCAGCGCGGTGACGACGCCCACCGGCAGCTCCTTCGGGTCGAACAGGGTGCGCGCGAGGGTGTCGGCCCAGATCAGGAAGACGGCGCCGGTCAGCGCGGACAGCGGCAGCAGCATCCGGTGCCGCGCACCGGCCGTCAGCCGCACGGCGTGTGGCACCACCAGCCCCACGAACCCGATGGATCCGCTCACCGCGACCAGTCCGCCGGTCAGCAGCGCCGTCGCCCCCAGCAGCACCCAGCGCGTGCGCGCGACCGGGACGCCGAGCGAGGCGGCCGACCGGTCTCCGAACGCGAAGGCGTCGAGGGTGCCGCCGGTCAGCAGCAGCGGCCCGCCCACGACGAGAAGCGCGATCAACGCGACGGATGCCGTCGGCCAGGTCACCCCGGCGAGCGAGCCGAGCAGCCAGCCGAGGATCTCGCGGTAGCTGTCGCCGGTCGCGCTCCAGAAGATGATCAGGCTGGTCAGCGCCCCCAGCACAGCCGAGACGGCGATGCCGGCGAGGATCGTGCGGGAGGCGGTGATCCGCCCGACCGCCCCGGCCAGCAGCAGCGTCGCGACGAGAGCCGCCAGGGCGCCGGCGAAGGCCGCGACCGGGAGCGCGAGGGCGACGCCGAGCACGATCACGACCACCGCGCCCAGCGACGCACCGGACGACAGCCCCAGCAGGTACGGGTCGGCGAGCGGATTGCGCAGCACCGCCTGCATGATCGCGCCGCACAGTGCCAGCCCGGCACCGACGGCCGCGGAGGTGAGCACCCGCGGCATCCGCAGCTCCCAGACGATGCCGTCGCGCAGCGTGCTCAACGGCGATTCGCCGATGCCGAGCCGGGCGAGGATGCTGCGCCAGGCGTCCCACGGAGTGATGTCGGCGGGGCCGAGTGCGACGGCGACGACGATCGAGGCGGCGAGTGCCAGCAGCAGGACCGCCGTCCACAGCGCGAGACGCGCGCGCCGGGACGGGTTCGTGCGCGGCATCCAATGCGCGGGCGTGCCCGGCGTCGCCGGCGGGGCGGTGCGGGTGCGCGGGGAGCGCTCGGCGGTCGAGGTCATGGCAGTGGCAGCTCCGCCAGCTGGGCCGTGAGCGACTCGACGGCCTCGACGTTGCGCACGCCCGCCTCGGCGGTGGGGAAGGGGATGATCAGGTAGCGGTGCTCGCGCACAGCCGGCAGCTGCGCAGTGGCCGGGTTCGCCTCGAGCACGCCGATCTTCTTCTCGGTCGATCCCCAGGCCGAGTCGACGAGCACGATCACATCCGGGTCGGCATCGACGACGGCCTCCCAGCTCATGCTCGACCAGGTCTCGGGGATGTCGGCGGCGATGTTCCTGAGGCCTACAGCATCCATCATCATCTGCGGCGCGCCGATGCCCGCACCGACGAACGGGGTGTCGCTGCCGGAGCTGAACCAGAGCGCGGTCAGCCCGCGGCTGTCGGGAGTCACGGCGTCGAGGCGCTCGCGCAGCGCATCGACCAGCCGGTCGGCGCGGTCGGGCACGTCGAAGATCCGGCCCATCTCGGCGATGTCGGCGAACACGTCGTCGAACGTCAGAGGTTTCGGCTGGTAGGCCGGCTCCTGGCAGGCCGAGGGGGAGACGTAGGTGTTCACGCCGAGCGAGGCGAGCGTGTCGCGGTCGCCCGCACCGTCGGCGGTGACGTTCGACTCCCAGCCCGCGTAGACGAGGTCGGGTTCGAGGTCGAGCGTCGCCTCCTGGCCCGGCACCCTCTCGTCGATAAGAGGGAGGGATGCCGCGCGCTCGGCCCACTCATCGGCCGCCGGGCCGTCCGGGAAGGCCGTGCCGATGATCCGGTCATCCAGCCCCAGCGCCAGGAGCAGCTCGATCGACGTCGACTTGATCGCCAGCACGCGCTCGGGCGCGCTGTCGAAGGTGACCGGGGTGCCGCAGTTGTCGACAGTGAAGGGGTACCCGGAGGTCTCCGTCGAGGTGGAGGGCGCGACGGATGCCGCGCTCTCCGCACCGCCGCAGGCGGCGAGGAGCAGGGGTGCCGCGAGCAGGACCACGGCGGCGCTGAGCCCGCGGAATCGTCGGGAGATGGGCATGGCGCTCCTGGATGCTGGTCGGGAGAGGACGAGCGGCCAAGATCGCGGCCGGGTGAACGTGCGCCAATGTGGGCGGACGTGAGGAACTCTACCGCATCGGCTCGCGGGCGCACTTCCCTACCATTTCGTAAAGAACTCACAATCCTTCATGCCGATATGGTCATCAGCACCCTAGATCTTTCCGTAACGTCGAATCGTGGTCACTCTCCCCGCCCCTGACACCCCCGAGGTCAGCGCCCTCCGCGCCGCGTATTTCGTATCCGACAGCACGGGCGTCACGGCGGAGACCCTCGGCAACGCCCTGCTGGCGAACTTCCCCGGCATCCGGTTTCTGAAGCGCACGATCCCCTTCGTCGCCACCGACACCGAAGCGCGATCGGTCGCGGCGAGCATCGAGAACGACGCGACCGCCGGCCGTGCGCCATTGCTGTTCATCACGGTCAAGCGGGCCGGGCTGCGCAGCATCCTCAGCGCCTCGAAGGCGACGGTCATCGATCTGCTGGCCGGACATCTGACCGAACTGGAGCGGGCGCTCGGCACCACGGCATCCGAGCAGCTCGGGCAGTTCCACGGCCTCGGCGACACCGAACGGTACTTCGCCCGCATGCGCGCCGTGGAGTACGCGATCGAGCACGACGACGGGCAGAGCGCCCGTGCCCTCGACCAGGCCGACGTCGTCATCATCGCCCCGTCGCGGTGCGGCAAGACGCCCACGACGATGTACCTCGCCCTGCAGCACGGGCTGCGGGTGGCGAACTACCCGCTCACCGACGACGACTTCCCCTCCGAGGGCCTGCCGCGGGCCGTGGCGAAGTACCGCGAGCGCTGCTTCGGTCTCACGACCACCCCGCTGCGGCTGAGCCAGGTGCGCCACGAGCGCCGGCCCAGCTCGCGCTACTCGAGCCTCGAGCAGTGCACGCTCGAGCTGCGCCGCGCCGAAGACCTGTACCGACGAAACCGCGTCCCGTTCCTGAACTCCTCGACGAAGAGCGTCGAGGAGATGTCGGCGGTCATCATGCAGACCATGAAGCTGCGTGCGTGACCCGAGTGAAAGAAGAAGCGCTATGAGCAGCATCCTCTGGTTCCACGAGGTCGGCATGGGCGACCTTGCCCAGGTCGGCGGCAAGAACGCCTCCCTCGGAGAGATGGTCTCGCATCTGTCCGACCTGGGCGTGCGCGTGCCCGGAGGCTTCGCCACCACGGCCGACGCGTATCGCGCGTTCCTGGCATCCGGCGGTCTGGACGACCGCATCCGTGCCGCCGTCGAGGCGATCGACGTCGACGACGTCACCCAGCTCTCCCGCGTCGGCGCGACGGTGCGCGACTGGATCGAGCAGCAGCCGCTGCCGGACGACATCGAGCACGACATTCGTGCCGCCTACGCGCTGCTGGTCGACAACGACCCCTCCCCGGATGCCGTCTCCTGGGCGGTGCGCTCCTCGGCCACCGCCGAAGACCTGCCCGACGCCTCGTTCGCCGGGCAGCAGGAGACCTTCCTGAACATCTCCGGCATCGAGAACATCCTGCAGGCTGCCAAGCAGGTCTTCTCCTCTCTCTACAACGACCGTGCGATCGCCTACCGCGTGCACAACGGATTCGACCACCACGACGTCGCGCTGTCGGTCGGCATCCAGCGGATGGTGCGCTCCGACATCGGGGCGTCGGGCGTGATGTTCACCGTCGACACCGAATCGGGCTTCGAGGACGCGGTCTTCATCACCAGCTCCTACGGACTCGGTGAAGCCGTCGTGCAGGGCGCCGTGAACCCCGATGAGTTCTACGTCTACAAGCCCGCGCTCGCCGCGGCCCGGCCGGCGATCCTCAAGCGCTCCGTCGGCGAGAAGGCCATCGCCATGCGGTACACCGAGAGCGACCAGGTCGGCGGCACGACCGTCTTCGAGGACGTGCCGGTCGGGCAGCGGCGGCTGTTCAGCATCACGGATGCCGAGGTGCTCGAGCTCGCGCGCCACGCCGTCACGATCGAGCGGCACTACGGCCGTCCGATGGACATCGAGTGGGCGCGCGACGGCATCGACGGCCAGCTGTACATCCTGCAGGCGCGGCCCGAGACCGTCGTGTCACGCGCGGATGCGAATGTCATGCGTCGTTTCGTGCTCGCCGAGCGCAGCGAGGTGCTCGCCACCGGTCGTGCGATCGGCCAGAAGATCGGCTCCGGTGCGGTGAAGGTGCTGCGCAGCATCGACGAGATGGCCTCGTTCGGCGCCGGGGACGTGCTGGTGGCGGACATGACCGACCCCGACTGGGAGCCGATTATGAAGAAGGCGTCCGCGATCGTCACCAACCGCGGTGGCCGCACCTGCCACGCGGCGATCATCGCCCGCGAACTCGGCATCCCCGCCGTCGTCGGCACCGGGGATGCCACCCGGGTGCTGCCCGACGGACTGGACGTCACCGTGTCCTGCGCGGAGGGCGATGACGGCTTCGTCTACCAGGGGCTGCTCGACTTCCGCGAGGAGGAGACGAGACTGGATCGGATGCCGGAGGTGCCGGTGAAGATCATGATGAACGTCGGCACGCCGGATCAGGCGTTCTCGTTCTCCCGCCTGCCCAACCGCGGGGTGGGGCTCGCGCGACTGGAGTTCGTCATCAACCGCCAGATCGGCATCCACCCCCGGGCGCTGCTCGAGTTCGACGCGCTGCCCGACGAACTGCGCGCGCAGGTGGCGGACCGCATCGCCGCCTACCCGTCACCGCGCGAGTTCTTCGTGCAGCGGGTGGTGGAGGGCGTCGCGATGCTGGCGGCGGCGTTCGCGCCCGAGCCGGTGATCGTGCGGATGAGCGATTTCAAGTCGAACGAGTACGCGAACCTGCTCGGCGGCGACCGCTATGAGCCGCACGAGGAGAACCCGATGATCGGGTACCGGGGTGCATCCCGGTACATCTCGGCCGACTTCCGGGAGTGCTTCGACATGGAGTGCGAGGCGATCCGGCGCGTGCGCGATGACATGGGCCTGACGAACGTGAAGATCATGATCCCGTTCGTGCGCACCGTGGCAGAGGGGGCGGCCGTCGTCCAGCTTCTGGCCGAGAACGGTCTGCGCCGGGGCGAGAACGGGCTCGAGGTCGTGATGATGTGCGAGGTGCCCTCGAACGCGCTGCTGGCGGACGAGTTCCTGGACCACTTCGACGGGTTCTCGATCGGGTCGAACGACATGACGCAACTCACCCTCGGCCTCGACCGCGACTCGTCGCTCGTGGCGCAGACCTTCGATGAACGCGACCCGGCGGTGAAGAAGATGCTCGCCCTGGCCATCGAGGCCTGTCTGCGCCGCGGCAAGTACGTGGGCATCTGCGGGCAGGGCCCCTCCGACCATCCCGACCTCGCCGACTGGCTGCTCGATCAGGGCGTCGAGTCGATGTCGCTCAACCCCGACACGGTCGTGGAGACCTGGATGCGCCTCGCGAAGCGCGCGGAGACTTCTGCTGCCGCGTGAGACTTCTGTTCCCGCGTGAGACTTCGTCCTCCGCGTGAGACTTCCTTTCCCGCGGTGAGACTTCCTTTCCAGCACCAGACATGACGCCTGCGCCCCCGCCTCGTGCTGGAAGGGAAGTCTCGTGCCCGAGAGGAAGTCTCGGCGGGGAGGGGAGGTCACGATCGCGTAACGGGGCTTGCCAGGCGCGGAATGTTTACGTAATCATTTGGGTGTTGCCAGTGACATCGAGAGTCGCAGGCAGGGTCGGGGACGTGCTCCGCGACGACATGAACCACCGAGAGGACATGCTTCGATGAAGCGCATGACCAAGTTCGCGGCGCTGACCGCCGCGGCGATCCTTCCGCTCTTCGCTCTGACCGCCTGCTCGGGCGGCGGTGACGACGGCGATGCCGGTTCGGGCGACGACAACACGCTGACCGTCTGGGCGTGGGACCCGTCGTTCAACATCTATGCGATGCAGGAGGCCGAGAAGGTCTACCAGAAGGACCACCCCGACTTCACTCTGAAGATCGTCGAGACGCCGTGGGAGGACCTGCAGGCCAAGCTGACCACCATCGCCCAGTCGCAGCAGACCGGTGAGCTGCCCGACATCTTCCTGATGCAGAACAACGCATTCCAGAAGAACGCCATCAACTACCCCGATCTGTTCAGCGACTTCGCCGACTCGGACATCGACTTCTCACAGTTCCCGAAGGGCGTCACCGCGTACTCCGAGATCGACGGCGTGAACTACGGTGTGCCCTTCGACTCCGGCACTGCGGTCACGGCGCTGCGCACCGACGTGCTCGAGGAGGCCGGCTACACGATCGATGACTTCACCGGCATCACCTGGGATGAGTACCTCACCAAGGGCAAGGACGTGCTGGCCAAGACGGGCAAGCCCTTGCTGTCGGGTCAGGCCGGCTCCGCCGACATCCCGATGATGATGCTGCAGTCGGCCGGCGCGAGCCTGTTCGACAGCGACGGAAAGCCCACCATCGCCGGCAACGACGTGCTCGTCGACGCGATCGAGGTGTACGCCGAACTGGTCAAGTCGGGTGTGCTCGTCGAGGTCAACTCCTGGGATGAGTACATCGGCACCTTCGTGAACGGCTCAGTTGGCGGCACGATCAACGGCATCTGGATCGTCGGCTCGATCCAGACCGCGACCGATCAGGCCGGCAACTGGGGCATCACCGATCTCCCCAAGCTCGACGGCATCGCCGGCGCGACCAACTACTCCGCCAACGGCGGATCCTCGTGGGCGATCAGCTCGACCGGCAACACCGAGCTGGCATCCGACTTCCTGAGTGCCACCTTCGCCGGCTCGACCGACCTGTACGACACGATCCTGCCGAAGTCCGGTGCGGTCGCCAACTGGATCCCGGCCGGCGACAGTGACGTCTACGCGCAGCCGAGCGAGTTCTTCGGCGACCAGCCGATCTTCCAGCAGGTCGTCGAGTACGGCGCGAAGGTGCCGAGCAACAACACCGGCGTCTACTACTACGAGGGTCGGGATGCCGTCAGCGCGGCGATGACGAAGATCATCGGCGGCGCGGACATCAATAGTGCGCTCGATGAGGCGCAGAGCAACGTCGAATTCGCGATGGGCTAGACAGCGACCCGTCCTGCACGCCGGGTGGGCCCACGGGCCCGCCCGGCACCATCCCATCCTCCGACCTGTGAAAGCGAGCGCGCACCGTGGCGACTCAAGCGATCGTGACCTCCGGCGGCACCGGCCGCCGTCGGCGCAGCAGCCCTCCGCCGGACTTCTCCCCGCGCAGAGGCGCCTGGCTCGACACCGCGCGACGCCGGAACCTGACCGGCTGGGGATTCCTCATCCCCGCAGCGCTGCTGATCACGCTGCTGAGCTTCGTGCCGATGATCCAGGCATTCATCCTCTCGTTGCAGACCGGGCGCGGTTCGCGCCTGAACTGGGCCGATCCGCTCTGGATGAACTTCGAGCGCCTGCTGCACGACGAGATCTTCAAGCTCACCATGTTCAACACGGTCTTCTACCTGGTGATCCAGGTGCCGATCATGCTGATCCTGGCAATGGTGCTCGCCAACCTGCTGAATGACCCGAAGCTGAGGTACAAGGCCGTCTGGCGCACGATGATCTTCCTGCCGTGCGCGGTGTCGCTGGTGTCGTACTCGCTGGTGTTCCGCACCATGTTCGCCACCGACGGCCTGGTCAACGACGCTCTGATGGGCCTCGGGCTGATGCACGACCCGCTGAACTGGCTCGGCGAGCCGTGGACGGCCCGCTTCGTCATCGTGATCGGTCTGATCTGGAGGTGGACCGGCTACAACATGATCTTCTTCCTCGCCGCGCTCCAGAACGTCGACCACTCGACATTGGAGGCCGCGCGCATCGACGGCGCAGGATCCTTCAAGACGTTCTGGTACGTGACGGTTCCGCAGCTGCGGCCGATGATCGTGCTGACCGCGATCATGTCGATCAACGGCACCCTGCAGCTCTTCGACGAATCCTGGTCGCTGACCAAGGGCGGCCCCTCGTACAACTCGATGTCGATGTCGCACTACCTGTACGAGCTGGCTTTCCTGAAGAACCCGAACGTGGGCTACGGCTCGGCGATCTCGTACGTGATCCTGATCATGGTCGCCGTGCTCGCCCTCATCCAGCTGAAGGTGGGTGACAAGCGTGACTAAGTACGCCTGGCGACGGGTCCCCGGGTACGTGTTCCTGTCGGTGTTCGCTCTGTTCTCGATCTTCCCGCTCTACTTCATGCTCGTCTCCGCGACGAACTCGACGCAGGACGTCCTCGCATCCCGGCTCACCCCCGGGGGCCACCTGTTCGACAACATGACGGCGCTCATGAAGCAGCAGGACATCGGCGCGGCCATGACCAGCTCGGCCCTGATCGCGATCGGCACGACAGTGCTGGCGCTGATCGTCTGCGCCGTCGCCGGGTACGGGTTCGAGATCTATCACTCCCGCGGCAAGGACATCGTGATGGCGATCCTGATGCTCGCCATGATGATCCCGTTCGCAGCGATCATGATCCCGCTGTTCCGCATGTTCGCGCAGCTCGGCATGGTCAACTCGCTGTTCGCGGTGATCATCCCGGCGATCTCCACGCCGCTGCTGATCCTGCTGTTCCGCCAGGCCTCGCGCTCGTTCCCGTACGAGATCATCGAGGCGGCCCGCATCGACGGGCTCAAGGAGCTCTCCATCTTCGCCCGCATCTATGTGCCGACGATGAAGTCCACCTTCGCCGCCGCAGCGGTGATCACCTTCATGACCTCGTGGAACAACTTCCTCTGGCCGCGAGTGATCCTGCTCGACAACGCGGTGCAGACCATGCCCATGCTCATCGCCAACCTCACGGCCGGCTACGTCACCGACTACGGAGTGCTCATGCTCGCCGTGCTGCTGACCTCGCTGCCGACGATCCTCGTCTTCCTCATCCTGCAGCGGGCCTTCGCGCAGGGCATCACCGGAGCCATCAAGTGACACACACCCCTGCATTCGACCTCGACCGCATCGCCGACCCGTCCTTCGTCTCCGAGAACCGCCTTCCCGCGCACTCCGATCATCGGTGGTTCGCCGACGCCGACGAGGCGCGGTCGGGCGTCAGCTCCTTCGAGCAGTCGCTCAACGGGCTCTGGAAGTTCCACTGCGCGAAGAACCAGAGTCAGGTGATCGCCGGCTTCGAGCATCCGGATGTCGACGTATCCGGCTGGGACGACATCCCGGTCCCGTCGCACCTGCAACTGCAGGGCTACGACCGTCCGCAGTACGTCAACGTGGGCTACGCCTGGGACGGGCTGGAGGACATCGAGCCGGGGCAGGTGCCGACCCGCGACAATCCGATCGGATGCTATGTGCGCACGTTCGCGCTGCAGACCCCGCTCGCGCCGGGCGAGCGGCTGAGCGTGAGCTTCGACGGCGCGGAGAGCGCGATCGCGCTGTGGGTGAACGGCCGGTACATCGGCTACGGCACGGACAGCTTCACGCCGAACGAGTTCGATCTGACGGATGCGCTGGTCGAGGGCGAGAACAGGATCGCCGCGCAGGTGTTCACCTACAGCTCCGGCTCCTGGCTCGAGGACCAGGACTTCTTCCGGTTCTCGGGCATCTTCCGCGACGTGACCCTGTATCGCCGGGCGGCGGTGCACGCCGAGGACATCAGGGTGACGACGACCGTCGCCGACGACCTGGCATCCGCCGAGGTCGTGCTGTGCGTCGCGCTGGCCGGGGCGGAGGGCGACGTCACCGCGCGGCTGGAGGGCGTGGGGGATCTCGCCGCCCGCGGCGACGGGTCGTTCGCGCTGCAGGTCGAGAATGCGCGGCTGTGGAGTCCGGAGGATCCGCACCTCTACGACCTCGTGATCGAGGTGACGGATGCCGAGGAGCGCTGCTCGAGGTCATCCCGCAGCGTATCGGTATCCGTCGCTTCGGCATCGAGAACGGGGTGCTCTCGCTCAACGGCGCCCGCGTGGTGTTCAACGGCATCAACCGGCACGAGTTCGGACTGAATGGACGCGTCCCGTCCCGGGCGCTGACCGAATCCGACATCCGGATGCTGAAGGCGCACAACGTGAACGCCGTGCGCACGAGCCACTACCCGAACGACTCGGCGTTCTACGCGCTCGCCGACGAGTACGGTCTGCTGGTCATCGACGAGATGAACCTGGAGACGCACGCGCGCTGGACCAGGATCCTGCAGCAGGGCGCTCCACTGGACACCGCCCTCCCGGGCGACCACGCCGAATGGCTACCGGCGGTGCTCGACCGCGCCCGCAGCATGCTCGAGCGGGACAAGAACCACCCGAGTGTGGTCATCTGGTCGTGCGGCAACGAATCCTTCGGCGGCAGCGTGCTGCGCGACGTGGCCGACTGGTTCCGCTCCGTCGACGACCGGCCGGTGCACTACGAGGGTGTGCACTGGGACCCCCGCTTTCCCGAGACCACCGACATCGCCAGCCAGATGTACACCCCGGCCGCCGGCGTGGAGGCATACCTGCGCGAACACCGCGACAAGCCTTTCATCCTCTGCGAGTACGCGCACGCGATGGGAAACTCCTTCGGCGGTGTGGGGGAGTACGTCGATCTCGCCTACCGCGATGAACTGTTCCAGGGCGGTTTCATCTGGGACTTCGCCGATCAGGCGATCCGGATGACTGACCGCTACGGGCGGGAGTTCTTCGGCTACGGCGGCGACAACGGCGAGGCGCCGCACGATCACGACTTCAGTGGCAACGGCATCTTCTTCGCCGACCACTCGCCGACGCCGAAGGCGCAGGAGATGAAGCGGCTCTATCAGGGCTTCGTCGTGGATGTCTCGGCATCCGGTTTCACACTGACCAACCGGATGCTGTTCACCTCATCCGCCGCGTACGAGACGCGCGTCTCGATCGCCCGGGACGGGCGGCCGATCCGCAGCGACATCATCGACACCGATGTCGCCCCCGGCGAGACGGCCTCGTATCCGCTCCCTGCGCCGGTCCCGTCCGCATCCGGCGAGTACGCGATCGTCGTCTCGCTGCACCTGCGGGCGGCGACGGGCTGGGCGCCCGCCGGCCACGAGATCGCCTGGGGTGAGCACGTGCTCGTCGTCGGGGCCCCTCCCGCGCGCGTCTCGGCGCCGACGCCCACGGTCGTGGAGGGTGTACGGGGCATCGGCGTGCACGGCTCCGGCTTCCAGGTGCTCTTCTCGCGCATCTTCAACGGCCTGGGCTCCTACCGGTTCGGCGAGACGAGCACCGGCGGACGTGAGCTGCTCAAGGGCGTCGTCACCCCGAACTTCTGGCACGCGCCCACCGCGAACGAGCGCGGCTGGGGAGGTCCGTTCGACGAGGGGCAGTGGTTGCTCGCGAGCCGTTACGGCCGTGCAAGCCGGTTCCACGAACCGGCCGACATCTCCGTCGACGTCGAAGCCGGCGGCGTGCGCATCGGCTACCGGTACGAGTTGCCCACCACCCCCGTCACGCACTGCGATCTCAGCTACCTGATCGACGGCACCGGCCGGGTCGAGGTGACTCAGCGGATGCATGTGCCCGAGGGCATGGCCGAGATGCCGGAGTTCTCGACCATGATCGCGATGCCCGCCGAGTACGACCGGCTGCGCTGGTACGGCGAGGGACCGGAGGAATGCTACGTCGACCGGCGGGAAGGGGCGCGGCTGGGCATCTACGATCGACGGGTCGCCGACATGCTCACCCCCTACATCCGTCCGCAGGAGGCGGGGAACCGCACGGGGGTGCGCTGGGCGGAGGTGACGGATGCCGATGGCTTCGGCCTGCGCTTCGAGGGCGAGCCGACCATGGAGTTCTCGGCGTTGAGCTGGACGCCCGCCGAGATCGAGAGCGCACTGCATCCGAACGAGCTGCCGCCTATCCACCGCACGATCGTGCGGCCGGCGCTGATGCGCCGCGGCGTGGCCGGCGACGACTCCTGGGGTGCACGTCCGCTGGAGAAGCACCTGCTGCCCACCGGCGAGCTCGTCTTCCGGTTCGCGTTCTGCGGCATCCGGACTGCGGCTGACTGAAGCATCCGTCAGCGGGGAGGGCGGGCGCGGCGGCTGGGCGCGGCGCGCGGGCTCGCCGTCAACGGGGCGGCTGTGTGGCCGGAGGCGGGGCGGTGCTGGCGCGTGTGACGAGAGCAGTCCCCACGAGCCCGGGCGGCGTGCGGCGGCGGTGCTCGATCTGGTCGATGAGCATGCCGACGGCGGCCGTTCCGACGCGGTCGAAGAATTGGTGGACGGTGGTCAGCGGGGGCTGGAAGTCGGCCGCCATCCCCATGTTGTCGAAGCCGACCACGCTCACCGACTCGGGAACGCCCCGACCGGCTTCGCGCAGCGCGCGCATAGCGCCGAGAGCCATCTCGTCGTTCGCTGCGAACACGGCGGTGACGGTCGGATCGGCGGCCAGCTGCCGCCCCGCCGCATAGCCGGATGCCGTGCTCCAGTCGCCCGGGATGACGGGCGGGACCTCGCGGCCGTGCGCGCGCAGCGTGGCGGCCCATGACGCGGCACGATCGTCGGCGGAGTACGAGTCCTCAGGGCCTCTGATATGCCATACCGTGTCGTGGCCGAGCTCGAGGAGATGCTCGGTGGCAAGCCGTGCACCCTGCGTCTGATCGATGTCGATCGAGGGGTAGGGATGCGAGTCGCCCGCGGTCACGACGACGGTGGGCATGCCGGCGACGCGCTCAAGATCGGATTCATGCAGCTCGTGAGCCTCGAGCACCACGAGCACGCCGTCCACGGCCTGGTCGGCGAGCCGGGCGAATGCGCCGGAGAACCCGGCCTTCGCGATGGTCCACAGCGGAGTCAGAGTCAGTGAGTAGCCCTCTTTGGCCGCCTCGTTCGCGATGGCTTCGAGCGTGCGCATGTTGCCGTAGCTGGACAGCCCCGACATGATCACGCCCAGCGTGCGGAACCGGCCGGACTTCAGCGCGCGTGCTGCGGAGTTCGGGCGGTAGCCCAGCCGATCCATCGCGGCGAGGACCTTGTCCCTGGTGGTGGGCCGCACGATGTCCATGCCGTTCGCGACCCGGGACACGGTCTGCGCCGAGACACCGGCCTCACGCGCGACATCGATGATCGACGGTGCACGCCACACGCGCGGGTCGTCTGCTCGCTCTTCCACCGGTCTCCTTGCCGCCCCCACCACGATAACAATCGGGGAACCCGATGCTGTCAGGCCTCCTCCGCGGCGTGAGACTTCCTTTGGGGTGCGAGACTTCCTTCCCGTGGTTCGAGACTTCCTTTACGGCATGAGACTGCACGGCGTACGTGCCGTCTCGTGCGGGAAGGGAAGTCTCGTGCGGGAAGGGAAGTCTCGAGGGTGGGGAGGGATGCTGATCAGCGGGGACGCGTCGCGAGACGGTGGAAAGCATCCGCGACTGGAGTCCTTGTGCGGCGAAGAGTGCCATCCGATTCCTCCTCGAGCGCCCACAGGCCCATCGTCAGCAGGTAGTTCATCGGTGACTTGTCGCCGGTCCGGTACGACCACTCGATCATGTCCGTGATGCACCACCAGGTGTAGCCCACGACATCGATGCCCTCCGCTCGCAGTTCTTCCACGGCGGCGACCGATTCCTGCATCCATGTGATCCGCTCGGCGACCGTGCCGGTATAGCTGGTCTCAGTGAGGAAGACGGGCTTGCCGTAGCGTTCGGCGAAGGATGTCAGGACGTCCTTCATCCCCTCTGTGCCCGCGTTGAGACGCGGACGGAGGTCGCGAGGACCTCCGGTGCGCGTGACATCGCGCTCGAAGACCTCCGTCGAATGCTGCGGGTAGTAGTTGACCCCGACCACATCGGGCTGGGCGGTGTGCGTACGCGCCCAGTCGAGATCCGCATCCGTGAAACCCTGCGACTGGAGATGGGGCAACAGGGCGTGATCCTGATCGACGCGACCCATCACGAGGTCCTGAACGATGAACCTGCGATGGCGCAGGTGCTCGTGAGTCTTCTCGTGAGCGGCGACATCACCGGCGAATCGGAACGAGGCTTCGACGTGGACGAAGTCGGCATCCCTGTCGATGGTGGCGATCGCGTTCTGCGTCGTCACGATTCCCTGCGTGATGCCGCGAAGTACATCGACGAAACCACGATCGCCCGTGAGGTACGGGGGCCACTGCCCGAACTCGCCGCAGTACATGATGTTGAGCAGCGGCTCATTCAATGGCGTGTAATGGCGGATGCGGCCTCGGTAGCGGTCAGCCACCGCTGCGGCATAGTCGGCGACGCGTTTCGGATAGTCGGGGTTCACGAACTGGCCATCGAGCCAGAGCGGAGTGCCGTAGTGCATCAGATCCGTCACGAGATCGAGCCCCAGCTCTTCGAAGGCATCGACGACGCGATCCAGCCAGTCCCAGTCCCATGCGCCGGGCTGGGGTTCGATCCGGTACCAGGGGATGCCCCAACGAACCATCTCGCTTCCCGCTTGCGCGCAATACTCGAGATCCTGGCGCCAGAAGCGGTAGTGCTGCATGAGCTCGTACTCGTCCAATGCGCGCTCGCCAGCTCTCGTCTGGGGGATGAAGGTGTCTTCGACTCCTACGGCGAATCGGAGGCGTCCGTCTTCGAACCAGCGCATGTGTCGTCCTTTGGGTCGTGTCTCGGAAAGGGAGGTAGCACAGGGCCGGACCACACGCCGTATCGTACGGTGCGCAGGTCCGGCCCACGATGCTCGGGGGTCAGTCTGCGAGCGCGGACTCCATCTCCTTCTGAGCGGCGCCCAGCAGGGAGGCGATGTCTCCACCGGCCAGGGCCTTCTGCGTCGCTGTGTCCATGGCAGTGAGAACATCGGTTGAGGGGATCACGCCGGGCAGGAGCGCCACGCCGTTCGGCGCCTGCTCGGTCAGAGCTGAGACGACCTCGTTCTCGGCAACATCATCGGGCGTGACTTCGCTCGTCAGCGGAGGCCAACCGGATGCGAGCGACCACGTGATCATGTTCTTCTTCTGGTAGAACCACGTGAGGAAGGTCTGAACCGCCGCCTTCTCCTGTTCCGTGGCCTGCGATGTGATGCTCAGATCCACCGCGAGTGCGGAGGCCTTGACTCCAGCAGGACCCGCCGGCAGCGGAGCGATGCCGAAATCAATATTCGAGGACTCCGAGACGGTTGCCATCCACGGGCCTGCGAGAGTCATGGCGACCTTTCCGGCGCTGAACAGTCCATCGGCATCGGCGCCGGCGAGCCCCGTCGGAGAGAAGTTCCCCTCCGCCAGTGCATCTCGCCAGTAGCTCAGGGTGGCGATATTCTCCGGTGAGTCGATGACGACCTCACCGTCAGTCGTCACGACATCGCCGCCACCGCTCTTGAACAGAGACGGCCAGACGCCGTTGCCCACTGTTCCGTGATCTTGCAGGGCGAGGCCGTACTGCTCCGGTGTGCCATCGCCGTTCTCATCGATCGTCAATGCGTTGGCTGCGGCCACCCACTCGTCCCAGGTCGTCGGGACCTCGACGCCTGCCTCGGTGAACATTGCGGTGTTGTAGAACATCGTGAGCGGGGTGAAGCTGAGTGGTGCCGCGTAGTTCTTGCCGTCGACGATGCCGGTTGCGACAGCGCTCTCGTTCAGGACATCGGCGCCACTGTCGGCGGCGCCATACCAATCGTCCAGGTCGTGCAGGGCGCCCTTCGAGGCCCAAACCGGCACATTCTCAGCTGGCAATGCCACGAGTTGCGGGCCGGTCTTCGAGCTCAGCGCCGGCAACGCGGTATCGAGCAATGTCGCCCAGGGCTTGGTGGAGGTGGTGATCTCGACTTCGTCCTGCGACGCATTGAACTCGTCAACGAGGCTGTTGAGAACCTTGCCATCTGCTTCGGTGTAGCCGTGCCAGAAGTCGATCTTGATCGGTCCTTCCTGGACGGGTGTGCTGGCGGAGCAACCGGATGCTGCGAGCGCGACGACGCCCATGACGGCTGCTGCGGTGATTGCCTTCTTCATCGGTACTGGACCTCCATGAGTCGACTCCACTGTCGGGAACGGCGACACTCTCTCGCCTTCGGGTTTTACAACGTTGTAAGTGCGTTGTGATCACATAGTGCGGGATCGGTCACGACCTTGTCAAGTGCCAGCTTGAACGGGTGCGCATGCCGACTTGACGCCGAACGCGGTTCGGCTCTACTGTCATTTACAACGTTGGAGACGCGGTGGTCATCACCGCTTGTACGAGGAAGCGGCAATGACGCTCACCAGCAATCGACGGTTCCGTCCGCCGCCTCAGATCGGAGGTCGGGGCCCGTTGCGCGGACGCGTAAAACGGCGGGTCACGATCGTCGCCTTCCTGCTGCCCGCCATGACGATCCTCGTCGCTTTCGTGTTCTGGCCGATGTTTGCCGCGTTGCGGCTGTCGTTCACCGACGCCAGCGGTTTCGGGCAGGAAGAATGGGTCGGTTTCGAGAACTATCTCAAGGTGTTCACCGAGCCCAATATCGTCCGGGCGATGGGCAACACGGTCCTGTACACGATCCTGTTCACGCCGATCGTCGTCGTCCTGGCACTCATGCTGGCACTCGCGCTGAACAGCCCCAGGCTTCCGCTTCGCGGGGTGTTCCGTACCGGCCTCTTCCTGCCGTTCATCGTCTCGCTCGCTGTGGCCGCCTTCGCGTGGCAGTACCTTCTCGACCCACAGGTCGGACTCCTCAACTACTGGCTGCAATCCTTCGGGATCCGCATCGGCGACGTTCTGCAGGATCCGATTCTCGCGATGCCCACAGTCGTGCTGATCGCAGTCTGGAAGACTTTTCCGTTCTACATGATCGTGTTCCTTGCCGGCGTGCAGGAGATACCACAGGGTCTGTACGAAGCGGCCAAGATGGACGGCGCCGGCCCCATCACGCGGTTCATCAACATCACTGTGCCGTTACTGAGTAACACGACGGGTTTCGTGCTCGTGATCGCGACCATCGCCGCGCTGCAGGCATTCGACCAGATCTACATCCTGACCGGGGAGGCCCGTACCAGAGCACTCAGACAGTGGTGATGCAGATCTACAAGTCCGGCTTCAAGGACCTGGAACTCGGCTTCGCCTCGGCACTGTCGTACGTGCTGCTGATCGCCACGCTGCTGCTGAGCCTGGTGCAGTTCGCCATCACTGCTCGGGGTGAGAAGGACGCCAGCTGACCATGAACATGCTTACCCGCCGCCTGGCCGGTCATCTCACCCGCTGGCTGTTCTTCGCCGGCATGTTCGCAATCGCCGCGTTCATCCTGTTGCCGATCATCATCATCGCGCTCACGGCATTCAAGCCGGTTGCCGAGGTCAACGCGTTTCCACCCACACTCGCTCCGAACGCATGGACGCTCGACAACTTCGCCCGCATCTTCACCGATCTGCCCTTCGCGCGCCTCATCCTGAACAGCTTCGTGTTCGCGGGAGGGGTCACCGTTTTCGCCCTCGTGTTCGACTCGCTCGCGGCGTACGTGCTGGCGCGCCTCGACTTTCGGGGTAGCAGGCTGCTGCTCATCGCGATCGTCGCCAGCCTCATGGTGCCGTTTCAAGCGACCCTGATCCCGGTCTACCAGCTGGTTGCGGATCTCGGATGGATCAACTCGTACACGGGACTCATCGCCCCTCGTGCCGCGGACGCCTTCGGCATCTTCTTCCTGCGGCAGTTCTTCCTCTCCCTGCCGCGCGATCTCGACAATGCCGCTCGCATCGACGGAGCATCCGAATTGCGGATCTTCCGAAGCGTTGTGCTGCCGAATGCCGTGCCCGCGCTTGTCACACTCGGCATCTACACCTTCGTCAACAACTGGAACGACCTTCTGTGGCCTCTCGTGTTGACGACGGATCAGCAGATGGGCACGATCACGTCGGGACTGACCGTCCTGACGGGGCCTGACGGGATCATCCCCTACGGCGTCATGATGGCGGGATCGCTCATCGGGCTGGCACCACTCGCCATCCTGTTCCTTGTGCTCCAGAGGCGGTTCATCCAGAGCGTCGCCAGCACGGGGCTCAAGTGAGCAAGTCGTCGTCTGTGTGGCATGCCGCAGACTGCGTATCGAATGCAACGTTGTAGGCTTTCGAGGGTCAGGGAGGAGTCGTATGGCCGTGACGCTGCACGATGTCGCGAGGCTCTCAGGGGTCTCGATCAAGACCGTGTCGAACGTCATCAACGACTATCCGCATATCCGGCCAACCACTCGCGAGAAGGTCGAGCGCGCGATCGCCGAGCTCGGCTACACCCCGAACCTCACCGCAAGGAACCTGCGGTCGGGGCGTACGGGCGCGATCGCACTCGCCCTGCCGGACCTGGGCTTAGCCTACTTCGGTGAACTCGCGGCACAGGTGATCCGCGAGGCCGAGGCTGCCGGCGTCGTCGTGCTGGTCGAGCAGACCGGCGGTGATCGCGATCGGGAGCTCGAACTGCTGCGCAGCCCCCGGCTCAAGCTCACTGACGGTCTGATCTTCAGTCCGCTGGGGATGGGCCAGGAGGACGTCGCCGCGCTGAACGTCTCATATCCGATGGTGCTCCTTGGCGAGCGCATCTTCGACGGGCCCACGGATCATGTCACCATGCGCAATGTGGAGGCCGCACGCGCCGCGACGGAATACCTCATCTCGCTCGGTCGGCGTCGCATCGCCGTCATCGGCGCGCACGACGGCGAAGTGATCGGCTCGGCCGCCCTGCGACTGCAGGGTTACCGTGAGGCGCTGGACGCCGCCGGTATTGGCTATGACGACGATGTCGTCGGCTATGCAACGCTGTGGCACCGCGCCAACGGTGCGGATTCGATGCGCGAGATGCTCGCACGCGGCGCTGATTTCGATGCCGTGTTCGGGCTGAATGACACACTCGCACTCGGTGCGATGCGCGTGCTGCAGGAAGCCGGTCGCCGCGTGCCCGAAGACGTCGCCGTAGTCGGATTCGATGGGCTTGACGAAACCGCCTACTCCATCCCCTCGCTGACGACGGTCGATTCCGGGAGGGACTGGATCGCGGGAACCGCCGTCTCGACGCTGCTCGCACGCATAGCAGGAGAGACGGATGCCGCACCGCGTACCCTGCTGAGCGACTTCCGCATCCTCGAGCGGGAGTCCGCTCCGGCACGCTGACCACATCCGGAACCCGAGTGGAGTTCGCGGTTGACAGCCCGGCGGGGTTCGTTCACAATAATTCTACAACGTTGTAGAATGGGGCGAAGGCGCTCATGCAACGTGATGGAAATCCCTGAGCCCCCTCGCCGCGCTCGCCGAGCCGGCCCGTACCCAGAAAAGGAACACCGTGACCCAGGCACGCATCTCCATCGACCGCGAGGCGGTCGTCGCTCCGATCGATCGGCGCATCTTCGGCTCGTTCGTCGAGCATCTCGGTCGGTGCGTCTACGACGGCATCTACGAGCCCGGCCACCGCACCGCCAACGAGGACGGCTTCCGCATGGATGTCGTCGAGCTGGTGCGCGAGCTCGGAACGACCACGATCCGCTACCCCGGCGGCAACTTCGTCTCAGGGTTCCGCTGGGAGGACTCGGTGGGCCCGCGAGAGCAGCGTCCGGTGCGCCGCGATCTGGCGTGGCATTCGCTGGAGACCAATCAGGTGGGCGTCGACGAGTTCTCCCGCTGGCTCAAGCTCACGGGCTCCGAGCTGATGATGGCGGTGAACCTCGGCACCCGCGGGATCGAGGCCGCGCTCGACCTGCTGGAGTACTGCAACCACCCCTCGGGAACGGCGCTCAGCGATCAGCGCATCGCCAACGGCACCGTCGAGCCGCACGACATCCGCATGTGGTGCCTCGGCAATGAGATGGACGGGCCGTGGCAGACCGGCTACATGACCGCTGACGACTACGGCAAGCTCGCCGCCCGCACCGCACAGGCCATGAAGGCGGCGGACCGCACGCTCGAGCTGGTCGTGTGCGGCTCGTCGGGCTCGTCGATGCCGACGTTCGGCGACTGGGAGCGCACGGTGCTCGAGCACTCCTACGAGCACGTCGACTTCATCTCCTGCCACGCCTACTACCAGGAGCGCGACGGCGACCTCGCCTCGTATCTGGCCTCGTCGCTGGAGATGCAGTACTTCATCGAGACCGTGGTCTCCACCGCCGACCACGTCGGAAACAAGCTGCGCTCGAAGAAGAAGATCAAGCTCTCCTTCGATGAGTGGAACATCTGGTACCTCGACGAGCACAGGGAGTCCGATGAGGTCAACGATGAGTGGCGCTACGCCCCGCGGCAGCTCGAGGACGTCTACTCGGTGGCGGATGCCGTGGTGCTCGGCAACCTGCTGATCACCCTGCTGAAGAACCACGATCGGGTGGCGTCGGCATCGCTCGCGCAGCTGGTCAACGTGATCGCACCGATCATGACCGAGCCCGGCGGCGACGCGTGGCGGCAGACCACCTTCTTCCCGTTCTCGGTGACGTCGCGTCTGGCGAAGGGCGCGATCATCAAGCCGCGCATCGAGGTCGGCACGTACGAGACGAAGGTGCACGGCGATGCGCCGCTGGTCGACTCGGTGGTCGCGACGGATGCCGAGGGCTCGGCGGTGTTCTTGGTGAACCGCAGCCAGAGCGAGTCGATCTCCGTGACGATCGAGGTCGCCGAGCTCGGCGTCTCGTCGATCGACGAGGCCGTCACGCTGTGGGACGACGACGTGTACGCGAAGAACACTCTGGCTGACCAGAACCGGGTCGGGCTCAAGGCCCTCGAGGGAGCATCCCTCGCAGACGGCCTGCTGACGGTCACACTGCCTCCGGTCTCGTGGTCGGCGCTCGCCCTGTCGTGACGGCAGCCATGACGCGTCCTCTGCTGCGTCTCGCCGGCGCCGCCGTCGCGCTTTCCGTCGACTCCGCGCCCACGCGAGCGACGGAAAGTGCGACGGGAGTAGCCCAGGCACTCACGGCCCGGCGGGTCCGGGCGTTCGAGCGGCGGGGAGGTTTCCCGGTAACATAGCGCCACGCGCGACCGACGGAGGTGACATGGCGAACGTCGGCTCCGACAAACCCAACATCCGTCAGGTCGCGTCGATCGCGGGCGTCTCGCACATGACCGTGTCGCGGGTGCTCAACGACCATCCGAACATCAAGCCCGAGACCCGGCGGCGGGTGCTCGAGGCGATCGAGGAGCTCGACTACCGGCCCAACCTGGTCGCCAGGGCGCTCGCGACCCAGCGCACCCAGCGCATCGGCGTGATCGTCGAGAGCGCGGTCGCCTTCGGCCCGACCAGCATCCTGCGTGCCGTCGAGCTGGCGGCCCGCGCGACCGGCTACTCGGTGACGCCCATCGCTCTGCACGAGGGCGATCCGCTCACACCGCAGGACGCCGTCGACGGTCTGATCACGCAGGGCGTCGATGCCATCTGCATGGTCGCGCCGAGATCATCGTCGATCGCCGCGCTGCGCCGGGTCTCGATGAGCGTTCCCATGCTCGTCGTCAAGGCGGATGCCGATCCCACCTTTCTCACGGTGTCTCTGGACCAGCATCAGGGCACCACGCTCGTCGTCGACCATCTAGTCGCACTCGGGCACCGCGACATCCTGCACATCTCCGGCCCGTTGGACTGGCTCGATGCGCGGGCCCGCGAGCGCGCCTTCCACGCCAGGGCGAAATCCTGGGGCATCCGCGAGCGCCCGATCGTGGTCGGCGACTGGTCGGCCGACTTCGCCTACGACTTCGCGATGGGGCTGAAGCGGCTGCCCGACTACACGGCGATCTTCGCAGCCAACGACGACACGGCGATCGGTCTGATCCACGGCCTGCACGAGCGGGGCTTCGACGTGCCGGGCGAGATCAGTGTCGCGGGCTTCGACGACGTTCCCCTCGCCCGCCATTTCGTGCCGCCGCTGACCACGGTGCGCCAGGACTTCCACGCACTCGGCGGCGCGGTTGTGGAGATGCTGCGCGCGGCCATCGAGCAGCGCGAGATCCCGCAGTTCACTCGCATCCCCACCGAGATCGTCGTACGCGCATCGACCGCGGCGGCCCGGGAGGTGCGCTGATGCGCGTCATCGACCCGGTGGTGCAGCTCGACGGCATCGTCGTCGAGTACCCCGGGGTGCGTGCGCTCGACGGCGTCGACTTCCGGCTGTTCGCCGGAGAGGTTCACGCTCTGATGGGCGAGAACGGTGCCGGCAAGTCGACGCTGATCGGGGTGCTCACCGGCACCCGCCGCCCGTCTGCCGGCCGGGTGATCGTCGACGGCGAGGAACGGCGCTTCTCCGGCGTCGCCGAGAGTCGGGCAGCGGGCATCGCCACGGTGTTCCAGGAGGCTCAGCTGAGCCCCAATCTCAGCGTCGCCGAGAACGTCATGCTCGGTCGCGAGCGCCGAGGACGGTTCGGCATCGACTGGCGGCAGACCCGGGTGGATGCCGTGGAGGCGCTTGTCCGGCTCGGTCTGGACGATCTCGACCCGCGCAGCCCCGTGTCACGGCTCTCGTCCGCCCAGAAGCAGCTGGTCGCGCTGGCGCGCTCAGTGGTCGACGACCCCCGCGTCCTGGTGCTGGACGAGCCCACGTCCAGTCTCGACCAGGCCGAGGTCGCCACGCTGATGCGGGTGATCCGCGGGCTGCGCGACCAGGGCGTGGCGATCCTGTTCATCTCGCACTTCCTCGAGCAGGCCTTCACCATCAGCGATCGGATGACGGTACTGCGAGGCGGGCGCAAGATCGGCGAGCACGCCACTCGCGATCTGGAGCGCGCCGACCTGATCTCGCAGATGCTCGGCAAGGACATCAACAGCCTCCGCGCGCTCGGTTCGGAGCGCAAGGCGCATCACTACACGTCGGATGGCGAGCCGGTGCTCCGCGCCGAGGGTCTCGGCCGCCGCGGCGAGCTGATGCCGACTGACGTCGAGGTGCACCGCGGCGAGATCGTCGGCCTGGCAGGGTTGCGCGGCTCGGGGCGGACGGAGCTCGCCTCGCTTCTGGGCTCCGTCGTCCGTCCGGACGGCGGAGAGCTCTGGGTCGGCGGCGAACGCGTCTCGCTGCGCACGCCGTCGGCGGCGCTGCGCCGACGCATCGCCGTCACCACCGAGAGCCGCCGCATCGATGGGATCATTCCGCAGCTCACCGCCCGCGAGAACATCGTGCTTTCGCTGCAGGCGCTGCGCGGTTGGACGCGACCGGTCTCCCAGGCCGAGCAGTCCGCCCTCATCGATGCCTATGTCGACGCACTGCATCTGGATCCGGCGGATCTCGCCCGTCCGGTGGAGCAGCTCTCCGGCGGCACGCAGCAGAAGGTGCTGCTGGCACGTGCGCTCGCCGTGCGGCCGCACGTGCTGATCCTCGATGAGCCGACCAAGGGGATCGACATCGCCGCCAAGCTCGACATCCAGCGGCGGATCAGCCAGCTCGCCGGTGACGGCGTGGCGGTCGTCTTCATCTCCTCGGAGCTCGAGGAGGTCGTGCGGCTCAGCGACCGCATCGTCGTGCTGAAGGATCGCGAGAAGATCGGCGAACTCAGCAACGGCCCCGGTGTCACGGTCGACACCGTCGTGGAGATGATCGCCGCGGAGCTGGAGCCGGACGCCGGAGTCGATGTGCGCGGTAACAACGTTTAGGTAACGGAACAAGGTGACTTGTTCGAACCTCCTTGTGTTCCGAAAAATGTTCCCGGTAACATCCCTGACAGAACCCCATCCGAGGGTCCTCAGCACCAGGGCCGCATCAGGTCCACCCGGGCAGCGCCCCGGTCTCTCGAGGAGGAGAACAATGTCTGCAAAGAAGCACATCCGCGCGGTACTCGGCTTCGCAGCCGTCGGTGCGCTCGCGCTCGGCCTCACGGCGTGCGCAAGCGGAGACGGCGACGACGGCGCGAGCGGCGATTCCGGCGATTCCGGTGACCTGATCTCGGTCGGCTTCGTGGCGGTCGGCCCTGAGGGCGGCTGGCGACAGGCGAACGAGCAGAACATCAAGGACACGTTCACCGAGGAGGCGGGCTACAAGCTCAGCTACGCACCCGCGGCGAACCTCGATCAGAAGTCGCAGATCGACAGCTTCACCGCGTTCGTCGACCAGGAGGTCGATGTCATCCTGCTGTCGGCCACCGAGGCCACCGGCTGGGAGGACTCGCTCAAGCTCGCGCAGGAGGCCGAGATCCCGGTCGTCCTGCTCGACCGCGGCATCGAGCCCGACGACACCAGCCTGTACGTCACCCGCATCGCCCCCGACAACGTCGAGGTGGCGAAGGAGGTCGGCGAGTGGGCGGCAGCGACGTTCCCCGACGGCGGCAACTACGTCGTGCTCGAGGGTCCGGCCGGCGTGGGCGTCGTCAATGAGCGCAACAAGGGCTTCGAAGAAGGCCTGGGCGACTCTCCGCTGACGAAGGTCGACGCGCAGACCGCCAACTGGTCCACAGAAGAGGGCAAGAGCGTCCTCGAGACCATGCTCAAGGCCAACAACAACGACATCCAGTTCGTGTTCGCGCAGAACGACGAGATGGGCCTCGGCGCCGCACAGGCCGCTGAGGAGGCCGGGCTGACGGTCGGCACCGACATCAAGATCGCCACGATCGACGGCACCAAGAACGCCATCCAGGCGCTCGCCGACGGCAAGCTCAGCTACGTGCACGAGTACAACCCGCTGTTCGGCGAGACCGCGGTCGACGTCGTCAAGAAGGCGCTCGCCGGCGAGAAGGTCGACTCATACATCATCGTTCCGAGCCAGGCGTTCGACTCGGCCGACGCGGCCAAGGCCGTGCTCGCGGACCGCAAGTACTGATCGGATGCCGGGTGACGCGGCGCACGCGTCACCCGGCACCTGTCCACGAAGACGAGAGAGACGGCGATGACCGAAGAACCGCCCATCGTGCAGATGCAGGGGATCTCCATCGAGTTCCCCGGCGTGAAAGCCCTCGACGGCGTGGACTTCCGCCTCTTCCCGGGCGAGGTCCATGCGCTGATGGGTGAGAACGGCGCCGGCAAGTCCACGCTCATCAAGGCGCTCACCGGTGTCTACCGGATCGATTCCGGATCCATCGTGGTGGCGGGCCAGCAGCGCAGCTTCAGCGGCACCGGCGATGCCCAGGATGCCGGCATCTCGACCGTCTACCAGGAGGTCAACCTCGCGCCGAACCTGTCGATCGGCGAGAACGTGATGCTCGGCCACGAGATCCGCGGCCCCTTCGGCGTCAACTGGCGTGCCACTCACCGCGCCGCCACAGCTGCACTCGCCCGACTCGGGCTCGAGCACCTCGACACCCACAAGCCCCTCTCCACGCTCTCCATCGCCGTGCAGCAGCTCGTGGCCATCAGCCGCGCCATGGCGATCAAGGCGAAGGTGCTCATCCTCGATGAGCCGACCTCCAGCCTCGACGCCGCCGAGGTCGAGGGCCTGTTCGCCGTCATGCGCACCCTGCGAGATCAGGGCGTCGCCATCCTCTTCGTCTCGCACTTCCTTGATCAGATCTACGCGATCAGCGACCGGCTCACGGTGCTGCGCAACGGAAAATACGTGGGTGAGTACCTCACCCGCGAGCTCGACAGGCACGCCCTCATCTCGAAGATGATCGGCAAGGATCTCAACGCGCTGAAGTCGCTCGGCGGGAACCGCCGCACCGCGCCGCGGGCCGCCGACGAAGAGCCCCTGCTGTCGGCATCCGGCGTCGCCCGTCGCGGAGCCGTCGAGCCCACCGATCTCGACATCCGTCCCGGCGAAGTGGTCGGCTTCGCCGGTCTGCTCGGCGCTGGGCGCACCGAACTCGCCCGGCTGCTGTACGGCGCCGACCGCCCCGATGAGGGGACGATCACGCTGAAGGGGCGCCGCGTCGAGATGAGATCGCCCGCCGACGGGCTCGCCAAGCGCATCGCGTTCTCGACCGAGAATCGCCGGGACGAGGGCATCATCGGCGATCTGACGGTGCGTGAGAACATCATCCTCGCCGTGCAGGCCGAGCGCGGCTGGGCGCGGCCCATCCCGCGCAAGGAGCAGGATGCCATCGTCGAGAAGTACATCACCGAACTGAACGTTCGCCCCGCCGATCCCACCCGGATGATCAAGAACCTCTCCGGCGGCAACCAGCAGAAGGTGCTGCTCGGTCGCTGGCTGGCGACCGAACCCGAGCTGCTGATCCTCGACGAGCCCACGCGCGGCATCGACGTCGGCGCGAAGGCCGAGATCCAGGAAGCCGTGGCCGAACTCGCCGAGAACGGCGTCGCCGTCGTGTTCGTCTCCTCGGAGCTCGAGGAGGTGGTGCGCCTCTCGGAGCGGATCGTCGTGCTGAAGGACCACCGCAAGATCGGCGAGATCCAGAACGGGCCCGAGGTCACCGCGCAGGAGATCGTCGACGTCATCGCCGCGCACGGGTCCGAGGCGGCTGCCGAGAGCCTCGATGACGCGGAGGGCGCACTGCCCGATACCATCGCCGAGACGACAGACGAGCCCGACGCGATCGCCGAGGCCGACAAGACCGCAGAGCAGGAGGCGCGATGAACGCCGCGACCACCACATCCTTCTGGCGCGACCTGATCCGCAAGCCGTTCTTCTGGGGCATCGTCGCCATCATCGCGCTGCTCGCGCTGAACGTGCTGAAGGATCCGGGCTACCTCGCCATCACCATCAACCCCAACAACGGCAACCTCGTCGGCAACCTGATCGACATCATGCGGCAGGCGGCTCCGATCATGATGATCGCGATCGGGATGTCCCTGGTGATCGCCACGGCGGGCATCGACCTGTCGGTCGGCTCGCTGATGGCCGTCTCCGGCGCAGTGTCGATGGAGTTCCTGAACAGCGTCGGCGACTCGTCATCGCTCGGCGCCGCGCTCGCCGCGGTCGGACTGTCCCTGCTGATCACCGGCATCCTGGGTGCTGTCAACGGCGTGCTCATCGCGTACGTCGGGCTGCAGCCCTTCATCGCAACCCTCGTGCTCATGCTGGCTGGACGCGGTGTCGCCAAGGTCATCACCGGCGGGCAGAACACTGCCGCATCCAACGACCCGTATCGCTGGATCGCGAACGGCTATGTGATCGGCATCCCGGTCGTGTTCATCCTGGCACTGGGCGTGGTCATCGCGGTCGGCTGGGTGGTTCGCCGCAGCGCGCTGGGTCTGATGATCGAGGCGATCGGCATCAACCCCAGGGCCAGTCGCATGGCGGGCATCAAGCCCAAGGGTCTGCTGCTGACCGCCTACGTGCTCAGCGGCGTGCTCGCCGGTGTCGCCGGCATCATGTCGGTGGGCAGCGTGATGACCGTCGACATCTCCCGCACCGGCTATCAGCTCGAGCTCGATGCGATCCTCGCCGTCGTGATCGGTGGCGCCTCGCTGATGGGCGGCAAGTTCTCGCTCTCGGGGGCGTTCGTCGGCGCGCTGCTGATCGCCACGCTCGACAAGACCGTGCTGTTCCTCGGTGTCTCCTCGTCGGCCACCCCTGCGTTCAAGGCCATCGTGATCATCGTGATCTGCCTGCTGCAGTCCGAACGGGTGCGCGCCTGGTTCCAGCGGCGTAAGAGGGCGGTCGCCGCTCCGAGAGCCGAGGCACCGAAAGAGGAGGTGGCGGCATGAGCACCGCGACTGCGACACCCGCGCTCAGCGCGACCCAGGGGCTCCTCGCGCGCGCCCGCCGTTTGATCACCGCGAATCCGTCGGTGCTGCCGACCATCGCCTCGGTGGTCATCTTCGTCGGCATGATCGTCTACGGCGAGACGGCGTACGGCAAGATCGTGCAGGCCAGCACGCTGTCGAACCTGCTGATCAACAACGCGCACCTCATCGTGCTGGCCGTGGCGCTGACGTTCGTCATCATCACCGGCGGCATCGACCTGTCGGTCGGCTCGATCATCGCGTTCTCGTCGGTGGCCGGCGTCATGCTGGCCAACGCCGGCTGGCACCCGCTGATCGTGGTCGCGGCGATGATCGGCTTCGGTGCCCTGTTCGGACTCGTCTCAGGCATCCTGATCCGCTACTTCAACGTGCAGCCGTTCATCGCGACCCTCGCGATGATGTTCCTGGGCCGAGGCCTGGCATCGCTGCTGAGCACCAAGCCCGAGCGGCTGCCCGAAGAGTCGCCGATCCGCTGGATCAGCGACAAGATCAAGCTCATCGACGGCCCCAAGGTCAACGATCTGACCATCACCCCCGCGGTGATCATCGCGATCCTGGTCGTGCTGGCAGCCTTCTTCGTGCTGCATCGCACCCGCACCGGTCGCACCGTGTACGCGATCGGCGGGTCCGAGAGCTCGGCGCTGCTGATGGGCCTCCCCGTGCAGCGCACCAAAGTGCTCGTCTACGTGATCAGCGGCGCGCTGTCGGGCGTCGCGGCGGTGCTGTACACCTCGCGGCTCGGCACGGCTCAGAACATCACCGGCATCGGCTGGGAGCTCGACGCGATTGCCGCGGCCGTGATCGGCGGCACGGTGCTCACCGGCGCGTACGGCTACGTGCTCGGTTCGGTGATCGGTGCTCTGGTACTGGGCCTGATGAACGTGCTGATCACCCGCGACGGCGGCATCCCGCCTGAGATGACGACGATCATCACCGGCGGCATCCTGCTGATCTTCGTGCTGCTGCAGCGCGCGGTGACCCGTCGGAAGGAATAGTGCGGTCCGGGCAGATGCTGCGGGCGCGGGGGTGCCGTTGACGGCCGCTCGTGCTCGCAGAAGGCCCGGGCCGGGCCTAGACTCGTGCGCGTGACCGGTCTCAGGGCCCGCAGCGTGGGCGTGCGCGATGTCGCTGCGCGCGCTGGGGTGTCGCGGCAGACCGTCTCGCGTGTGCTGAACGAGCATCCCGACGTCGCGCCGGAGACGCGAGAGCGCGTGCTGACGGCCGTCAGCGAGCTCGGCTACCGGATGAACAACGTGGCACGCGCCCTCGGCACGCGCCGCTCACGCACGATCGGCGTGCTGGCTCAGGCCGCATTGCACTACGGGCCGTCGCGCAGCATCGAGGCCATCGAGTCCGCGGCGCGCTCCGCCGGCTACTGGGTCTCGGCCGTCTTCGCCGATTCCACGGGCGAAGACACGGTGCGTGAGGCCATCGAGCACCTGCTCGGTCAGGGAGTGGACGGGCTGGTCGTCGTCGCGCCGCACGCACGTACGCTGCAGACGCTGGATGCCATGGACATCGGCATACCGACCGTCACCCTGCACTCCGCCGGGCGCGACGGGCGCGGGCTGGCCGTCGATCAGGTCGCAGGGGCGCGGCTGGCCACCGGATGCCTCGCGGATGCTGGGCACCGCCGCATCGCGCACCTCGCGGGGCCGGCGGACTGGCTCGAGGCGGAGGCGCGGCAGGCCGGCTTCGCACAGGAGCTCGCCGCGCGCGGCCTGGCGCCGGGGCCCGTGGTGTCGGGGGACTGGACGGCGCGATCCGGTCACGACGCGTCCGCGATCATCGCGGAATCCGGGGCGACGGCGGTGTTCTCCGCGAACGATCAGATGGCGCTCGGGCTGCTGGGCGGGCTGCGCGAGCTCGGCATCCGCGTTCCCGAGGATGTCAGCGTGGTCGGCTTCGACGACGTTCCGGATGCCGCCTTCTACGCGCCGGCTCTGACCACCGTGCGGCAGGATTTCGCCGAGCTCGCCCGGCTCGCCGTCTCCCGGCTGGTCGATGCGGGAACGGATGCCGCCGAGCCGGTCGCCCCCGTGCTCGTGCACCGAGCATCGGTCGCACCGCCCCAGCGCTGACCGGCCCGCCCGCAGTCCGCCCGCCCGTCCAGGTCGCAATGGATGCCGCCCGCCAGCCCCTCAGGCGACATCCATTGCGACCTGAAGGCCGGGCGACTCGGGACGCGGGGCGGACGAGCACGGGGATTGACCTCGCCCCGGCGCGATGAGACAATGACTGTGACCGGTCACAGTCCGTCGATGGACGACCCGAGAGGATCCGATGATGACGTTCAGTCCTGAGATCGACGCGGCCATCGCCGCGGTTCGAGCCGATGTGGCTCGCCTGCACGGTGAGCTGGTGCGCTACGGCCTGGTCGTATGGACCGGCGGGAACGTGTCCGGCCGGGTTCGCATTGGAGAGGATCCGAGCGCCGACCTGTTCGTCATCAAGCCCTCCGGCGTGAGCTACGACGATCTGGCGCCCGAGAACATGATCCTCTGCGACCTGGACGGCAACGTCATCCCGGGCACTCCCGGCAGCGACCGCTCGCCGTCCAGCGACACCGCTGCGCACGCCTACGTGTACCGGCACATGCCCGAGGTCGGCGGCGTCGTGCACACTCACTCCACCTACGCGGTGGCATGGGCGGCACGCGGCGAGGAGATCCCCTGCGTCATCACCGCGATGGCCGACGAGTTCGGCGGGCCCATCCCGGTCGGCCCGTTCGCGATCATCGGCGACGACTCGATCGGCCGCGGCATCGTCGACACACTCAGCGGGCACCGCTCCCGCGCCGTGCTCATGCAGAACCACGGTCCGTTCACGATCGGGGCGGATGCCAAGGACGCCGTCAAGGCCGCAGTCATGGTCGAGGACGTCGCGCGCACCGTGCATCACGCCCGCGAGGCCGGGCCGCTGATCCCCATCCCGCAGCAGGCGATCGACAGCCTGTACGACCGCTACCAGAACGTCTACGGGCAGAACTCGGACACTCGGCGATGACCACTCGGCCGGGATCCGCGCGCGAGGACATCCTCGCCGGTCGCACGAGCCTGGGCATCGAACTCGGCTCCACTCGAATCAAGGCCTGTCTGATCGGCTCCGACCCGAGCGAGGTGCTCGCCACCGGATCGTTCTCGTGGGAGAACCGGCTCGAGGACGGCCTGTGGACGTACCGCCTGGACGAGGTGTGGGCGGGATTGCAGGCGGCCTTCGCCGACCTCGTCGCCGACGCGCATGACCGCTACGGCGTGCGTCCCGAGACCTTCGGCGCCATCGGCGTCTCGGCGATGATGCACGGCTACCTCGCGTTCGACGCGTCGGGAGACCTGCTCGTGCCGTTCCGCACCTGGCGCAACACGAACACCACCGTCGCGGCGGCGGAGCTCACCGAACTGCTGGGCGTGAACATCCCACTGCGCTGGTCGATCGCGCATCTGCATCAGGCCGTCGTCGATGCCGAGCCGCACGTGCCGCAGCTCGACTTCGTCACCACCCTGGCCGGGTACGTGCACTGGAGGCTGACCGGGCGGCGGGTGCTCGGCGTCGGCGACGCATCCGGCATGTTCCCGATCGACTCGACCGCCTGCGATTACGACGAGCGGATGCTGCAGGCCTGCGACACCCTCGTGGCGGGGCGGCTTCCGGCATCCGTGCGCGAGCTGCTGCCCGCCGTGCTCCCCGCGGGAGCGGATGCGGGCGCGCTCACGGCCGAGGGCGCGGCGCTGCTGGATCCGAGCGGCGTGCTGCAGCCCGGCATCCCGCTCTGTCCGCCCGAGGGCGATGCCGGCACCGGCATGGTCGCCACGAACTCCGTCGCCCCGCGCACCGGCAACGTGTCGGCGGGCACCAGCATCTTCGCGATGGTCGTGCTCGAGCGACCGCTGGCGAAGGTGCATCACGAACTCGATCTGGTCACCACCCCCGTCGGGGATGCAGTCGCCATGGTGCACTGCAACAACGGCGCCAGCGAACTGGCCGCCTGGGCCGGCATGTTCACGCGGTTCGCCGCAGCGGCCGGGCAGCCGGTGAGCGACGATTCCGCCTTCGAGGCGCTGTTCCGCGAGGCGCTGGCAGGAGAGCCGGATGCCGGTGGCCTGATCGCCTACAATCACCTGGCCGGAGAGCCGATCGCCGGTCTCTCCGAGGGGCGTCCGCTGTTCGTGCGCACGCCCGACAGCGCCCTGAACCTGGCGAACTTCATGCGTGCGCAGCTGTACGGCGTGTTCGGCACCCTCGCGCTGGGCATGCAGGTTCTCGCGGAGGAGGGCGTGGGGCTCGACCGCATGTTCGCCCACGGCGGCATGTTCCGCACCGCGGGCGTTGCCCAGCGCTTCCTGGCCGGCGCACTCGGTGCACCGGTCGCTGTCGGCGAGCTGGCATCCGAGGGCGGGGCCTGGGGCATCGCCGTGCTCGCCTCGTATCTGCAGCATGCGCCGCAGAAGAGCCTGGACGCCTACCTCGGCGAGGAGGTCTTCGCGACAGCATCCGTCTCCGTCGTCGACCCCGACCCGGGCGACGTCGCCGGCTTCACCACCTATCTCGACCGCTACCGGGCGGGCCTGGCCATCGAGGCCGCCGCCGTCGACTCCCTCTGACCTCGCCCCATCCCACCCTCCGTCCCGACCCCTCTCGGGAACGTGACACCGAAGGAATCCTCATGACCCGCACTCCGCTCACCACCTCCCTCGACGGCTACGAGGTCTGGTTCCTCACCGGCAGCCAGCACCTGTACGGCCCCGAGACCCTGGCGCAGGTCGCGGAGCAGTCCCGCGGCATCTCCGACGTGCTGGATGCGGCATCCGAGGTGCCGGTGCGCATCGTCTGGAAGCCGGTGCTGACCGACTCCGCCGCCATCAAGCGGATCATGCTCGAGGCCAACGCCGACGACCGCGTGATCGGCGTGGTCGCCTGGATGCACACCTTCAGCCCGGCGAAGATGTGGATCGCCGGCCTCGATGCGCTGCAGAAGCCGCTCGCACACCTGCACACCCAGGCCAACGTCGAGCTGCCCTGGGCCGACATCGACTTCGACTTCATGAACCTGAACCAAGCCGCGCACGGCGACCGCGAGTTCGGGTACATCCAGACCCGCCTGAACGTGCCGCGCAAGACCATCGTCGGTCATGCCAGCGATCCACGGGTGCGTCAGGAGCTGGGCATCTGGCAGCGCGCCGCGGCGGGCCTGGCGGCATCCCGTTCGCTCAAGCTCGCGCGCTTCGGCGACAACATGCGCTTCGTCGCCGTCACCGAGGGCGACAAGACCGAGGCGGAGCTGCGGCTGGGCGTGCAGGTGAACACCTGGGGCGTGAACGAGTTGGCGGATGCTGTGGCGCAGGCGTCTGATGCCGACATCGACGCGCTCGTCGCCGAATACGAGGAGCTCTACGAGGTCGCGCCTGAGCTGCGCCGCGGCGGCGATCGTCACCAGTCCCTGCGCGACGGCGCCGCGATCGAGCTCGGGCTGCGCTCATTCCTGGAGGAGGGCGGCTTCGGCGCCTTCACCACCTCGTTCGAAGACCTCGGCGAGCTGAAGCAGCTGCCCGGCCTGGCTGTGCAGCGGCTGATGGCCGAGGGCTACGGCTTCGGGGCGGAGGGCGACTGGAAGACCGCCGTGCTCGTGCGCATCGCGAACGTCATGGGCGCCGGCCTGCCGGGTGGGGCGAGCCTGATGGAGGATTACACCTACGACATGACCCCCGGCGACGAGCTGATCCTCGGCGCGCACATGCTCGAGGTGTCGCCTTCGCTCACTTCGGCCAAGCCCACCCTGGAGATCCACCCGCTCGGCATCGGCGGCAAGGACGATCCGGTGCGCCTGGTCTTCACCGCCGACCCCGGTCCTGCCGTGGTCGTGGCCCTCAGCGATATGCGCGACCGGTTCCGCCTGACCGCGAACGTGGTCGAGAACGTCGAGCCGCGCGCGGCGCTGCCCAAGCTGCCGGTGGGTCGTGCGGTCTGGAAGCCGGCCCCCGACTTCAACACCAGCGCCGCTGCCTGGCTCACCGCGGGTGCCGCGCATCACACCGTGATGTCGACCGCCGTGGGGATCGAGGCGTTCCGCGACTTCGCCGAGATGTCGGGGATCGAGCTGCTCGTCATCGACGAGGCGACGACACTGCCCGAGTTTCAGAAGCAGGTCCGCTGGAACCAGGCCTACTTCCGTCTCGCGCAGGGGCTCTGAGCGGGCGGGGGCTCTGAGCGGGCGGGAGACTTCCCTTCCAGCACGAGACTTCCCTTCCAGCACGAGACAGCACGTGTGCGCACGTGTCTCGTGCTGCGAAGGAAGTCTCGCGCCCAGAGGGAAGTCTCAGGCCCGGAGGGAAGTCTCGTGCCCGGAGGGAAGTCTCGTGCCCGGAGGGAAGTCTCCTCAGCGGGAGGTGAGGACGGATGCCGCCTGGCGGGCGGCTCCGAGGGCGACATACTCGGCCGGGGCGGGAACCTCGACGGGGATGCCGAGCACGGCCGGCGCGATCTCGCGCACCGCCTGGGACTGCGCACCGCCTCCGATCAGCAGGGCGCGTTCGAGTGGCACTTCTTGCTCGCGCAGTGCGTCCAGGCCCGCGCCGAGCCCCGACAGCATGCCCTCGATGGCTGCACGGGCGAGGTTCTCACGGGTCGTGGACGCCAGGGTCATGCCGCTGAGCGTGGCGGTGGCATCCGGCAGGTTGGGTGTGCGCTCGCCCTCGAAGTACGGCTGCAGCGTCAGGCCGTCGGCGCCCGATGAGGCGGTCAGTGCCAGGCGGGACAGCTCGTCGTGATCCACTCCGAGCAGGCGCGCGACGACGTCGAGCACCCGCGCGGCGTTGAGCGTCGCGACCAGCGGCAGGAACCGGCCGGCGGCATCCGCGAAGCCCGCGATCGTTCCCGTGCTGTCATGCACCGGCCGCTCACTGACTGCGAAGACCGTGCCGCTGGTGCCGATGGACACCACCACGTCTCCGAGGCCTGCTCCGACACCGAGCGCAGCCCCGGCGTTGTCCCCGGCTCCCGGGGCGACCCGCCGGTCTTCGGCATCCGTGACCGAATCCGACGGCCCGAGCACTCGCGGCGCCACCGCATCGTGCCCCAGCGCGGCGATCAGCAGCTCGCGATCGTACTCACCGGTCTCGGGGTTCCAGTAGCCGGTGCCGCTGGCATCCGACCGGTCGGTGACCAGTTCGTCGAGCCGGGGTTCTCCGGCCCGAAGCCGCGCAGTCGCCAGGTGAGCCAGTCATGGGGGAGCGCGACGGCGGCGACCCGCTCGGCATTGCCTGGCTCCGCGTCGCGCAGCCAGCGCAGCTTGGTGATCGTGAAGGAGGCCACCGGCACCAGGCCCGTGCGCCGGGCGAGCTCAGCGGCGCCGAATTCGGCGATGAGGTCGTCCGCGGCACCGGCCGAGCGGGTGTCGTTCCACAGCAGTGCGTCGCGGATGACGCGACCGGATGCATCCAGCGCGACCATGCCGTGCTGCTGCCCGCCGATGGACCAGGCCTCCACGTCTGCCAGCCCACCGGCATCCGTGATCGCCGACTGCAGAGCATCCCACCAGGCGTCGGGGTCGACGGAGGTGCCCTCCGGATGCGACGCACGCCCGGTGCGCACGACCTCACCCGTCGCGGTGTCCACGATCACGACCTTGCAGGACTGCGTCGACGAGTCGACGCCCATCACGAATGCCATGCCCGGCATCCTCTCATCTCATGTTCTTGACGCCGAGACCCCTCAGCACCGTCGAGACCCCTCAGCAGATGCGCTGCTGCGCGGGGGTTTCGACGACGAGGAGGGGTCTCGGCGAAGGGACCGGTTGGGTCAGCGGGCGCCCATCAGGTGCTCGGACGCCAGCTGCTGCAGCCGCACGAAACCGAAGCCCTTGCCGCCCAGGTAGGCGTCCGGCTGGAAGTCCTCGAAGGCGCTGCGGTCGGCCAGCAGATCGTCGTAGCTCTCGCCCTCGTTCAGCGTCGGCTGTGACAGCTCGGCGACCTTCGCCGCAGCGAGAGCCTCCTGCACCTCGGGGTCGGCGCGGAACGCCTCTGCCCGCTCCTTGAGCAGCAGGTACATCCGCATGTTCGCGGCGGCCGAGTCCCAGACGCCGTTCTCATCCTCGGTGCGGCTGGGCTTGTAGTCGAAGTGGCGCGGGCCGTCGTAGGTGGGCGTGTTGCCGGGGCCGCCGTTCTCGAGCAGGTCGACCAGCGCGAAGGCGTTGTGCAGGTCGCCGTGGCCGAAGACCAGATCCTGGTCGTACTTGATGCCGCGCTGGCCGTTCAGGTCGATGTGGAACAGCTTGCCGTGGTACAGCGCCTGCGCGATGCCGGCCGCGAAGTTCAGGCCCGCCATCTGCTCGTGGCCGACCTCGGGGTTCAGGCCCACCAGCTCCGGACGCTCCAGCGACTCGATGAACGCCAGCGCGTGACCGAGGGTCGGCAGCAGGATGTCGCCGCGGGGCTCGTTGGGCTTGGGCTCGATGGCGAACCGGATGTCGTAGCCCTTGTCGGTGACGTAGTCGCCGAGCAGGTTGACGGCCTCGCGGTAGCGCTCCAGCGCTGCGCGGACGTCCTTGGCGGAGTCGTACTCGGCGCCCTCGCGTCCGCCCCACATCACGAAGGTCTTCGCACCCAGCTCGGCGCCGAGGTCGAGCTGACGCAGCACCTTGCGCAGCGCGTAGCGGCGCACCTGCCGGTCGTTGGAGGTGAAGCCGCCGTCCTTGAAGACCGGTGCGCTGAACAGGTTGGTGGTGACCATCGGAACGATCAGGCCGGTGTCGGCCAGGGCGCCCTTGAGCCGATCGATCTGCTTCTGCCGCTCGGCATCGGTCGATCCGAACGCGAACAGGTCGTCGTCGTGGAAAGTCAGGCCGTACGCGCCGAGCTCAGCGAGCTTCTCCACGGCGTGCACGACGTCGAGTGCATTGCGGGTGGGTCCGCCGAACGGGTCGGTTCCGTTGTAGCCGACGGTCCAGAGGCCGAACGAGAACCGGTCCGCCTTGGTGGGAGTGAGTGACATGGTGATCCGCCTTCAGCGACATCGATGAATTGTTGTTAAGGAAAACATATCAAGAGCGAAGCACGGATGCAATGCCCGTTCCTGCGAAGAATCGGCGGAATCAGGCCCGCGGTGGGGCGGTGGACTCGCGCACGACCAGCTCAGCCGGCATCCGCACGTGCTCGTACTCTCCGCCGTCGAGCATCGTCAGCAGCACGCGCACGGCCGCCGCGCCCATCTCGGGCAGCGGCTGGCGCACAGTCGTGAGCTGCGGCGTGTGCGCCGCGGCGTTGGGGATGTCGTCGAAGCCGATCACCGAGAGATCGTCGGGTACCCGCAGTCCGTGTTCGGCGGCGACGCGGATCATCTCGATCGCCGAGAGGTCGTTGGCGGCGAACACCGCGGTGGGCGGCTCCGGCAGCTCCAGCAGGGCGTGCGCGCCGGCGGTGGAGTCGGCGGTGCGGTATCCGCCATCGGCCACCAGGGTGGGGTCGAAGCGGATGCCGGCATCCTCGAGCGCGCTGCGATATCCCTTCTCGCGCTGCTGGGCGGATTCCAGGTCGGTGCGTCCGCGCAGATGCGCGATGCGCCGGTGCCCCAGCGAGACCAGGTGCTCGGTGGCGGCTCGTGCCCCGTCCAGGTTGATCACGCTCACCGTGGCGGGCCCGTCAGGGCCGGCGTGCGGGTCGATCGCCACGATGGGCACCGACGTCTCGGGGGGCGTGGAGGTCGGGGTGACGATGATGGCCCCGTCGATCAGGGTGCCGCCCAGGCGCGAAAGCGACCGGCGCTCCCAGCCGCGGTGCTCACCGGCTGAGATGCTGCCGGCGTAGGCGAGCACGTCGTACCGGGTGCCCTGCAGCGCCGTCGAGACTCCGCTCAGCAGCTGCAGTGCGAAGGGCTCGAACTCCGCGACGAGCACGCCGATGACGTTGGTGCGGTGCCGGCGCATCGACGTGGCCACCAGTGAGCTCTCGTAGCCGAGTTCGTCCACCACGCTGAGCACATGCGCCAGCGTCGCGGCGGCCACGCCATCCCTGCCGTTGATGGCTTTGGAGACCGTCGCCACGGAGACGCCGGCGGCGCGAGCGACGTCGTGAATGGTGGTTCGGCGCATCATCTTCCAAGCATACTGAGCGATAACGGTTTCGAAAACGTTATCGACAACGATTGACACGATAGCCTCGAGATGTCAGAGTAGGGCCCGAAAGCACATTGGGTGCAGCCGGCAACAAATGGGGCCGTACGCGCTGAACCACTCGAAGAGGAGACACAGCATGAAGATCCGCAAGGCATGGGTCGCTGCGGCGGCGGCCGTCGCGACCGTCGGGATGCTGGGACTGACCGGCTGCTCAGGCGGCACGGACGGCCCGAGCGCCGATGGAAAGACCACGCTCACCATGTGGCACAACTCGACCACCGGTGACGGCAAGGCGTACTGGGACGACGCGGCCGCCGCGTTCTCCAAGGAGAACCCGGACGTGACCATCAAGATCACCTCGATCCAGAACGAGGACATGGACGGCAAGCTGCAGACCGCCGTCAACTCGGGTGACATGCCCGACATCTTCATGGCGCGCGGCGGCGGCAAGCTCGCCGACATCGTCGACGCCGGAAAGGTCAAGGACCTCACCGGTCTCATCGACGACGACGTCAAGACCGCGTTCGGCGATGCGCCGTTCAGCGCCTTCACCGTCGACGGCAAGATCTACGGAATGCCCAGCGCCGTGCTCCCCGGCGGCTTCTTCTACAGCAAGGACCTGTTCGAGCAGGCCGGCATCACCTCCGAGCCGACCTCGATGGACGAGCTCGAGGCCGCTGTCGGCAAGCTGAAGGACGCCGGCATCCAGCCGATCGCCCTCGGCGCGAAGGCCGCCTGGCCGGCCGCGCACTGGTACTACTTCTTCTCGCTGCGCGCGTGCGGGCAGGACCTGATCGAGAACCTGGCGACCAAGGCCGACTTCACCGACCCGTGCTGGCTGACCGCTGCACAGAACCTGCAGGACTTCGCCGGCATCGAGCCGTTCAACAAGGGCTTCCTGACCACCTCCCCGCAGGAGGGCGCGAACTCCTCGGCCGGTCTGCTGGCCAACCACAAGGCCGCCATGGAGCTCATGGGCGCCTGGGACGTGGGCGTGATCGCCAGCCTCACCCCCGACGAGAAGCCGCTGCCCGACCTGGGCTGGTTCCCCTTCCCCGAGGTCAACGGCGGCGACGGAGCACCCGGCGCGATGATGGGCGGCGTCGACGGCTACTCCTGCTCGGCGGACTCGCCGGCAGCCTGCGAGCAGTTCCTCAACTTCGTCTCGTCGAAGGAATGGCAGGAGAAGTACGCGGTCGCGTTCCAGACCATCCCCGCCAACCAGGACGCCACCGGCGCCGTCGAGGACCCCTCGCTGAAGCCGCTGATGGAGGCCTACCAGAAGGCTCCGTACGTGGCGCTGTGGCTGGACACCGCCCTCGGCCAGAACGTCGGGAACGCGCTGAACACCGGCGTTGTCGAGATGCTCGCCGGCCAGGGCAGCCCCGAGAAGCTCATCGACACGGTCGTCAAGGCCCAGGCGAGGGGCTGACCGGAGCATGCACGACACCCAGGCACCGCAGAGCATGACGGTGTCTGAGAGGAAGTCCTCTCCGGGGCGGGCTCCACGCCCGCCCCGGAGCGGCGCTCGCCGCGGGCCGACTGGCGCAAGCGCGGCGAGATCGCGCTCCTCTCAGGACCCGCACTGATCATGTTCGTCGGCTTCGTCATCCTCCCGGTGGCGATGGCCGCGTTCTACGGCTTCTTCAAGTGGAACGGCTTCGGCTGGCCCACCGAGTTCATCGGACTCGACAACTACAAGATGATGTGGGAGGACGAGACCTTCCGCGCTGCGGTGCTGCACAACGGCATCATCGTCGTGCTCTCGCTCCTGCTGCAGGGGCCGGTCGCGATCCTGTTTGCCCTGCTGCTGAATCAGAAGATCCGCGGGCGCTCCGTCATCCGCGTGCTGATCTTCGTGCCGTACGTCATCTCCGAGGTCATCGTCGGCATCGGCTGGAGCTTGATGCTGCAGGATGCCGGCGCGCTGAACTCCCTGCTCGAGAAGTGGGGTCTCGGCTTCTTGCAGCAGTCCTGGATCTCCGATCCCGCGATCGCGATGGGCTCGCTGATGATCATCATCACCTGGAAGTACCTCGGCTTCGCGGTGATCCTCATGCTCGCGGGCATGCAGTCCATCCCCGAGGAGCTGTACGAAGCTGCCGCCATCGACGGCGCGAGCTTCTGGAAGATCCAGTGGAGCATCACCGTGCCGCTGCTGGGTCCGACCATCCGCATCTGGGCGTTCCTGTCGATCATCGGCTCGCTGCAGCTGTTCGACCTGGTCAACATCATCTGGGGCCAGTACATCGCCGCCACGGCGGGCACCTCGACGATGGCGACCTACATGTACCAGAACGGCCACCTGGCCGGCAGCTACGGATACGGCAACGCCGTCGCCGTGATGCTGTTCATCATCACCCTCATCGTCGCCCTGATCTATCAGCGCTTCGTGCTGCGCCGCGACACCGACGGCGCGGTCACCGGGGACAGCGGAAGGAGGCGCCGATGAGCGCCGAGAGCCTGAACACGCGGGTCGCCGTCCGGGCGATCACGCCGAACCGCCGCCGTCGCACCAGCGACTCCGGCGTCAAATGGGGCAGCCCCGCGGTGTACCTGGTCGCGCTGGTGCTGATCACGATCTGCATCACCCCGGTGCTGTACGTCATCATCGGCGGCTTCCGCACCAACTCGCAGATCACCCTCGACCCCTCAGGCTTCCCCGCACCGTGGAAGCTCGGCAACTACGGCGACGTGCTGGCCAGCTCGGAGTTCTGGGTCGCGATGCTCAACTCCACCATCTCGGCGGTCGGCACCACCGCGGGTGCGGTCGTGCTCGGCGTGATGGCCAGCTACGTGATCGCGCGGTATGACTTCGGCGGGCGCGGCATCATGTACGCGGTGTTCGCGGCAGGGCTGATGTTCCCGGTGACGGTGGCGATCACCCCGCTGTACATCCTGATCCGCAACCTCGGGCTGGTGAACAGCCTGGCCGGCATCATCCTGCCGCAGATCGCCTTCGCACTGCCGACGACGATCATCATCCTGGTGCCGTTCCTGCGGGCGATCCCCAAGGAGCTCGAAGAGGCGGCATCGATCGACGGCGCCTCGCGGCTGGGCTTCTTCTGGCGCATGGTCGTTCCGCTCAGCCTGCCCGGTGTGATCACCGTCGGCATCCTGGCGTTCGTCGGGTCGTGGAACGGCTACATCCTGCCGCTGTTCATCCTCAGCGACCAGGCGCTGTTCACCCTGCCGCTGGGCGTGCAGAACTTCGCCTCGCAGTACTCGGTCGACACCGCCCGCGTGCTGGCGTACACCTCGCTGTCGATGCTGCCCGCGCTGGCCTTCTTCAGCCTGTTCGAGCGCCGCATCGTCGGCGGACTGACCGGTGCGGTGAAGGGCTGACGGATGCTGTACGACACGACCACGGAGAGATCTTCCATGACCTCGCAGATCCCGGCCTTCCCTGTTGCCTCCGAGCGCGTGCACGCGCTGCTGGCCGAGATGACGCTCGAGGAGAAGGCCGCGCAGCTGGTGGGCTACTGGCTCGACCAGGGCGGCGACGTGGTCGCGCCCATGCAGAACGAGATGTCGAAGTCGGCGGGCGCGCTCGCAGAGATCACCCGCGACGGCATCGGCCACTACACCCGCGTGTACGGCACCCGTCCGGTCGATCCCGCCGAGCGGGCGGCGTGGCTCTGGCAGGAGCAGCGGCGCCTGAAGAGCGAGACCAGGCTGGGCATCCCCGCGCTCGTGCACGAGGAGTGCCTGACCGGGCTGGCGGCGTGGAAGGCGGCGACCTTCCCCACTCCGCTGGCCTGGGGCGCAGCCTTCGACCCTGAGCTGGTGGCGGAGATGGGGGTGCTGATCGGCGAGTCCATGCGGGCGCTCGGCATCCATCAGGGGCTCGCGCCCGTGCTGGACGTGGTGCGCGACCCGCGCTGGGGCCGCGTGGACGAGTGCATCGGCGAGGACCCGTACCTGGTCGGCACCGTCGGCACGGCGTACGTCGAGGGGATGCAGTCCACCGGCGTGCACGCCACGCTGAAGCATTTCCTGGGCTATTCCGGCTCGAAGGCCGGCCGCAACCATGCGCCGGTCTCGGCGGGCCCGCGCGAGGTCGCCGACGTGTTCCTCCCGCCCTTCGAGATGGCGATCCGCGACGGCGGTGTGCACAGCGTGATGAACAGCTATGCCGAGATCGACGGGGTGCCGGTGGCATCCGATCCCGCCCTGCTCACCGGCCTGCTGCGCGACGGACTCGGGTTCGACGGCGTGGTCGTGGCCGACTACTTCGCGGTCGCGTTCCTGCAGGTGATGCACGCGGTGGCCGCCGATCGTGGCGAGGCCGCAGAGCTGGCACTCACCGCCGGCATCGATGTGGAGCTGCCCTCGGGCGACGCCTACCTCGCCCCGCTCGTCGAGCGGGTGCGTGCGGGGCTGTTCGACGAGGCCTACCTGGACCGTGCGGTCATCCGCGTTCTGCGGCAGAAGGAGCAGCTCGGTCTGCTCGACGACGACGCCTTCGCCGACGAGCCGCCCGCGCAGATCGACCTGGACACTCCACGGCACCGCGAGGTGGCGCGCCGGCTGGCGTCCGAATCGCTCGTGCTGCTGGCGAACGACGGCGCCCTGCCGCTGGCGGGCACCGCGCGCCGCATCGCGCTGGTCGGCCCGAACGCCGATCGCGCCGCCGCGCTGCAGGGATGCTATTCCTTCGCCAACCACGTGCTGGCGCACCACCCCGGGTACGTGCTGGGATTCGAGATCCCGACGGTTCGCGAGGCGCTGATCGCTGCGCTGCCGGACACCGAGATCGTGCACGTGGCCGGCTGCGAGGTCGAGGGCGATGACCGCTCGGGGTTCGAGGCCGCGGTCGGTGCGGCGACGGATGCCGATGTCGCCGTCGTCGTGGTCGGCGACCAGGCGGGGCTGTTCGGACGCGGCACGGTCGGCGAGGGGAACGACGTCGAGTCGCTCGACCTGCCCGGAGTGCAGCGCGAGCTGATCGAGGCGCTGGTCGCCACCGGCACGCCCGTGGTGATGGTGCTCGTCACCGGGCGCCCCTACGCCATCGACTGGGCGCTGGACGGCGACCAGCCGCGGCCCGCCGCGGTGCTGCAGGCGTTCTTCCCGGGCGAGGCCGGCGGCGAGGCCATCGCCGACGTGCTGACCGGCGCGGTCGCGCCGTCGGGTCGGATGCCGGTGAGCCTGCCGCGCTCATCCGGATCGCAGCCGTACAGCTACCTGCATCCGCCGCTGGGCGGCCCGTCCGAGGTGACCTCCACCGACCCGACTCCGCTGCGCCCGTTCGGGTTCGGGCTGTCGTACACGACCTTCGCGTACGACGACCTGCACGTGCAGGCCGAGGCGGCGACGGATGGCCGCTTCACGGCATCCGTGACGGTGCGCAACACCGGCGAGGTCGCCGCTGCCGAGATCGTGCAGCTCTACGGTCGCGACCTGGTCGCGAGCGTGACCCGTCCGGTCACGCAGCTGATCGGCTATGCCCGCGTGCAGCTGGCGCCGGGGGAGCAGCGCCGGGTGCACTTCGACGTGCCCGCCGCCCGCTTCGCGTTCAGCGACCGGCGCATGGTGCGCGTGGTCGAGCCGGGTGAGCTGCGGGTCTGGGCGGCGGCGCACGCCGAGGCGCAGGCCCCGGCATCCGGTGCGGCCGACGCCACCGGCGGGGCGATCTCGAACCAGCGGACACGAGAGCAGCGCACGCTTCCCGGCACCGCGACTGCACCCGCGACCGTGCGGCTGACCGGCGCGGTGCACGAGGTGACCGGTGACGACGCACGGCTGGTGACGGTGTCGTTCGAGTGAGCGATGTCGTTCGAGTGACGGTGTCGTTCGAGTGAGCGGGCGGGCCGAGGGGCTTGGCGGTGGCGTGCGCGTGACCCGCTTTTCATATGAACCGGCGACGCCCGCCGGAATGGATAGCCTGGGACGATGAACGATCGTGCGACGACCGTCGAGGGGGTGCGGCGCACCAATCTCGGCGAGGTGCTGCGTCTCGTGCATCATGGCGGGCCACGATCGCGTGCGGTCATCACCGCTGAGACGGGACTGAACCGATCGACCGTGTCGGATCTGGTGTCGCGTCTGGCCGAAGCGGGGCTGGTCCGCGAGCACGGCCCCGACCCGACCCGGCGGGTGGGGCGTCCTTCTCCCATCGTCGCGCCGAGTCCCGATGTGGTCGCACTCGGCGTGAACCCCGAGATCGATGCGGTCGAGATCGGGGCGGTCTCGCTGGGCGGCGCGATCCGCCTGCGCGAGCGCATCGCCGTGGACCGACCCGGGGTGGACGAGGTCGTCGAGCTCGTCGCACGCACGGTCGAGGTGTGGCGCACCGGTGACCTGCAGGGCTGCCGGATCGTCGGCGCAGGGGTCGCCGTGCCGGGTCTGGTGCGCACCGAGGACGGCGTGGTGCGTCTGGCACCGCACCTGCAGTGGCGGGATGTGGACATCGCCGGCCCGCTGGAGCGGTCCCTGGGGATGCCCGTGGTGGTCGGCAACGACGCCTCGTTCGGCGCACGGGCGGAGCGGCTGTTCGGCGCGGCCCGCGAGCACGGCGATGTGGTCTACCTCAACGGCGGCGCCAGCGGCATCGGCGGCGGGCTGATCCTGCACGGCCGGCTCATCGGCGGCGAGGGCGGCTACGCGGGGAGTGGGGCCAGACCACGGCGAGCCTTACCGACGCCTCGGATCGCCGTGTGGACGGCGGTGTGCTGGAGGACGAGGTGAACCGGGCGCGGCTCGTGCACGCCGCCGGTCTGGTCGCCCCCGACGATGCGCAGCTGGCCGGCGCTCTCTCGGCATCCGACGACGCGATCGCAGAAGCGGGCCGCCAACGCCGCATCCTCGCCGCCACTCTCGGCAATGCCGTCAATGTGCTGAACCCGTCGATGATCGTGCTGGGCGGATTCCTCGGAAGCCTGCGCGATGTCGATCGGGATGCCTTCGACGACGAGGTGCGCGCCAGGGCCCTCGCCGCGTCGGCGGAGAATCTCGAACTGGCATCCGCGGCGCTGGGCGCCGACCGCCTGCTGATCGGCGCGGCGGATGCGGCCATGCAGCGGCTGCTGGCCGACCCGCTGGGCTGATCCGGATCATGAGGAGGCGCCCGATGGGCGAAGAACGAAACTGGGCGGGCAACGTCCGCTACCGCGGTGCCGTCGCGCACCCGGCGACCCTCGACGAGGCACGTGCGCTGATCACGACCGGATCGCCGGTGCGGATGCTGGGCACCAGGCACTGCTTCAACGACATCGCCGACACCACCGGCACCCTGATCGCGCTCGACCAGCTGCCGAGCGTGTTCGAGGTCACGCCCGAGCGCGATGCGGTGCGGGTCTCGGGCGCGCTGCGCTACGGCGACATCGCGCCGCGGCTCGAGGCCGAGGGCCTGGCGCTGGCGAACCTCGCCTCACTGCCGCACATCTCCGTGGCGGGCGCCGTCTCCACCGGGACTCACGGTTCGGGCGATGCGATCGGATCGCTGGCCTCAGCGGTGCGCGAGCTGACACTGCTCACGGCATCCGGCGAGCTTCTGACCCTGCGCCGCGGCGAGCCGCGATTCGCTGGGGCCGTCGTGGGCCTCGGTGCACTCGGAGCCGTGCTGGAACTCGTGCTCGACGTCGAGCCGACGTATCAGGTCGCCCAGCGCGTGTTCGACCGCCCCCGCTGGGACGAGATCCTCGGGGATCTGGATGCGGTCACCTCGGCCGGCACGAGCGTCAGCATCTTCACCACCTGGCAGCGCACCGACTCGGCCGACCAGCTCTGGATCAAGCAGCGCGGCGCCGCGGATCTCGCCGGCGATCTTCCCGCGCGACTCGGGTCCGTCGCGGCGGATGCCAAGCGGCATCCGATCCTCGGCGTCGATGCGGTGGCCTGCACCGACCAGGGCGGCGTCCCGGGGTGTGGTATCAGCGGCTGCCGCACTTCCGGCTGGAGTTCACCCCGTCGGCCGGTGTCGAGCTGCAGAGCGAGTACCTCGTGCCGCGCAGCGACGCCGTGGCGGCACTGCAGGCGATCCGCGGGCTGGCCGACCGCATCGCACCGCTGCTGCTGGTGAACGAGATCCGCACGGTCGCCGCCGAAGATCTCTGGCTGAGCATGGCGTACCGGACGGATGCCGTCGGTCTGCACTTCACGTGGCGCCCCGACGAGCCGGCCGTGCGCGCGCTGCTGCCCGTGATCGAGGCGGCGCTGCCGGAGACGGCGCGGCCGCACTGGGGCAAGGTGTCCACCCTCGACGGCGCCCAAGTGCGCGCCCGATACCCCCGCTGGGACGACTTCGCGGCGCTGCGCGCCGAGCTCGATCCAGAACGCCGGTTCGTGAACCACTACCTGGAGAGGCTGGGACTGTGACCGATCCCCGATCCGGACGCCGGCTGCCCATCGCCGCCGGACGCTATCAGGCCGAGATCGCCAGCGTCGGGGCGACGCTGCGCGCCCTGACCTTCGACGGGCGCGACCTGATCGTGCCGTTCGAGGCCGATCAGGTGCGTCCCGCCTACCGCGGCGTCACCCTCGCCCCATGGCCGAACCGCATCGTCGACGGACGCTACGCCTTCGCGGACGCCGAGCACCAGCTTCCGCTCACCGAACCGGAGCGCGGGCAGGCGCTGCACGGGCTGGTCTGCTGGGCCGACTTCGCCACGCAGGAGGCGACGGAGGACCGGGTCGTGCTCACCACCGTGATCGCCCCGCAAGTGGGGTATCCGTTCCGCGTCGAGGTGCAGGTGGAGTACCGGGTCACGGATGCCGGGCTCACCCAGACCGTCACCGGACGCAACCTGGGAGCGGATGCCGCCCCCTGGGGCACCGGGCCGCATCCCTATCTGGTCGCCGGTGCCGGCGGCGTGGATGCGTGGACACTCATGCTCCCGGCATCCGAAGTGCTCACCGTCACTCCGGACCGGCTGAGCCCGGTCGCCGTGCATCCGGTCGTGCAGCACCCGGAGTGGGACTTCCGCAGCGCTCGCCGGATCGGCGACACCTTCATCGACCATGCCTTCACCGAGCTGACGCGCACAGACGGCATCGCCGAGGCCCGGCTCGTCACCGACTCCGGCGAGGGCGTCGCGATGACCTGGGACGAGCGCTGTCCGTGGGTGCAGGTGCACACGGCCGACACGCCCGATCCCGCCACGAGCCGCCGTGGTCTGGCGGTGGAACCGATGACCTGCCCGCCGGACGCCTTCAACTCCGGTGTCGACCTGGTCGTGCTGGAGCCCGGTGTCGCGCACTCCGCGAGCTGGAGCATCCGGGCGCTCTGACCTCGCCCCCGTCGCAGAAATCGTCGTCGCGTCACGGGGAAAGCGACAGAAAGTGCGACGGGAAGTGCTCTCGGAACCGCGACGCGAGCGGACGCGCGTGCCGGGGCGATGAGTCGTCATGCCTCTTGACAAGCAAATAAGGACATTCTATTGTCCTGACAAAGACGTTCGCAGTTCGAGGCACAAGGCCGTGCCTCGAAGCGGGCGCGCGAATCCGCCCCGGCGGGGAAGAGGAGTCTCATGTCCCATCGATCGCGCAGGCTTGGTCGATCAGCATCAGTGGCCGTCGTCGTGGCTGCCGTCGCTCTCGCAGGATGTTCCGCCCAACCCCAGGCGCCGAGTGCCGAACCCCCAGCCCGGCACCGGAACCCACCCTCCGCACCACAGGAAACCTCTACGGCACCAAGGCGGTGTACGAGCCGTTCCAGGACCCGTCGACCTACCAGCAGGCGCCCGAAGGCTACCAGCCCGTGCTCATCGAGCACGTCGGCAGACACGGCTCGCGGCTGCTGTCGAGCAAGAAGTACGACGACCTGCTCTGGCAGCTCTGGCAGATCGCGCACGAGGACGGCGGGCTCACCGAGCTGGGTGAGCAGTTCGGGCCCGATCTCCAGAAGACCATCGCGCTCCACGACGAGATCGGCTATGGCTCGCTGAGCGCGCGCGGAGCCGAGGAGCACCAGGGCATCGCCCGTCGCGCCGTCGAGCGGATGGGCCCGCTCTTCGACAAGGCCGTGGCCGACGGCACGCCCATCAGCATCGTCTCGTCGGGCGTGGACCGCGCCGTCGACAGCGCCGACAACTTCGTGATCGGCCTGGAGAAGGCCGATCCGGACCTCGCATCCGTCATCCAGCCCCAGGCGAACGACCGCGACCTTCTCTATTTCCACGACACCGATCCCGACTACCTCGCCTACGAGGACTCCGATCAGCTCGGCGATGCCGAGGACGCGCTCGAGGAGGTGCCCGAGATCGCGGCGGCCGCCCGCGACGTCGTGAGCAGGCTGTTCACCCCCGAGTTCGTCAAGCGCATCGACGACGGCGAGTTCGACCTGGTCGATCACGGCAAGGGCAAGAAGCACCTGGAGAGCGTGGTCGACGCCGGCTCGTACGTCTACGAGCTGTATGTCATCGCACCCGGCATGGAGCAGGATGCCGCCGTCGACATGACGCCCTACATGTCCGAGGAGGACGCGGCGACCTTCGCCCTGCTCTCGGACGGCGGCGACTTCTACAAGAAGGGCCCGGCGTTCGCGGGCTCGGACGTCACATATCGGATGGCGCACGTGCTGGTGGACGCGTTCCTCACCTCCGTCGAGGCGGTCGCGGCGGGCAAGGAAGCGCCGGCCGCCGAGTTCCGCTTCGCCCATGCCGAGGAGATCGTGCCGCTGGCCGCGCTGCTCGAGCTGCCAGGCAGCACGAAGCAGCAGCCGGAGGGGAGCTGTTCACCTACGAGAACAACCCGTGGCGCGGGGCGCAGGTGGCGCCGATGGCGGCGAATGTGCAGTGGGACGTCTTCAGCGGGCCGGATGGCGATGTGATCGTGCGGATGC